>CAJXFT010000134.1 GCA_913053235.1 uncultured Alphaproteobacteria bacterium
ATTATTATTGTTGGTTTGGGCTTGGCAGAATCGTGACCGTCGCGGTTGAGGAGGCGCGGCCGGCATTCACAGGAGAATCTCCGAATGAATCATCAAGCATCCAGCGGTCTTGGCATTCGACCCACAAGATATTTCCGCATGATGGCGGTAAGTATCGGCGTGATCGTCGTCGTTCTCGGCGTTGCGGTGTTGTCCAGCGCCGCCATCGCCGATGAGCATCGCAACGTGCCGCCACACGCGCGCTGGATCAAATCCCTCCAGTCAACCGGTATTTTCTTCAAGCAGAAATACCGCTACGAGCATGTCAACGATGACAATGCGACCAAGCATGCCAACGTCAAAACGATGCGTACCGAGATCGGCTATGCGAGCGATATCCATCGTGGCGTCAGCGGCCTGATCGAGCTTGAGAATGTCGAGGTGCTCGGCAATGGCGACTACAACAGCACCACCAACGGCCGCACCAGATTCGCCACGGTGGTCGATGCCGAGACGACCGAGCTGAAACAGTCCTATCTGGCCTTCCATCAACTGCCCGATACCGTCATCAAGGCCGGGCGGCAGCGCATCTTCTACGACAATCAACGCTTCATCGGCGATATCAAGTTCCGCCAGCATCACCAGAGTTTCGACGCCTTGAGCGTCAGCAACGAGTCCGTGCCGGACCTGAAATTGGACTATAATTATATCAAACAGGTGCTGCGCATCTTCAGTACCGACAATACCGCCTCCGGCACGTTTAATTCCAACAGCCACCTCCTGCACGGCACCTATAGCGGCTTCGATTTCGCAAAGATCAGCGGCTACGGCTATTTCCTCGACTTCGATGACGACAGCCCCACTTTGTCGACGCAAACCTTGGGGCTGCGCGGCGCCGGCGGCACGCCGCTGAACGATTCGTTCAAACTGCTTTACGCCGGCGAATTTGCGCACCAAACGGACCGTGCCAACCATCCGAACAGTGTCGATCTCAATTACTACATGCTCGAAGGCGGCGTCAGCTTTAAAGGCCTGACCTTAAAGCTCGACTATGAGGTGCTTGAGGGCGATTCGACCAACGGCTTTCAGATGGCGCTCGGCACCAATCACAAATTTCAGGGCGTCGCCGACAGATACCTGACAACCCAGGCGGACGGCATGGAGGATTTGTACGGCACCGTGCTATACGTCATCAAGGATTTGGGCTACATCGACAAGGTCGTGCTGTGGGCGATGTATCACGATTTCGAGGCCGAGGACAGCAGCCGCGACCTGGGCAGCGAGTTCGATGCCAGGGCCGCCGTCACCGTCCACAAACGCTTTACGCTGGCGGTCAAATATGGCGATTTCCAGGCCGGAGATTTTTCCGCCGACATCCAGAAATTATGGCTGACGCTGAGCTACGGTTTTTAGAGCATGTCAGGTTCGCTTGCGCTCACCCGACGCGCTCTATCTCTTTTTAAATTGAAGCAATTGCGTCGTCGCGGGTGATTCCACCTGCTCGGGATTTGCTGTAGGCGCGGCGGATTATTTGCCTATCCCTTAATGCCGAAATCGGCGAAGCGCTTGTTGAAGCGCGAAACCTGACCGGCGGTATCGACCAGCCGCTGGTGGCCGCCCGTCCACACCGGATGCGACAGGGGATCGACGTCGAGCGTCATGGTGTCGCCTTCCTTGCCCCAGGTCGAACGGGTCTTGAAGGTGCTGCCGTCGGTGCGCACCACGTTGATTTCATGATAATCGGGATGAATATCTTTTTTCATCGAATCTTTCCGCTGGCTGAGGGCGCTTATATATATCCACAGCGGATTTCTGGCAAGCATCTGTTGTGGTTGGCCCTTCCGGCGCCGGCTGATATACCCAATCGGCAGCGCAAATTCTCATGGAAAAGCATTGAAATTGAAGGCACTTGAAGGTTTGCCCTATGTCATCGCGGAACGCCGCCAAGGGTTCGGCGCATGAGCATTTTTGGCCCGGGCGGCGGCCAGCGCGCGTCTCGGGGTGACAGGGAAAAGGGCAAGGATCTCAAACAGATACGCCCGCTCCTGCGGTTTGTCCGGCCGTACCGCACGGTGGTGATCGGGGCGCTTATTGCGCTTAGCGTTTCCGCCGCGGCGGTGCTGGCGATGGGCGTGGGCTTAAGGCTGCTCGTCGATCAGGGCCTTGGCGACGACAATATCGGCCTCCTCAACGAGGCCCTGATTTACCTGATCGGCATGGTGGTGCTGCTGGCGGCGGCCACGTTTTCGCGGTTTTACCTGGTTTCCTGGTTGGGCGAGCGGGTGGTCGCCGATATCCGCCGCGCCATATTCGAAAGGCTTCTCCGCCTCAGCCCGGCCTTTTTCGAGATCAACAAGACCGGCGAATTGCTCTCGCGCATCACCACCGACACCACGCTCCTGCAAACCGTGATCGGCAGCCAGGCGTCTTCCGCGCTGCGTAACCTGTTTCTGCTGACCGGCGGCGTCGCGATGCTGTTCATCACCAGCCCGAGACTGGCGGGCCTGGTGTTCGTTCTCGTCCCCGTGGTGGTGGTGCCGATCGTCATCCTCGGCCGGCGGGTGCGCCAGCGCTCGCGCGCCAGTCAGGACCGTATCGCTGATCTCGGCGGCCAGGTCGAGGAATCGCTCAACGCCATTCATACCGTTCAGGCGTTCGGCCAGGAAACCAACACCCAGACGCGCTTCGGCGCCAAGGTCGATAGCGCCTTTCACACCGCGCTCGGGCGGGTGCGCGCGCGCGCCTTCCTCACCGCCTTCGTCATCCTGTTCGTCTTTACCGGCATCGCGGCGGTTCTTTGGCTGGGCGGCCATGACGTGCTCGACGGAAGATTGAGCGGCGGCGAATTGTTGTCCTTCTTGTTCTACGCCGTTGTCGTCGCCGGCTCGGTGGGCTCGCTCAGCGAAGTCTATGGCGATCTGCAACATGCCGCCGGCGCGGCCGAGCGGCTGGTCGAATTACTGCGCCAGGAAAGCGACATCGCCGCGCCTGAAAACCCCGCCGCCCTGCCCGAGCCGCCCCAGGGCGCCATCGCCCTCGAGCAGGTCACCTTCAACTATCCCTCGCGCCCCGACGAATCGGCGCTGGTCGGCTACACGCTGAACGTTGCGCCCGGCGAGCGCGTCGCCCTCGTGGGGCCGTCCGGCGCCGGCAAGACCAGCGTCTTCAATCTGCTGCTGCGATTTTACGATCCCGATAGCGGCGCCGTTCGCCTCGACGGCGTGGATTTGCAACACACCCGGCCCGAGGAGGCGCGTGCGCGCTTCGGCCTGGTGCCTCAGGACCCGGTGATTTTTGCCGCCGACGCATGGGAGAATATCCGTTTCGGCCGCCCGGGCGCGACAGACGAAGAAGTGCGCGCGGCGGCCCGCGCCGCCGGCGCCGAAGCTTTTTTTGACGCGCTTCCGGAAGGTTTCGCCACCTTCCTCGGCGAAAAGGGCATGCGCCTCTCGGGCGGCCAGAAGCAGCGCCTCGCCATCGCTCGGGCGATCCTGCGCAATCCGGTAATTCTCCTGCTCGACGAAGCCACCAGCGCGCTTGACGCCGAAAGCGAGCGCGCCGTGCAGCAGGCGTTGGAGACCCTGATGGCGGGGCGCACCACCATCGTCATCGCGCACCGCCTCGCCACCGTGCAGAAGGCGGACCGCATCATCGTGATGCAGGAGGGCCGCGTGGTGTCCGAAGGAAGCCATGACGACCTGGTCGCCGAGGATGGCCTCTATGCGCGTTTGGCGGCGCTCCAATTCGACGGCACAAGCGCCGATAATGGCGCCGCGAACGGTGAGGTGCCGGCGACGGCCGGTGCGGCGCCGCTCAGCGCTGAGTCAGCTTAAGCTCAATGCGCCGGTTGCGCCTGAGGGCGATCTCGTCGTCGCGTTCGTCGATAGGCTGGAATTCGCCGTAGCCGGTGGCGCTGAGGCGCACCGGCGGTATGCCCTGGGTGACCAGATAATTGACCACCTCGATGGCGCGCGCCGCCGACAGATCCCAGTTGGAAGGAAAGCGCGGCGTATTGATGGGAATGCGGTCGGTATGCCCGTCGACCTGCAATATCCAGGGCAGGTCCTGCGGAATGCGCGTCATCACATCCTTCAACTCGGTGGCGAATGTATTCAGCCCCACCTTGCCGCTGAATCCAAGCTCGGACGAGCCCGACGCGAACAGCACTTCCGACTGAAAGACGAAGCGGTCGCCGATGATGGTGAAGCCCTGACGGCCGGCGAGAACCTGGCGCAGCCGGCCGAAAAACTCGGAGCGGTATTCGGCGAGCTCCTCGACCTTGGCGGCGAGGGCAAGATTTAAGCGCTGGCCGAGGTCGGCGATCACCACCTTTTGCGCCTCGCTCTTGGCTTCCGAGGCATCCAGCACCGCCTCGATGCGCGACAATTGCGCTCTGATCGCCAGGATTTGCCGGTTGAGGACGCCGATCTCGTCGCGTTGCCGTTTGCTCAGATCGCGCGTCTCCACCAGTTGATTTTCGGATACCAGATAAAGGTCCTGCACTTCGCGCAAACGGATATCGCGCTCGTCCAGCTCTTTCTGGGCGAGGGCGGTGCGTTCGGTTTCATCGGAGAGCTTCGCCAAAAGCTCGCTCGATCGGTCGCGCGCGGCGCTGAACGCCCGATCGAGATTCACTTTCTCTCTTTCGCTTTTATCGAGGGCGTCGGCGAGCCGGCTGGCTTCGTCCTTGCTGTCGCGCAACAAGGCGGCGAGCCGGCTGGCCTGGTCCTCGCTGCGCCTCAACCTGTCGCCGAGCCGGCTGGCTTCAGTCTCGCTGCTCCGCAAACTGTCGGCAAGCTGGCCGGCCTCATCCTCGCTGCTCTTCAACGAGGCGGCAAGCTGGCTCGCCGAATCTTCGCTGCTCTTCAACGCCTCGCTAAGTTGGCTGGCCTCTTCCTCGCGGCTCTGCAACGCGGCGGCAAGCCGGATGACATCGTCTTCCAAATCGGCGCGTACGGTGCGAAGCGCTTCGATATCGCGGCGCAATTGCTCGACATCGCTCAGCATTACGCGGATTTTTTCCTCTCCCGCCTCGGCCCGCAGCAGCGCCTCCGAGACCTTGCGGTTGGCTTCGGTGGCGTCGCTGAGCGCGGTCTGCGCCTCCGAAGTCATATCGCGAAGGCGCAGGCGCAGCGTATCGGTTTCATCCTCGGCGCGGGTCAGTGAAAGGGTCAGCGCATCGCGTTCGGCGAGGGAATTTTGCAGCTCGGCGGAAAGCTGCGAAATGTTGGAGCGCAAATCGCTGTTCGATTGGCGCTCGAGCGACAGCAGATCGGCCAGTTCCGCGACCTGGTGGTCGAGCTCGCTCAGCGCCTCGCTTTTTTCCGAAACACTGCGTTGCAGGAAATATTGCGCCAGCATGTAGACGACGAGCAAAAAGATCATCACCAGCAGCAACGTCGAGAGAACATCGACGAAGCCGGGCCAGATATCCGTGGAGGGGCCGCGGCGGCGGCCGGAGCGGGAGGCGTATGACATCGCGGCCGGACCGCGTCAGCCGCGCCCGTCGCGCCGCTCGTTTTCGGCGATGGCGGCGATCGTGCGGGCCAGCAGTTTGAATTCGCTTCTGAGCTCATTCACGCTCTGTTCGCGCCCGGCCACCATTTCTTCCAGCAACCGCCCGACATAGACATCGACATTGCGCAAATGCGAGCGGCTGGCCTCGTCGAGGGCGATCGGCTGGCGCCCCGATTCGGCAAGGCGCTCCAATACCGGGCGTATTTCCATCTGGTTTTCGACCAGCTTGACCATGAGGTCCTGTTCGGCGCGCATTTGATCGGTCAGTGTCGCCAGGCGCTCGGTGAGCGAGAGAATGTTGGCGCTCGACGAGGCGCGGTTGTCCTCGCCGCGCGCCAGCGTGCGCTGCAGATCGTCCAAACTGTCGGCCGTGCGCTCCAGGAGCGCGCTGACATAGGCCGGCACCGATTGATCGCCGCCCTCGATCGCCAGCGTGCCGCCGCCAAGCCGGGCGTGCGAGGACAGCCAGTCCTCCAAATCATTGTAGAAACGGTTCTGCGCCTGCGACGCCTGCAATTCCAAAAAGCCGAGCACCAGCGAGCCCGCCAGGCCGAACAGCGAGGAACTGAAGGCCGTGCCCATGCCGGCCAGCGGCGCCTCGAGCCCGCCCTTGAGATCGTCGAAGGCCGAGCCCAAATCCTGGCCGCCGACCGAGAGCCCGCCGATCACGTCGCCGACCGAGGTCACGGTCTGCAGGAGGCCCCAGAAGGTGCCGAGCAGGCCGAGAAAGATCAGGAGGCCGATCAGGTAGCGCGCCAGTTCATGGCTTTCGTCGAGGCGCGAGCCGATGCCGTCGAGGACGCTGCGCATGGAAACGGCGCTGAGCGACACCCGCCCGCGCCGCTCCGCGATCATGGTGGCGAGCGGCGCCAGCATGCGCGGCGGGCGCTGAACCGAGAGGCCGGGCTGGTTGGTGCGGGCGGTCGCCAGCCAGGCCGTCTCGGGCGCCAGCCGCAAGACCTGGCGGTAGGAGAACACGATGCCGATCAGGAGAACGCCGAGTATCACGCCGTTCAGGGCCGGGTTGGCGAGAAAGGCGTCAAACAGCGATGTCGAGAGGGCGACGCAAATGGCGACGACGATCACCAGAAAGGCGCTCATGCGGATCAGAAAGGGGCGCAATACGTTCATCGCGGTTGCCGCACGGCTGTCACCTAGCGTTTAACCAGGATGACATCCACCCGGTCGCTCGATCCGGTTTTGGATTTGTTGCCCAGCGCCCGCACATCGATCCGGGTGCTGCGCACACCCTGCTCGATCAGTTCGGAGCGCACCGCAAGGGCGCGCGATAGTGACAATCTGCGCGCATGCGAGGCTGAATCGTCGCTGCCGCCGGCATAGGCCCTGAGTTGCAGGCGCAGCGTTTCATCGCGGCCAAGCGCGGCGGCGACCGTGGCCAGCGGCGCTTGCGCCGCCGGCGGCAGCTTTGCCTCGTCGGCGGCAAAGATGATCGCCATGGTTTCGCCGGGCTGGGTCGGCGCCGCCGCCGGTTCGAGCGCGGCGATCTCGGCTTCAGGCTCCGCTTGCGGCGCACCGCCGGGCTCGGCTGCCGCCGCCGGCGCTTCGTCGCTGGTGGCGCGCGCGGTCTCGTTGGCGAAGCTGGTGCTGGAAACCATATCCTTGTTGCGCGCCACGGCGGCGGCGCGCTCCTCTGGCGTCATTTCCTCCGGCGCCGCCGTCGGCGGTGGGTCGGGCACGGGCTCCGGCGCCGTCACTGTGGCCGGCGCGGTGGCCGCGGGCGCCTCCAATTTCACCACCATCTCAACCGGCTCCGGCTCGGGCGCCACATCGCGAAGGGTGGTGGCGGCGGCATCGTCGGGCGGGCGCAGGGTAACCGGCGCCAGGCCGTCATCGGCGACGCCGGGATGGCGCAAGGCGAATTCGGCGCGCCGCGGCGCGTCGAGATAGTCGAGCACGCCGAGGTCGATTTCGACGCTGGTTTGGCCGCTGCCGCCGATATAGACGGTGTCCTGGCCGAGCGCCGCGCCGGCCGCGCACGACACGGCGGCGGCAACGATGAGGAGGTTGCGCGCGGCGCCAAAAACGGTGGCAGCCTGGGCGCAAAAAACGGTGGTGATATGGATATCTACTCTCCCATTTTATTGGGCGCTCACAATAGTATAGGGGTTCGCCGCCGACAACAGGGTCGTCGGCGGCTCGTTTCGCGCCCTATCGCCCCGCCGCCGCCGCTTGCGCCAGCAGTTCTCGCAAATATTCGTGCAGATGGCCGTTGCTGGCCAGAATGTCGCCCGATTCCATCATCCGGTCGCCGCCATCCACTTCGCTGACGATACCGCCGGCTTCGCGCAAGACCACCAGCCCGGCGGCGATATCCCAGGGCGACAGGGCGAATTCCCAGAATCCGTCATAACGCCCCGCCGCGACATAGGCCAGATCGAGCGCCGCCGAGCCGAAGCGGCGCACGCCCGAGGTCGCGGCCCAGACGCTATCGAGCATGACCGGATATTCGGGGTGGCTGGCGCGCCCCTTGAACGGCATGCCGGTGGCGATCAGCGCATCGCCGAGGCGCGCGCGCGCGGAAACGCGCAGGCGCTGCGCGTTGATAAACGCGCCGCCGCCGGTCTCGGCCCAGAACAATTCATCGCGCAGTGGATCGTAGATCACGCCGGCGAACATCCTGCCGTCGCGCTCGAGGCCGATCGAAATGGCGAAATGCGGAATGCCGTGCAGGAAATTCGTGGTGCCGTCGAGCGGATCGATGATCCAGCGGTTGGAGCTGTCCTCACCCTTTATCTCGCCGCCTTCCTCAACCAGGAAACCGAATTTCGGGCGCGCCCGCGTAAGTTCCTCGACCAGCGTCCGTTCGGCCTTGTGATCGGCGGAAGAAACGAAATCGGCCGGCCCCTTGCGCGATACCTGAAGCTGTTCGACCTCGCCGAAATCGCGGCACAAACCGCGCGCCGCCTTGTAGGCGGCGTTGGCCATGACGGTGATCAGCGGGGAGCGGCGCGGCAAGGGAAAGGTCGGCTTGCGGTTTCAGTCGCGCGCGCGTTCGACGTAGCTGCCGTCGCCGGTATTCACCACCACCCGGTCGCCCTGATGGATATGCGCCGGCACCATGGTGCGCACGCCGTTGTCGAGGAGCGCCGGCTTGTAGGACGCCGCCGCGGTCTGTCCCTTGACCACCGGCTCGGTCTCCGCCACCGCCTGCACCGCCGTCTCGGGCAGCTCGACGCCGATGATCGTGCCCTCATGCGATTCGACCGTCACCTCCATGCCGTCCTGCAAAAAAATCACCGGCTCGCCGACGATCTCCCGCGGCAGCGAGATTTGCTCGAAGCTTTCCATATCCATGAATGTCAGCATGTCGCCATCGGCAAAGAGAAACTGATGCAGCTTCTGATCGAGGCGCACGCGCTCGACATTCTCGGAGGCGCGGAAGCGTTCGTTGAGCTTGCTGCCGGACAGCAGATCCTTGAGCTCGACCTGAAGATAGGCGCCGCCCTTGCCGGGCTGGGTGTGCTGGATTTTGGTCGCCACCCATAGCCGGTTCTGGTGTTCGATCACCATGCCCGGGCGTATTGCGTTGCCGTTTATCTTCATAGCAATGTCTCGAATTCCGTTATTCTGGAGGCTTGGCGGCGTCCGCTTTTGCAATGGCGCCGTTGATCGCCTTGACGCCGGCGGCCGGCCCATCCGGATGATCCCACACGGCGGCGATAACGGCCAGAAAATCCGCTCCCGCCGTTACCAGCGGCGCGCAATTATGCGCCGCAATGCCGCCGATGGCGACGCATTGCACCACCGTCAGATCGTGCCACCAGGTTATAATCTCGGGCTCCGCGCGGCTGCGCGGGGTTTTGCTCTGGGTCGGGTAAAACGCCCCGAAGGCGATGTAATCGGCGCCCGCCCCGCCGGCCTGCATGGCGAGATGACGCGAATCGTAGCAGCTCACGCCGAGGATGGCTTCACCGCCGAGCAGCGCCCGCGCGCTGGCGTAATCGCCGTCATCGGCGCCGATATGCGCCCCGTCGGCGCCGCATTCGGCGGCCAGGTCCGGCCTGTCATTGACGATAAACGCCACCTCCCGCTCGTGGCAGACCGGCATCAGCCTGTCGATGGCGGCGCGGATGGCGCCGTCCTCGGCTCCCTTCAGGCGCAGTTGCACGCAGGCCACGTCGCCGCCGTCGAGCGCCGCCGCAAGTTCATCGGCAAACGCCGCCGCCTCCAATCGCGGCGGGGTGATCAGGTAAAGGCGGCATTTATCGGGCATCGAAGCGCAATTTAGCTGGCAAGATTCGAGGCGGTGAGGGTTACAATGGCCGGGCGCACAACATATCCCTTTTGAGGATCATGGCAACACTCGTCAGCGAAACCGAACGCCGCCTGCCCGAGCGCGAAGCGCTCGCGCAGTGGATCGTTCAGCAAGGTTTGGACGGCAACGCCGCCGAGATGGTGATCGAGGGATTTTGCACGCGATTGTCCGCCGGCGGCATTCAGATTCAGCGCGGCCTCTGCGCGACACGGGTTCTTCATCCCCTCTATAAG
>CAJXFT010000135.1 GCA_913053235.1 uncultured Alphaproteobacteria bacterium
CGCGGCCTATCCGCGCCCGGTCTCGGGATGCGCGGCGGAGACCGCGCAGCGCATCATGGAGGCGGTTTTCGGCGCCATGGGTGAGGCGATGCCGGAGCGGATGTTCGCCGCCCCCGCCGGCACCAGCGGCAATTTCAGCCTCGGCGGCGACGATCCGGACGAGCAGCGCCGCTACGTCATGTATATCTTCAGCGGGGGCGGTTACGGCGGCTGGTGGGAGAGCGACGGCTTGACCAACGGTTGTTCGTCCGTCGGCATTTCGAAAACCCAGCCGGCGGAGATCCTGGAACAGCACTACCCGATCCTGTTCGAGGAATATGCGCTGCGCGAAAGCTCGGGCGGGGCGGGAAGACACCGGGGTGGTTTCGGAGTCAATTACCGCGTGCGCCTGCTGCGCGGCGAAGCGAAGGCCTCGTTCATGATGGACCACGGCCGAACCGGCCCACACGGCCTTGGCGGCGGCCTGGCGGGTGCGATGAACGAAATCGAGATCACGCGTCAAGGCGTTGCCGAGCGGCCGCCACATCTCTCGAAAGGCGAGGGCTACGTGCTCAAGCCCGGCGATGTGGTGCAGGTGCGCACGCCCGGTGGCGGCGGCTATGGCGATCCGCGGGCCAGAGCGCGTTCAAAAGTGATCGAGGACCTTCGCCGCGGCTATCTGAGCCGTGAAGACGCGGTGCGCGACTACGCGTTCGATCCGGACGCGGATGAAGCCGCCGACTGAGTCCCGGAAAGGAATGCGAGACATGGCACGATATCCCGACCCCGCATCGCGCTCGGCCGTGCTCTTCGAGCGCGCCCAGGCGGTGTTGCCGGGCGGCAACTCGCGGCAAAGTGTCTATCGCGCGCCCTACCCGATCTATATTCGATCCGCCAAGGGCGCACTGGTGACCGATGTCGACGGTGTCGAGCGCACCGATTTCCTCAACAATTTCACCTCGCTCATTCACGGCCACGCGCATGGCGAGGTGATGCGGGTGGTGGCCGAGCAGCTTCCGCTGGGCAGTTGCTACGCCGGCCCCACCGAGGCCGAGATCATGCTCGCCGAACTGTTGTGCGAGCGGCTGCCCTCGGCCGATCGCGTGCGTTTCGCCAACTCCGGCACCGAGGCGGTGATGATGGCGATCAAGGCGGCGCGCGCCCATACCGGGCGGCCCAAGATCGCCAAGAGCGAAGGTGCCTATCACGGCACCTACGACTATGCCGAAGTGAGCGAAGGCGTTGGCCCCCAGGCCTGGTCGGCGGGTGATCCGAGCGCCGTCGCTGGCGCCCGTGGCACCCCCGACGGCGTGCTGAAGGATGTCGTGGTGATGCCGTTCAACGACGCGGCGGCGGCCGAGCGCATTTTGACGCCCGAGGCCGGAAAGCTCGCCGCCATCGTCATCGACCCGCTGCCCAATCGCTGCGGCCTGATGGCGGCGAGCCGCGAATATCTAACCTTCCTGAGGGATTTCGCCGAGCGCCACGGCATCGTCCTGATCTATGACGAAGTGATCAGTTTTCGCATCGGTTATCACGGCGCCCAGGGCGTCTTCGGCGTGCTGCCCGATCTCACGGCGCTCGGAAAAATTATCGGCGGTGGCTTTCCGGTCGGCGCGGTGGCCGGGCGCGAAGCGATAATGGCGGTGTTCGATCCGCGCGCCAGCGATGTCGCGCTGCCCCATGCCGGAACGTTCAACGCCAACCCGATCACGATGGTGGCGGGGCTGGCGACGATGCGCCTGCTCGATGAGACGCGCATCGCGGCCTTGAATGCGCTCGGCGAAAAGACCCGCGAAGCGCTCCGCGCCGCCATGACGGAAGCCGGCGTGAGCGGGCAGGTAACCGGCGCCGGCTCGCTGTTCCGCCTCTACCTCAATGACCGCCCGCTCAAGGATTACCGCTCGGCCTTCGTCGATGCGGATGAAAAGGCGCGCATGGCCCGGCTCAGCCGCTACTTCCTCAATCGCGGTTTTATGCTCGCGCCTTATGGCATGGGCAATCTCTCTACCGCGATCGATGAGGCCGATATCGCCCGTCTCGCCACCGTATTGCGTGACGGGCTACGCGCACTTCAACGCAATACCGACGACGAGGAGTTTGGTCCCGACCTGAACAGCGGAGCATCGACCCATGGCTAGAAAAGTTATCATCACCTGTGCGGTAACCGGCTCGGCCGACACGGCGGACAAGAACCCCGCCGTGCCGGTCACGCCTGAAGAAATCGCGCAATCCGCCATCGACGCGGCGAAAGCGGGGGCGGCGATCGTGCATATCCATGTCCGCGATCCCGAAACCGGCCTCGCCAGCATGGCGCTCGAGCACTACCGGGCGGCGGTCGGGCGAATCCGCGAAAGCGCTACCGACGTGGTGCTGAACCTCACCACCGGCTATGGCGCCCGCATCAGTCTCGGGCTCGACAATCCGCTCGAAGCCGGGCCCGGCACCACCATGACGTCGCCGGCGCGGCGGATCGAACATGTTCTCGCATTGCGGCCGGAGATTTGCAGCCTCGACGTGGCGACGATGAATTCCGGCGGCATTCGCGATGAAAGCGTGATGATCAATTCGCCGCCCCATCTTCGCTACATGGCCGAAGCCGTGCGCCAAGCCGGCGTGGTGCCGGAGCTTGAAGTGTTCGATGTCGGCCATGTGCGCCTCGCCCGGCATATGGTCGAAATCGATCAAATCGCGGCGCCGGGATTCTTCCAGCTCTGTCTCGGCATCGAGTGGGGTGCGCCGGCGACGCCGGCCGCTTTGACCTATCTGCTGAGCCTGTTGCCGGCGGGCGCCGAATGGGCGGCGTTCGGGATATCGCGCGACCAGTTGCCGCTGATCGGCCTTTCAATCCTCGGCGGCGGCCATGTCCGCACCGGCCTTGAAGACAATCTCTATCTGCGCCGCGGCGAGCTTGCGCCGTCCAATGCGGCACTTGTCGAGCAGGCGGTCGCGCTGGTCGACATGTTCGGTTGCGAGCCCGCGACGGCGGCCGAGGCCCGAGAGATTCTCGGGCTTCGCAAACCTTAAGTCCGGCTCGTGGCACCATCCGTCGACAAGCGGCGTGACGCGGGGGGCTACACGCTCGAGCCCATGATGCTGGCCGTGCTGTCGCGGCGCTTCGAAGCGATTTGCCGCGAGATGACCAATGGCATTCTCAGAGCAAGCCGCTCCGCCGTGATAAAAAACGCGCGCGACTTTTCGGTCGGAATCCTGACCCATGATCATCGGCTGATCAGTGTCGAGGATGGCCTGCCGATTCACATCACGGCACTGGATCTCACGACGCGTGCGGTCGATACCCTGTTCGACGACACCGCCGAAGGTGATGCGTATCTCAACAATTGCCCATATTTAGGTGCGACTCACCACGCCGACCTCGATGTTATCGTGCCGGTGTTCGTCGACGGCCGGATCATGTTCTGGGCGCTTGCCCGCTGTCACCACGCCGATATGGGTGCGCCGCTGCCGACGACCTATTTGCCCAATGCCGCGACGATCTACGAAGAGGGTCTGCACTTCCCCTGCGTCCGAGTGGAAGAGCGCTACATTTCGAAAGCCGACATCGTTCGCATCGGCCTGACCAAGATCCGCGCGAGCAAGATTTGGCACGGCGACTATCAGGCCCAGCTCGGCGCCTGCCGGATCGGCGAGCAGCGCCTCAAGGATCTTGTCGCGCGCCATGGCGCGGGCCTGATCGAGAATTTCATCGAGGATTGGATGACTTATGGCGAACGCCGCACCAAGGCGGCGATTGCCAGCCTGCCGGCGGGCAAATGGTCATACCAAACGAAGCACGATCCGGTGCCTGGCGTTGCCGAGCAAGGGATTCCGGTGCGCGTCACCGTATCGGTCGATCCCGAAGCGGGCGAAATCACTGTCGATGCCCGCGACAATATCGATTGCGTGCCGGGCGGGCTGAACCTTTCGGAAGCGACCGCGACGGCGTCCTGCCGGATCGGCGTATTCGTTAACCTCGACCCGACGATTCCCCACAACGAAGGCAGCGCGCGGTGCATCAACGTCCTGCTTAGGGACGGTTGCGTCGTCGGCCGCCCGGCCTATCCCGTCGGCACCTCGGTCGCGACAACCAACGTCAACGACCGCCTGATCAACGCCGTTGCCTGCTGTTTTGCGCAAATGGGAGCGCCGCACGGGATTGCCGAAGGCGGCGCGATGATGGCGAGCGGGATGGCGGTTGTCTCGGGCGTAGACCCGCTGCGCGGCGATCGTGCCTATGTGAACCAACTATTCGTCGGCTATTCGGGCGGACCCGGAATCCACGGCCATGACGGCTGGCTTACCTACAACGATGCCGATACCTGCGGCATGCTCATGCTCGATTCGATCGAGGTCGATGAGGGCATGTATCCGATCCTGGTCGAGCAACGCGGCGTCGCGCCCGACACGATGGGCCATGGGCGCTGGGACGGCGCGCCGGCGATGACCGGCGTCTATGGGCCACTTGCCGCCGAGATGACGGCGATCTATTGCAGCGACGGCGACGGGACCCCGGCGCGCGGCGTTCTGGGCGGCCTCGACGGCGCGGCTTCGCGCAATTGGAAGCGCCACGCCGATGGGCGGTGGGTCGAAATGCCGAGTTTCCACACCGAGATCTGTCAGCCCGGAGAGGCGCTCCGCTTCGTCGCGGGCGGCGGCGGTGGCTATGGCGACCCGCGGGAGCGGGAACCCGCGCGGGTTGTCGAGACGGTCAATCGCGGCTGGCTCTCGCCGGCGCGCGCCGAGACTGTTTATGCGGTCAAGCTGCGGAGGAGCGAGGACGGGCTTGACCACCTGCTCGACGAAGCGGCGACGGCGCGGCTGCGCGCCAGCACCGGCCGCTAAGCGTCGACATGGTACGCTTCAACGTCTGCATCGATATCGGCGGCACGTTTACCGATTGCGTCGTGTCGGACGCCGACGGCAGGCTCGAAATCTTCAAGGTGCCGACGACGCCCGAGCGGTTTGAGCAAGGTTTTATGGACGCGCTGTCCCAAGCGGCCAAACATTACAGCCTTGCTCTGCCCGATTTCCTCCGCTCATGCGAGCGGATCGTGCATGGCACGACTGTGTCGACCAATGCGCTGGTCGAGGGCAAGACGGTTGCGACGGGCTTTCTCTGTAACAAGGGTCACCCCGACATCCTGACGCTTCGGGAAGCGCCGCGTAAACGATGCTTCGATTTTCGCCTCGACTATCCGACGCCTTACGTGCCGCGTCAGTTGACCGCCGAAGTCGGCGGCCGCATCGATGCGCTGGGGAACGAGTACGAGCCGCTGGCGGAGACAGATGTGCGCGCCGCCGTTGAGAGGCTGCGCCGCCGGGGAGTCCAGGCGATCGCCGTTTGCTTCCTGTGGTCAATTGTTTGCCCGACGCACGAGGTTCGGGCGCGCGAGATCATTCGCGAGATGTGGCCAGACGTGCCGGTGACGTTGAGTCACGAGCTCAACCCCATCCCGCGTGAGTACCGGCGCGCGATCTCCACCGCTATCGATGCCTCGCTCCAGCCCATCGTGAGTGCCTACACGGGTGCACTCTGCGGCGCGCTGGCGGAGAACGGATTCAATATCGACCATTTTTTGGTTGCAACTTGCACGGGCGGCATGATGCCGCCGGATGCGATCGTGGCGAAACCGATCTTCAGCGTCATGTCGGGGCCGACGCTGGCACCCGTGGCGGCACAAAATCTCGCGACCGAACCGGATGTGGTCGTCGTCGATATGGGTGGCACGACGTTCGACGTTGCCGCGATCCGCGACGGCCGGCTCATCGTGAGCATCGAAGCGATGATCGGCGACGACATGCTGGGTATTCCCAAGGTCGACGTACGCTCGGTAGGCGCGGGCGGCGGCAGCATCGCGTGGGCCGATGTCGCCGGCATGATCCGCGTTGGGCCGCGGAGTGCCGGCGCGCGGCCGGGTCCGGCCTGTTACGGCCTGGGCGGCGAGCATCCGACGGTAACCGATGCCAATGTCTTGCTCGGGCTGATCGACCCAGGCAATTTTCTCGGCGGCCGGATGCGGTTGGACCGGGGTGCCGCGGTATCCGCCGTCGAAGCGCTTGGCCGCACGCTCGGACTCAAAACAATCGATACGGCTCTCGCGATCCATACGACCAGCAATCACAACATGATCGCGGCGATCGAGGACATCACCGTGATGGAAGGGATTAATCCGCGCGAAAGCTTCCTTGTCGTGGGCGGCGGTGCGGTCGGCTGTCATATCGGCGCAATCGCGCGCGAGCTCGGTATAACGCGCTTCATGGTGCCGCGCTTCGCCGCCGGCCTCAGTGCGTTTGGCGGCCTGATCTCCACCATCAAATGGGAGCGGGCGACAACGCTGTTTACGACCGCTGACGATTTCGCACTCGATGCCGTGAACGCGGCGCTTGAGGGCATGCGACACGAAGGCGCCGCGTTTCTCGAACGTGCGGGGCTGAGACCCGATGCGCAGCGCTACGAGCAGGTCTTTTTTGGTCGCTACGAATTTCAGTCCTGGGAGATCGAAGTCCCCTTCGAAACCGCGGACGGCCTCCTCCGGGTTGCCGATATCGAGCATTTGACGGCGGCGTTTCATCGCCTGCACGAACGCAAATATGGTGTGAAGGATGAAGAGGACAGGGTCGAGTTCGTAACCTGGAAAGTACGCGCATTTGGCATTGTCGAGCAACCGCTGAAGGACGGCGGCGGTGTCAAGACCGTGCACGCGGTAGCGCCCGAGGGCCAACGTACTATTTTTCTCGATGGTTTCGACCGGCCGGTCGAAGCCAATCTCCATGACGCGGAGAAGATACGACCCGGCGGCGTCGTCGAAGGGCCGGCGGTGATTGCGGACGAGACGACCACGATTGTCATCCACCCGGAATCTATCGCAACCGCCGATGCTCGCGGCAACCTTATCGTCGCACTGGATTGATTGCGACGGCGCTGTCAGTTGAATGCGATAGATCGCCGAAATTCAATAGGCGCGGTCGGCGGGACAGCAGTCATTAAAGGAGGGAATGCGGATTTACGATAGTGACTTCCGCTTGGCACCGGCTATTTTCGAGATGTCGGCGTTAAATTTTGAAAGTGAAGTCCGCTGTGAACGCCAGCCCTTGGATCGCGGCTTACCGTGACCCAACAGCCGAACAGAATGAAGATGTGTGGGTGCTCCGAAATGAATTCAGGGCGGGCAGGGTGATTGGCCTCTTCCGCTATTCGGGCTGCCACTCGCGGGCAAGTTCCTCGGCTTCGGCGATTTGCTCGCGCGTCATTACTTCCGCCACAAGATTACGGTTGAGGGCCGCCGCATGATCTCCCTGACCGGCCGCAAGGTTGAGCCACATATGCGCCAGCACGTGGTCTTCCGCCACGCCTTTGCCAAATTGATACATGCCACCGAGCAGGCTCTGGCCGAATGCATTGCCTTGCTCAGCCGCCATCCGATACCACTTTACCGCTTCAGCATAGTCCTCGGGAACACCATTGCCTTGCTTGTACATGAGACCAAGGTTGCTTTGCGCCTTGGCATGGCCCTGCTCGGCGGCGGCACGCCACCATTTCAACGCTTTGGCGTAATCCGTCGGCATGCTCCAGCCGGTACCGTAGATATATCCGAGTCTGAATTGGGCCACGGCGACGCCCTGCTCGGCGGCAAGGCGGTACCATTTCAGCGCTTCAGAATCATCCTGTTCCACGCCTCGGCCCTCTTCGTACATGTTGGCGAGCAGGGTTTGCGCCTTGGCCAGTCCGTGCTCGGCCAGAGGCCTAAGCTGACGCAGCGCCGACGCGTAGTCGCCGCGCTCATATGCTTCATGTCCGGCGTCGAAATCCTGAGCCGCCAGCGGCGAGGCGAGGATAAAAGCAAGGTTGATAAGCACGATCTTGATAACGATTCGCATGTGCCCGTCCCGCCGGCACCGTTGGCCGGTTAACGCGACATATCGTCGCGTGATGTTTTATCGTTTGTCACCATCATGCCGCGGCATTTCCGCGATCCGGTCTTCCGGCGTTTCGACAGCTCTTCGCAAATCGGACGGCTAAAGCAAGCCTTCGGCCGCCGCGCCGAGAATGCCCTGGTAAACACGTTCGGTCTCGAATGTCGGCTCGACGTCGAGTTCGCGCGAGAGAATTTCCCGACAGCGGTAAAATTGTGCGACGGCCTGATCCGTACTGCCGAGTTGCCCGAGGCTTTTCATAAGGGTTCGATGAAAATTCTCGCGGCATGACTCGCGGGCGAGCGCGGTGCGGCACACCTGCACCGCTTTGTCGTGTTCGCCGCTGTTCATCAGGAGATCCGCCAGGTGGGCGAGCGCCTCCAGATAGACTTCGCGCAGCCGTTCGCGCTCCTCCATGCACCATTCGGCGTAGGGATCTTCCTCAAGATAGTCACCGCGATAGAGCGCCGAAGCCATTTCGAAGCATTTGATCGCCTCGAGCGGCCGACCCTGGCGTTCGTGGCTGAAACCTTGCGTGACATGTCCCTCGAAAGCGTCCTTGTCGAGCCAGATCGATTCGAGCCTGAGCGCGTACCCCTTGCCCACGGTATCCACCACATCGGCTTCAACGCCGGCATCGCGAAACTGTTGGCGCAAATAGTACACGACGACCTTGAGGCGGCCGACGCCGACGATTTCGTCGACCTCCGGCCATAGCCAGTCGATGAGATACTCGCGCGGTACCGGGCGGCCGCTGTGGGTTATCAAACATTTGAGAAGCGCAAGGGCCTGCTTTCGTTGCCATTTCTCGATTTCAAGGATCCGATCTCCGTAGGTCACCGAAAACCGCCCGAAAGTTTGGACGCGCAGGCATGGCTGTTTTTCCGCCACGACGTTACCTGAGCGCGGGGTGAAAAAGACGATCGCCAGTCCGTCGTTCTCACTCTGCGAGCGTGCGCCCGCGCCGACGATCATCGAACCGATATGGACGGGCACGAGCCGGCCTTCCTTGTGGCGCACGAAGCAGCGCCCAACATCAAATGGTTGGTGCCGCTGGAAACATTTGCCGATCTCGCAGTCCGGCACGCAGAGCGGGACGTTGTGCGAGCGCATCGCGCGAATAACATCGCCGCAGGGTCGGCCGATCACTTCGTTCGGGCTGTAGCCCAGAAGCCTTTCAGCGCAATCGTTCCATGCGCAAACGCGCAACTTTTCGTCAATAGCAAGGGCGGCATTGGAGGAGAGATCCACCATTTCACCCACGCTCCCATACGGCTTCATTCGATACACCTCCGGTTTCGTGCAGCTTCCATGCCTTCAAGCCAACCTGTATTTTTTCTTGTTTGTCAGTTTTAGCCTGACTTGAGTGCCGGCCTTTCTGAGTTGAATTTCATTCGCCAGTCCGGAAAAAACAGCACTTACCGCCCATTCTTCATTACCGAGCCGACATCTGGTGAGGTGATAAGTTGCCGCAGCGTCAATTTGTCGCAGGAACAATCAACTCGTAATACGGGTTGAGAACATGGCTGAACGGCGCGGCGCGGCGTGACAGCCGGGTAGAATGCGAATCCCAGGCGCCTGATCGACTTCCGGCATGGTGCGGCCCGGACGAATGATTCGGGCGTCGCGCCGCTCACACGCCTGTCACCGGACTGTCACTTGACCATGTTACGCAAATTCAAAGTCGGCTATGGCAAGTTCGCATGGCGCGCTTGCATCCGCCGATTTTCAGGTGCCCTGTCCGGGCGCTCGGCTGAATACAATACCGCCTCGGTGGGAATAGGCCGAACACGACCGCGGACGTGTTGCTTAGCACCCGGCATCTACTTCGCCTGCCTCTCGGGCCGAAAAATAACCGTGATGCGCCGATAGGCGAAACGCGAGATAAAAAAATAAGAACAGGAGCGAATTCAGGGCGGCGCGAGGGGGGTGTCGAGATGAAACCGATTACGCAGGGTCAGCCACTTCGAAAATTGTTCGAAAGTTTATTCTTATCCGGGATTCCCCAGA
>CAJXFT010000136.1 GCA_913053235.1 uncultured Alphaproteobacteria bacterium
GGCGGCGGGCTTCGATTATTGCTGGTTCTTCGATTCACATATCCTGTGGGCCGACCCATACCCCAAGATCGCACTGTGCATGGAGCATACGGAGCGGCTGCGCTACGGCCCGCTGGTGACCAACCCGCGCGTGCGCGACTGGTCGGTCGCCGCCAGCCTGTTCGCGACGCTTTCCAAGATCAGCGGCGGGCGCTTCGACATCGCCGTCGGGCGCGGCGATTCCTCGATGCGCGTGATGGGCAAGAAACCCGGAACGATCGCCTATACGACCGAATTCTGCGAGGCCGTGCGCAGCATGGTTGCCGGCGAGTCCTATCAATATGACGAATGCCCGGCGCCGGTTTTCATGGATTGGGTGGATGGCCATAAACTGCCGGTCTGGATCGCCGCCTATGGGCCGAAGGCGCTGGCGATGGCGGGCGAGGTCGGCGACGGCCTGGTCGTGCAGTTGGCCGATCCCGGCCTCTGTAGCTGGTTTTCCGAGCAGGCCATCGCGGCCGGCAAGGCGGCCGGCCGCGACATGTTGGATTACCGCGTTCTGTCCTGCGCGCCGGTGTGGATCGGCGATATTGAAACCGGCGTCCAGCAGACCAAATGGTTTCCCGCGCTGGTCGGCAATCATGTCGCCGATATCGTCGAGAAATACGGTAAGGACGCGGCCAACGTTCCCGACAGCCTGACCGACTATATCGAAGCCCGGCGCGCCGGCGGCGCCGGTGGCGACGCCTATAATTACCGCCAGCACGGCGATATGGAGTCCGACAACACCTATTACATCACACCCGAAATCACCGAATCATTCGGCATCCTCGGGCCGGTCGAGAAGCATGTCGAAAAGATAAAACAGCTCGAAGCCGCCGGCGTCACCCAGTTCACCATCTATCTCACCAACGGCTCGGAAGAGAAGATCGTCGCCGAATATGGCGAGCATGTGATTCCGCACTTCAGTTAGATCGGCTCAGCGCGACGGCGAAGGCGAAGGTTTCGCGCGCCAGACGGATTTTGTCGCCCAGGCTTGTCATCACGGAGGGTGTGATCAGCACCTCCATGCCGAGGCCGCGCACCGCCTTTTCCAGCGCCGCGTCGGCGGGGTCGAGGACGAAGCCGTCGATCAAATCGCGGTAATGGCGGGCGACGGAATCGGCGCTCACCGCCGCGCCGAGCTCGTGCATCATCTTGGCCGTCGGCCCCTTGAGCGCGGCGCCGCCGACGATCGGCGAGACCGCGACGACGGGCGCCGCGCAGTCCTTCAGCGCCTGTCTCAGCGCCGGCATGGCGAGCATCGGATCGATGCTGATATAGGGGTTGGACGGGCAGATGATGACCGCCTGGAGAGACGGTTCGGACAGGGCGCCGAGTATCTCCTTTTTCACCTGAGCGGTCCGCGAGCCGTCATAGCGGAAACCCTTGACCTTGGGCGCGCATTTCTCGCGCACGAAATAATGTTGCAGGGCGAGCGGCCCGTCCTCGGTCTCGACAATGGTGCGTAGCGCATCGTCGCTCGCCGGCAGGATGCGCGCCTCGATTCCAAGCCGTTCACATATATCGGCGGTGATGCGGCTCAGGCTTTCGCCCGAACGCAAGCGATGGCTGCGCGCCACATGCATGGCGAGGTCGCCGTCGCCGAGATGGAACCAGGTTTCGCCGCCGAGCCCGGCCAGGGCGTGCATGAAGGTCGCCGTGTCGCCGGCGCGGCCCCAGCCGGTTTCAGGATTGGCGAGGCCCGAGAGGGTATAGACCAGGGTATCGATGTCGGGGCAGATGGTGAGGCCGAGATGCTCGAAATCGTCGCCGACATTGGCGGCGATGGCGAGTTCGCCCGGCGCCAGATGGCGGGCCAGACCGAGCGCCAGCTTGGCGCCGCCGACGCCGCCCGAAAGCGCCAGGCAGCTGGTCGGGCGCCGGTCGCCGCCGTCGCCGCCGCCGCTCACCTGAACAGATCCTCGGCCTCGTTGCGCACCAGCGTCGCGCCGCTGCCTTGATCGGAGGAGCGCTCGAGGCCGCGCACCAACACCACGGGCAGGCCCTCGTCTCCCTCGCCTTGCAGGATCGTCGCGGCGGCGGCCAGTTCGTCGCCCAAGCCGACGATCGATACCGCCAGCTTGCGGCCATAGAGATCCGATTGGCCGCGCAGGTCCACCACCGATTCGAGGCCCGCCGCGCCGAGCGCGATGCCGACGGTGCCGACGCGCCACGCCCGCCCGACGCTGTCATTGATGACGATCGCCACATTCTTGTTAAAACGCGCCCTGAGCTCGGTACGCAGCCTGGCGCATGTGCCGTCCGGATCGCGCGGCAGCAGGAGGACGCGCTGGCCGTCATTTTGCGGCGCCACATTGGAGCTGTCGATGCCCGCATTGGCGAGCACGAAACCGAGCCTGTGGGCGACGATCAGGACGCCTGGGCGGTGGCGCACGATCTCGTTGGATTCGGAGAGGATGAGCTCGACGAGGCGCGGGTCCTTGTCCGTCTTCGCGGCCAGCTCCAGCGCGCGCGGAGAGGGTTCGACCGTATTGAGGTCGACGTAGCGGCCCTCGGCCTTGGAGACGATCTTTTGCGCGATCACCAGCACGTCGCCGTCCAGCAACCCTTCGCCGGCCCGTTCCAGGCTGGCTCCGATCAATTCGCACAAATCATCGCCGGGTTCGACGAGAGGGATGCCGGGCAGGGCGAAGAGCGACAGGCGTTTGGGCATATAAGCTCAAATCCGGTTGGGGCGGTTAGCGAGATCGGCGCCCCGCGTCATTCTCAGGCGTCCGACGCCGCTTCCTTGAAGCGCCGCAGCGCGTCGATATGCGCATCCAGCGAGGAAAACCCGGCGTTCATGGTGTTTGCCGATATGTGGGTGGCGCCGTGCTGCTTCCACAGCCGGGCGGCGTCCGCCCAGTCGTCGGGCGTCTTTCCGGCGACGGTGTTGAAAGTTTCTATGCCGACCTCGGCCGGATCGCGCCCGGCCTCTTCGATATAGCCGCGCAGCTTGTCCAGCGCCGCCTTTCCCGCATCGTCGAGCTCGAATATCGGGAACCAGCCGTCGCCCATGCCGGCGACGCGGCGCATGACGGCATCGGCATGGCCGCCGAACCAGATCGGAATGGGTTGCTGCGGTGGCAGCGGGTTGAGGCCGGCATCGGTGATCTTGTGCCACTTGCCGTCATAGGTGATGAGATCGTTGCACCACAGCGCGCGCATGACCTCGACCTGTTCCTCGCAGCGCTTGCCGCGGTCGGCAAAATTCATGCCGAGCGCCTCATATTCGACGTCGTTCCAGCCGATGCCGATACCGAGGCGCAAGCGGCCCCGGCTCAGGATATCGATGGCGGCGGCCTGTTTGGCGACCAGCGCCGTTTGCCGTTGCCCGATGATGATGATGCCGCTGGTGAGCTCTATTTTTTCGGTGACGGCGGCGAGATATCCATAGAGCACGAACAGCTCGTGAAAACTGTCGGTGTGCTTGTACGGGCCCTTGAGGTCGTGCGTCGCGGCGTTGCCGCCGAGCACATGGTCGAAGGTCAGGATATGGTCGAAGCCGAGCCCTTCCACGGCCTGAGCATAATCCTTGACGGCGACAGGGTCGGCGCTTATTTCAGTTTGTGGAAAGACGGCTCCGATACGCATGCTTAGCCTCCCGAATTGACGATAGGGTTCGTGTTAATGGCCGCGAGCCATATCACATATGCGTGCCGGCAGTCACGGCAGGAATGTACCCTTTTTGTGCCGGCGCTTATTTACAAGGCGCTTCCGCAAAGGCAATCTATCAAATCCACTGGAATTGGAGACGAAAATGGCGAAAGACGAATCCTGGAGGGGAAAAATCGGCGGCATGAGCGACGCCGAAATGAACGATTTTTTGGCCGGCAACACGGTCTGCCGGCTCGGTTGCCTGGACGGCGACGGCTGGCCCTATGTCGTGCCGGTTTGGTATGAATACAGCGATTCAGGATTTTATATCATCCCCCGCGCGCGTTCGCTGTGGGCCAAATACATCCAGAACGATGGCCGCGTTTCGCTTTGCATCGATGAGGCCGATGGCCTGCGCAAGGTCATGGTCAAGGGCAAGGGGGAAGTGGTCGAGGAGCCCAATGTCGGCGGAAAATGGGTGGCGATCGGGACCCGCATGTCGGTGCGCTATCTCGGCGTAAACGGCCCCAACTATTTGGCGCCGACCCTGCCCGAGCCGCGATGGCTGATCTTCGTGCGCCCCGAAACGATAACCACCTGGCAGGGCGTCGACTGGGCCAAGCGATACAAGACCACCGATTGGGGCTAACGCATCATAACGTTTGCTGAACGGTATGGCGGCGGAATCTGAATTCACACTGATGCGGCGCGGCATGGATTCGCTGGGCATGGCGGTCCTTTGGGCGCGGCCGCAAGACGGCCGGGTCGTCTATGGCAACCGCGCCGCGCTGGCGCTGTTTGACTGCTCCGAGCAGGAATTGTTGAGCCGCCGCATGGCCGATATCGACGCCGCGTTTGGCGGCGGCGGCTGGTCCGATTTTATCGCCGAATTGCGCGCATCGGGGTCATTTGAGCGCGAAACCATTTTGTTGGGCGAATCCGAGCGCCCTCTGCTCGTCAATCTGAGCAGCTCCTTGGCGGTGATGGACGGCGAGGAAACTGTTATTTGTTTTTGCCACCCGATCAGCGAAAGCCCCGAGGCGGCGAGAACGCTCGATGCCCAGTTGGCGCTGATTGCCGAATCCCTTCCCATCCTGATCGCGCGCGTTGATCGCAATCTTCGCTTCACCTATGTCAACAAGGGATATGAACAGCTGTTCGGGCGCGACCGCAAGGAGTTGGTCGGGCGCAAGCTGGAAGAGGTGCTCGGCGCCGAGGATATGCCCGGCTTGCAGCCGTTCATCAAGCGGGTGTTCCTCGGCGAGACCGTGACCTTCGAGCGCGTGCTGTACGGCACCGCTTTGGGTGAGAGGGTGCTGCGCGGAACCTTCGCCCCCGATACATCGAAAGACGGTCAGGTCGTCGGCTATTTCGTATTCGGGCAGGACATCACGGCGGAAGCCGATATCCGCGACGCCATAAAACTCAGCGAGGCGAGCGCCGTACAGGCCCAGCGCCAATTGCTCGATGCCATTGAAAGCATATCGGCGGGCTTCGCCCTGTTCGATTCAGACGACAGGCTCGTCGTCTGCAACAGCAGGTTCAGCTCGGCGTTTCCGGAGATCGAAAAACACATCAAGCCGGGCGCCAGGTTTGAGGAAATCGCCCGGCGCTATGCCGATACGTTCAAAAAACTGCGCACCAATGAGCGGGCGCGAGAAGAATTTATCCAGAACCGGCTCGATCATTTCCGCAATGTAACCGGCAGCTTCGAATATTCGACATCGGACGGTACCTGGTACCGCGTGACCGACAGCCGCACCCAGGACGGCGGTGGCGTCATCGTTCACGCCGACATCACGGAAAGCAAGTTACGCGAAACGCAGCTTCTCGCGGCCAAGAATGAGGCGGATTCGATCAACCGCATGAAAACCGAATTCCTCGCCAATATGAGCCATGAATTGCGCACCCCCCTGAACGCCATTATCGGATTTTCCGACATCATCGAGGGTGAGATGTTCGGCCCCGTGACGGTGCCCAAATATCTCGAATATATTACCGACATCAAACAAAGCGGCGTGCATCTTCTCGAGGTTATCAACGACATGCTCGACATCTCAAAGGTCGAATCCGGTACGTTCATCCTCGATCGCAAGCCCGTGGATTTGAGCGAAGTCGTGGAGACCAGCCTTCGTCTCGTGGCGCCGAGGGCCGAGCAAAAGAATCTGCATCTCTCCGTCAAGACCGTAGAGGACATGCCCGTCATGCTCGGAGACCGCCGGCGCATCGTCCAGCTGGTGCTCAATCTGCTGTCCAATGCGATTAAGTTTACCCCCGATGGCGGCAGCATCGAGACGCGTATCGAGCGCACCGAAGCGGGCGATGTGAAGTTGTCGGTCAGCGATACGGGAATCGGCGTCGAGGCCAAACATCTGAACAATATCGTCGATCCGTTTTTTCAGGCCGACGGCACATTGGCGCGGCGCCATGAGGGAGCCGGGCTCGGTCTGACGCTGTGCAAGATGTTCGTCGAACTTCACGGCGGCAGCCTGAACGTGGCCAGCGAATACGGCGAGGGAACCGTCATCACCGCCCGCTTCCCTGCGGAAATCATGCAGGATGCAAAGGATGCGAAACTGCCCTCGGCCGCCGACGGCTAATCCTTGGTATAAGCGGTCCGCTTCTTTCTTTTGCGCCGCTTCGCCTTGTTGAGGCGGGCAAAGCCTTTGTTCAGATCGGCGATCAGATCCTCGGGATGTTCCAGCCCGGCGTGAAAGCGCAGGCACGGATATGCCGGGTCCCACTCGCTGGCGTCGCGGACCTTGTGCGGGTAGGTGGGAATCGCCAGGCTTTCGTAACCGCCCCATGAATAGCCCATGCCGAACAGCTCGAGGCCGTCCAAGAGGGCGATCACGGCTTTTTCCGGTACCGGTTTCAAAACCACACCGAACAGGCCCGAGGCGCCGCTGAAATCGCGGCTCCAGATATCGAAGCCGGGGTCGCGTTTAAGGGCCGGGTGAAGCACCCGCGCCACCTCCGGGCGGGCGGCCAGCCATTCGGCCAGACGCAAGCCGGTTTCGCCCTGCCGCTCGAGGCGCACCGCCAGCGTGCGCATGCCGCGCAACGCCAGATAACAGTCGTCCGGCCCGGCACAGGCGCCGAGATCGTCGAACGCCTGGTTGACGGCCTTGAAGCTTTCCTCGTTCACCGTGACCATGCCGAGCATGGCGTCGGAATGGCCGACGATATATTTCGTCGCCGCCTGTACCGAAACATCGGCGCCGAGCGCGAAGGGGTTGCAATAGAGCGGCGAGGCCCATGTGTTGTCCATGATGACGCGCGCGCCGGCGCCGTGAGCGACCTTGGCAATGGCCGGCAAATCCTGCATTTCGAAGGTCAGGGAGCCGGGTGATTCGGTGAATATGACGCGCGTATTGGGCTGCATCAATTCGCCGATACGTGCGCCGATGAGGGGATCGTAGAATGTGTGCGAGATGCCGAGGCGGCTGAGCAAGCCCTTGGCCAATTCGCGGCTCGGGCCATAGGCGCTGTCGACCATCAACAGATGGTCGCCGCTTTTCAAAAAGGCGAGCAGCGCGGCGAGGATCGCGGCTTTCCCCGAGCTGAAGGCGAAACTGCGCCAGCCGCCCTCGATCCGCGCCACACTGTCCTGCAGCGCAAATACCGTCGGCGTCCCGTGGCGGCCGTAGAATACCTTGCCGAATTCGCGCTTGCCGGCTTTCTTGAGGGCCGCGACATTGGGGTACAGGATGGTCGAGGCGTGATATACAGGTACATTCACGACGCCATGATGGGCTTCCGGGTCGCGCCCCAGCACCGAGAGAAGCGTTTCCGCGTTCATATTCTTGTCAGTTGCCTTCGCCATGCTCGCCAATACTCCGCCACGGATTTATTCACAAACGGTTCTTATCAGAGCCGTGGGGCCTTCGCCAGAGCGCGGCGGGCCAGAGCGCGGCGGGTATGAATTGATGCGCGTCTGGCTGGCTTTGCTGGCTTGCGGAATGGCGCTTTTTCTGATCACGGCGCCGCCGCGCGCCGCCGATAGCGACGGCGCCCATAACGAACTCTATCGCGGCATTTATTTAAAAATCATACCGGCCGACCCGGACGTGAAATCCGATATTCCACTGGTCGATTCCGATCACGCCCTGAAAACGATCAAAAGCGCCATCGATCTCATTTATGAACGCTCGCCCTTCAATGCGAAAACCCTGGATCTTCTGAAGAAGCGCGGCGACATCGTCATTATTTACGATCCCGGTTTTCCCGAATGGTCGCGCGGCGACGTCACCCTGGCGGCCTTCCTGCCCGATTTTTTCGAAGCCGCCGAGGGGGCGCCCGGAGAGACCGTATTCGTCGCCATTTTGGGCCGCTACATCATCAAGCATTCGCCGGCCGAAATCGCCGCCGAGGGGATCGTCCATGAACTGGTCGGCCATGGCGTGCAGCATATGCATGGCCGGCTGCAAAATTTGAACGGCCTGAATGTCGAATGCGAAGCTTCGCTCTACGAGTTGCAGGCGTTTCAGGACCTCGGCGTTGACAAATTCACCGGCCATATGGTGCGCTTCAGGCGCGAGCTTGAGGAGCATCATTGCGATGACTTCAAACGCTTCATGCGCAAGCGCAAGCCATGGCTGATGCCGTTATGGGACGAGCTCGACGTCGACGTCGTCCAACTGCTCTCGATCTTCGACGAATATTTGGCGCAATTGCCGAAATGACCCGGCTGGCTTAATCTGTCGGAGAAATTACCGACGGATCCGGGCATGACGGAACAGGCGCATTCGCCTTACGAGCCATTGAAACTGGCCTTCGTGCTGCTGCCCAAATATTCGATGATCGCCTTTTCGTCGCTGATCGAGCCGATTCGCCTGGCCAATCGGGAATCCGGCGAAACCCTTTTCGAATGGTCGTGCTATTCGCTCGACGGCGCAGCCGTAGCGGCGAGCAATCATGTCGTGACCGAGGTCGACGGCGCCGTGCGCGACATGGGCGACGCCCAATTGACGCTGGTCTGTTCGGGCCTCGACGTCGAGCACATCACACCCGGGCCGGAGCTCGGAAAGCGCCTCAGATATCTGGTCGCGCATGGCCGCATGATCGGCGCCGCCTGTACCGGCGCCCATATCCTGGCCGGGTACGGCCTGTTGGACGGTTTCCGCTGCACCATTCATTGGGAAAACATTGCCGCCTTGCGCGAGGAGTTCCCGGCCATCGAGGTGACTTCCGATATTTACGAGATCGACCGCAAGCGCTGGACCTGCGCCGGCGGAACCGCGGCGCTCGACATGATGCTGCGCTTCATCGCCGAGCAGGGCGGCCTCGGCCTGGCGCGCCGCGTCGCCGAAGTGTCGCTGCATCAGGAAATCAGGGCCGGCGAAATCGCCCAGCGCCACGATCTGCGATTCCGCCTCGGCACCGCCAACGCCAACGTCATCGCCGCCGTCAAGGTGATGGAGAGCCACCTCGAGGACCCGTTGAGCAGCCGCCAGTTGGCCGCGACGGTCGGTTTGTCGACGCGCCAACTGGAACGGCTGTTCCGCCGCCATTTCGACCAGACGCCGCGGCAATATTATTTGCGCATACGCCTCGACAAGGGCCGCGACCTGCTGCGCCGCACCAGCCACCCGATACTCGATATCGCGGTCGCCAGCGGCTTCACCTCGACCTCGCATTTCACCAAATGCTACCGCAAATGCTTCGGCCACACACCGACCGAAGAACGCGCCAGCCAGGCCGAACTGTTCTTGCCGGGAAGCCAGTAGGAGGCTGGAGCGCGGACACACCAACGCGTTGGTAGCCAAGGAAATCGGGGTTATTTCCTACTCGTTACATGGTCGTTTGTAAGACTCTCCGCTCCTCTGTGCTAAAGGATACTTCAATGTCATTTGATCAAGTTCGTTTGGACGATCTTGCCACCAGATATACCGATGCCTGGAACTCGAAAATTCCGGAAAACGTTGCTGCTTTCCATGTTTCCAGCAGCCGGATTTCTATTAACCGCGGAGAAGCTTATGTAGGTCACGATGCATTGATGGCAATGGCTGCAGATTTCCACGCCGACGTTCCAGACTTGGTTCTACGGAATGACGGCATTCGATCCGCGGGAAATCACGTCGTGTTTTTGTGGACGTTTACCGGGCATGATTCGCAATCGGGAAATCCTCTAAA
>CAJXFT010000137.1 GCA_913053235.1 uncultured Alphaproteobacteria bacterium
GCTTGCCAAGGCTTTCGGACGGCGTCGCGCGCGGCTTCCGATGTGCCGCATCGCTGCGCCCCACGCTCCTAGCCGAAAACCTTGGCAAGCCGTCCCTATGAGTCATTATCGTCGCTCCTTGGTATTAGCCATGAAAACGATTCGATGAAGCTAGCAGAGCTGGCGAAACGGCTCAATTCGAAGAATGCCTCTGGCCTCGGCCTGCCGCCGCTGGTGCTGATCACCGATGCCCGGCGCCTGCCCGATCCGGCCGGCGCGGCGGCGCGGCTGCCGCGCGGCAGCGCCGTGTTGTTGCGCGATTACGACATGGCGGAGCGCGCCGCGCTGGCGCGCCGGCTCGCCGAGGTGGCGCGCCACCGCGGCCTCAAACTGCTCATCGCCGGCGATGCGCGATTGGCGATTCGCGTCGGCGCCGCCGGCATTCACCTGCCCGAGGCGCGCGCCGGCGAAGCGCGGCGCTGGCGCTACCGCCGTCAGTGGCTGATTACCGTGGCCGCGCATTCAGGACAGGCGCTCCGCCATGCCGCCATGTGCGGCGCCGACGCGGCGCTGCTGTCGCCGGTGTTCGCAACCGCGAGCCATCCGGGTATGCATGGCCTCGGGCCCGACAGATTCAACATGCTGGCGGCGCGCGCGGCGCTGCCGGTTTACGCGCTCGGCGGCATCAATCACGGCAATGCCGCCCGACTGCTGAGCGGGCGCGCCGCCGGTATCGCCGGTATCGCCGGTATCGCCGCCTTTGCCGGCCAGTCTTGGTACTAGCTCTCGTCGGCGACGAAATAGGCTTCGATATAGGCGACCAGGGCGGCGGCGCTTTGTTCCGCCGATTGCTCGCCGGTGTCGATCACCAGCTGCTGCTCCTCGGGCGCCTCATAGGGCGCCGAGATGCCGGTGAAATCGGCGATATCGCCGGCCCGCGCCTTGCGGTAAAGGCCCTTCGGGTCGCGCTCTTCGCATATCTCGAGCGCCGCCTTGACATAGACTTCGTGAAATACGCCGCCGGGGTGGCGCTGGGCGGCCTCGCGGGCGCGCTCGCGATCGGCGCGGTAGGGCGAAATGAACGCCGTGAGGACGACGAAGCCGGCATCGGCGAAAAGCGCCGCCACTTCGCCGACGCGGCGAATATTCTCGGCCCTGTCTTCCGGTGAAAAACTCAAATTGGCGTTCAGCCCGCCGCGCACATTGTCGCCGTCGAGCACAAAGACCTGATAGCCTTTCTGGAAAAGCTGCCTTTCCGCTTCCAGGGCGATCGTGGTTTTGCCCGAACCGGAGAGCCCGGTAAACCACACCACGCCGCCCCTATGGCCGTTGCGTTGCCAGCGCGAGGCGTTGGAAATGCCGTCTTCGACGGCAAATAAATTGCTCGACTTGCCGGTGATGAGCTGGCGCTGATCGGGGTAGCCGCGCATCGAGATGATGCCACCGCCGGCGATATCGTAGCCGTCGACGAGAACGAAGCGGCCCGTGCGCCGGTTGGTTGCGAACTCGTCGAGCGCCAACATGGCGCGGCTGCGCAAAACGACCTCGCCAACGCCATTGCGTTCGATCGCGGCGCCGCCCGAGGCGGCTTCGACCGTCGCCAGATCGTCGACATCGATGATGCGGTCGATCGATTGCACCTCGACCGGCGCTTCGAAGGTGCCGAGCTTGAGCTTGTACTGCTTGCCGGTGGCGAGCGGCTCGCGGCCGAGCCAGAACACATGGCCGCGAAAGACGTTCGATTCGAGCGGCGGCTCCACCACATGGCTGATCACTTCGCCGCGCTCGACGAATATCTGCTCGTCGAGAATCAGCCCGACGGATTGTCCGGCGGCGGCGCTCTCGGGCGCGTTGGCCTCGGGCCAGCTTTCGATGCGCGACAGGCGGGCGCGTTTGTTGGACGGCGAGAACAACAGCTCGTCGCCGATTTTCACGGCGCCCGATTCGATGCGCCCGGCAATGATGCGGCGATCGTCGAAATGAAATATGTCCTGCACCGGCAGGCGCAGCGGCGCTTCTGCATCGGCCTCCGGCGGCTCGATCGCGTCGAGCGCTTCGGTGACGGTCGGCCCGTTATACCAGGAGCTGCGCTCGGAACGCGCGGCGATATTGTCGCCGTCGCGCGCCGATACCGGAACGACGTGGCTCGGCGTGATGCCGAGCTCGGCCAGATAATCGCGGATATCGGCCTCGACGGCGGCGAAGCGCGCGCCATCGAAATCCACCGCGTCCATCTTGTTGACCGCGACGGTGATGCGGCTCAGGCCGAGCAGATGGAGAAAATAGGCATGGCGGCGCGATTGCTCGCGCACGCCCTCGCCGGCGTCGATAACCAGCAGCGCCGCCGAGCAGGACGCCGCACCACTGACCATGTTCTTGACGAACTCGCGGTGACCCGGCGCATCGACGATCACATAATCGCGCTTCTTCGTGCTGAACCAGATATGCGCCGCGTCGATGGTGACCGCCTGATCGCGCTCGGCCTGAAAGGCATCCATGACAAAGGCCCACTCGAAGGCCATGCCGCGGCGTTCGCACATCTTGCGGATCGCCTCGACCTTGCCGTCGGGGAGCGTGCCGGTGTCATGCAGAAGGCGGCCGACCAGGGTCGATTTGCCGTGATCGACATGGCCGACGATGGCGATATCGAGACGGCGCGCCGAGCGGGTGCCGGCTTGCCGTGCGGCGTCGGTAAAAACTTCGAATTTGCGCGGTGGTTTGTTCATGGCGCGACCTACATATAACCGTCGGCGCGCAGGCGCTCGAAGGAATCTTCCGCTTCATGGTCCATCGCCCGCCCGGCGCGCTCGGCGGCGGTCGTCACCTTGAGCTCGGCGATGATCTCTTCGATGGTCGCCGCCTCGCTGTCGATGGGAAAGGTAATGTCCTCGTCGCCGAGCGAGCGGTAGCGCTTGCCGCCACGCGAGAAATAAAGCGGCACCGTCGGGATGTTCTCGCGCTCGGTATAAAGCCAGACATCGATCTCGGACCAATGCAGCAGCGGATGGATGCGGATATGGGTATGGGGTGGGAAATCGGTCTTGAACTGATCCCAGAATTCCGGCGGCTGATCGCGAAAATGCCATTGCCCGGCTTCGCCGCGCGGGCTGAACACGCGTTCCTTGGCGCGCGTGCCCTCTTCGTCGCGGCGGATGCCGGCGAAGACGCCGGTAAAGCCTTCGCGCGCCAACAGCGATTTCAGGCCCGCCGTCTTGCGCGCCGCGGCGCGCGCCGCCGGCGGCAGGGTGGCATCCATTTCCTCGATCGGCGGACATTTGCCGACGATCAGGTTGAGGCCCCATTGCTTAGCGTAGCGCTCGCGGAACGCATACATTTCGGCGAATTTCTTCTCGGTGTCGACATGCACCACCGGAAACGGCACATGGCCCAAAAACGCCTTGCGGCAGAGCCACACCATGACGTTGGAATCCTTGCCCAACGACCACAGCATGCCGAGCCGCTCAAACCTGTTATAGGCCTCGCGGATGATATAAATGCTTTGACTTTCAAGGGTTTCCAGATGATCCAACATTTTATTCACATAATAATTTCGGTATTTACAAAATTAACCAGATTCACGCTGCCTTTTAGTATCCCTTCGGCACATAGTCAAACCGTTGCATCTGCTCGCGGTGCGTTTCAAGCACGCGGCGGATTTGCGCCTCGGATAGCTGCTGGCGCCAAGTGCCCGATTTTCCGGCGCGAAAAAAGGATTTTTGCACCGGCGTGCGTTCGACGAAACCGCTTTTTTTCTCCTGCGCGCGCAGCACCTTGAAGGATGAGAAGCGCACCGCCCGCAACAGGCTCTGGCGCCCCGGCTTCATGCCGAGAAAGCCGGCGATGGCGGCGAAAGTGGGCGCCGGCTTCGACGCCATATCCTCGTAACGCACGGTGTGAAGCGCCGGATGCGGCATTTGCGTCCAGCTTTTGACATGGCTCGACCAATCGCTGTGATGCTCGGGCACATTATGTTCGCTGGCCGGCGTCTCGAAACCACGTTCGGCCATGAGCGTGATGATATCGCCGACCGGCGCGCCGAGATGATCGGCATAGGAGAGCGCGATGTCGAGGGGATTGCGCACCACATATATGACGGCGGCGGTCGCGGACTGGCTGATCATGGCGCTGCCGGCGACCTCGACCAGGGCATTGTGGGTTTTCACGAACACCGAATCGGCGGAGCCTTCGGCGATACGCGCATGCACCTTGGGCCGAAGCCGCGCCAAATCCTCAGGCCCGAGCGCCGTCGCCGGGCGCTTATCGAACTCGGCATACCAGCCGGCCTGGCTATCGCCCGTGGTAAGCGCCGCCATCTTGTTGATGTCCACCGGCTCCTCGGCATCCGTCATCAGGTTGAGCAGGAATGCGCGCAACCAGGTATTGCCGGATTTCGGATAGGAGGCGAGCCAAACAATATTACCCATATAACCGTCCGAAAACGCTCAAGCCGCCATCGCCGCGCCGCGCGGTTTGACCCAGAACTGATACATGCCGATGAAGATATTGGGATTGTCGGTCTCGAAGCGGTGCCAATTATCGAGATCGTGAGCACCGGGATCGTCGGGAAAACGCGCCCGGTAACGATCGATCACCGAGCGCTCGCGCATCTCGAAGCCCAGGAAATCGAGCTCCAGCTCGTCCAGGCAGCGGCGGATCCCGGGCAGGGTGAAGCGATGCTCCTCGACGTGGAAAAGAAGATCGCGGCATTCGGAAAGCGTAAAAAAATCATGCAGCGCCAAGACCCGCTTCAACGGCGCATCGTCGGGCATGGCGAATATCCGGTGGCGATATTCCCGGATGTGATTCGCCGAATCGCCATCCGCCGCCGTCAATTCGCTGCCGAGGCGAACGAAATCGGCGCGCGCCAACTCGCTGTAGAGACCGATCTTCATGACCCCGCCCGGTTTGAGCAGGTCGCGCAGGATGCGCCATCCCGCCATCGGCTCGTGCATATGATGCAGCACGCCGCCGCAATCGATCATGTCGAAGCGGCCCTCGTGATCGGCCAGCGCGAGAATGTCGCCGCGCGCCCATTCGATCCCCTCGACGCCCATTTCGCGCGCCTTGCGCCTGCCGTAAGCCAGGCTGGTGAGGCTGAGATCCAGCGCCAGCACGCGCGAATTTCGGTAGCGCAACGCCGAGGCGATGGCATGCGCCCCGGTGCCGCAACCGGCGACCAGCAGGTCGGGCGCGGCGGATATGCGCAGATCGGCGAGATCGGCGAAGGGAAACATGTCACCGATCAGCGCCCGCAACGGCATCGGTTTGAGCCGCGCCAGGTTGGTCCAGCGTGGATAGGGGCTTTCCTCATATTGGCGGCGCACCTGGCGCGAGATTTCATCGCCGCTCTCGCCGAGCTCGGGCAGCTCGCGCGTCAATTCGCGCTCGACCGCTGTGTGGCGGATTTGCTGCGTGATCAAACGGCCGAAAGCATCGTCCCGCGACGCCAACTCATGGCCCTCCAGAATGCCGCTTGCCGCCAGCCCGGCCAATGAACGGTAGCAGGCAAGAACCGCGATGGCGGCGCGCGGCGGGCGCTCCTCGGGGTGGCGCAGACGGTCATCGATCTGTTCCTCCAGCGCCGCCGCCTGCGCCGCCTCTTCGGCGCTCTGGCGATAAACATATTCATTGAGAAAACACTGCCGCGCCAGCGTGCAAATAAAGTTGAACGTCCGTTCCCGTAAGCGTTCCGGCAGGCGGCCGGCAACCGCCAGTTCCAGCAAGTTCTTGCGAATGGCGGTGAAAAGAATTTCCAGCGCCATATCCGAAATAGGGCTGCGCTGCAATAGGAGGCAGGCAAATTCGCTGCTGAGCGGGGCCAGCACTTCGCCTTTTTGCAGCTCGGTCGCGGTCAAGCTGAAATCGCCGCTCCGCGCCGCCTCGACCAGGGGCGCCACCGCTTGGGAATTGCGCAGCAGGCGCGCCGCCGGCACGCTCAGCGGGTCGTGATTGATGTCTTCGATGCGCAGGCAGCGCTCCATATCCTTCTGCATTTGCGCATTCTCGGGCAGGTAAATGCAGCTCCGCAAACTCTCCGCAAAGGCCTGAGCGCGGTCCAAATCATTTGGCTCGATGTCCAATGCGCGGCGGAAATTGGCGATCGATTCGCCCCATTTCTCTTGCCGGCGATAGAGCGAGCCGAGATGCACATGCAGCGCCGGGTCATCCGGCTTGAGGATCAGGGCGCGTTGCAGGAGAGCCGCGGCCTCTTCCTGCCGCCCTTGATTGGCGCGTATCAGGGCGAGGTCGTTGAGGCTGTCGGTGTTTTCCGGATCGAGTTCCAGCGCGCGCTCGAATTCCGCCTCGGCCTCGGCCCGCGCGCCGATGAAATTCAGCGCCGCGCCCAGATTGGTATGGGCGCTCGAATCCCGTGGCGCCAGCGCCACGGCATCGCGGAGAATTTTTTCGGCTTCCTCCGTTGCGCCCGATTCCAGCAACAGCGAGCCCAGCGTGCTGTTTGCCGCGGCATGGCGTGGCGCCAGCGATATCGCCGCACGCGCCTCGCCTATGGCTTCCTCCAACTGTCCGCGCGCTTTCAGGATGAGCGCCAAATTATTCAACGATGGCGCATGCTTGGAATTGTATTTCAGAGCGTGGCGGATATGCACATGCGCCGTGTCGATTTGATCGGGCGCGCTTAAGAGGATGCCGGCGATGGCGTTGTGGGCCTCGAAATTTTGCGGCGCCACCGCGATGGCGCGGCGAAAAGCGGCGAGCGCCTTTTGCTCCTCGCCCTCGGCGCGCAAGGCCAAACCGAGATTGTAATGCGCCTGGCTGTTTTCGGGATGGACGGCGACCGCGCGCTGCAACAGCCCGATGGCTTCTTCGCTATCGCCGCTTTGCATTCTGGCGACGCCCATGAACTGAAGCGCATCGGCGTGGCGCGGCTCGCGCGCCAGGATGGCGTCATAACCCGCCATCGCCTGACCGATGCGGCCGTCGCGATGAAGCGCCGTCGCGCGCTGCATCATTTCCCGCAATTCGGGATCGCTGCTGCCCGGCGGCGCGCCGCGCGCCTGCGCTTCGCGGCTGCGGCGCTCTTTTCTGTTCATGCCATCTCCGGTTTTATCGGCTAGAGACTCGCCTGCGCGCCGGACTGTAACCTCGCATAACTGCCGTGGGAAGCCTTTCTCCGGCGCTTCGACAAGCCTTCGCAAAAATGCCGAAACGCTTCATTTGCCCGGCCTGGCGGCCGCCGGCAAACTCTCGATCAAGGGCCGAAGTTGATCCTCATATCGCCGCCACCGCCCGACCGAGCTGGCATATATGGGCTGGCGTATCTGGGCGTTGCTGGCGGTGAACACGGGCCGCTTGTTGCGGTGAAATTCAAGACAGTCGGGATGCCAGTCGAGACCGCAAAAATCGAGCAGGCGACGCGCCTCGCCGGCCAAATCGCCGACCACGGATTCATATTGGATTTCATGGATCGGCAGCGGCAAAACGCGCCGCCAATACGCCATCAATTCGTGATAAAGCCCGTAATAAGCCCCCAGTTCGCCGAGATCGTAGCTCCACTCATGGCCGATGGTGAAATCCGTGGTGAAGCAGGAAACGCAAATATCCAAGGCGCCGCGGCGGCAGTGAACGATGCGGGCATTGGGAAACAGCAGGGTGATGAAACCCAAATACTGAAAGTTGTCCGGCATCTTGTCGCTGATGAATGTCGCGCCATTGTTTTGGTCGAGCCGCTCCATATAGAGCCTGGCGGCGCGCGCCCAATCGCCATCATCGAGCCCGGCCAAGGCGGCTGGGAATGTGCCCGCGGCGGCGGACCAATCGCCAAGGCCCTGCGCGATTTCGTTGATATACGGCAACTCGCCGAGGCCGGCGACTTCAGGATGGCTGGCCAGGATTTGCTCGGCCAGGGTCGTTCCCGAGCGCGGCATGCCGACGATGAATATCGGTATCGGCCCGGCGACGGGTTGGCGCAAACGGCGCATCAGAAGCGGCGAATCGAAGACCGCCCGGTAGGCGGCGAATTTCTTGCGGCTGCCGGCGATGCTGTATTTGGAGGCCTTGCGCCGCAGGCGCGCACCTTTCATCCAATGGCTAAAGGCCGCCTTGTGACCGCCGCCGTCGCTGGCAACCTTGCCGGCGGCATAGTGCAGGCGGGCGCGCTTGCCGTCGCTCCAATCTCGCCGCGCCAGAGCGGCATTCAAGTCATCGGAAAATCCATCTTCTTCGGTGACGCGGCGCGCATAGGCGTAGTTTTCATAGGCCTCGGCAAGATTTCCATTCAAATCAATCGCCTGGCGGAAATGGCAAACCGCGTCCTCGATCCGGCCGCTCGCTTGCAGGGTGCGGCCCAAATTCATATGCCCCGTGGCGGAGGTGGGATCGAGCCGCACGGCGGTCTCGCCGCAACGCAACGCCTCATCGATGCGCCCGAGGAAATGCATCGCCTGACCCAAATAGCTGTGCGCCTCGGCGAAATTGGCGTCCACGGCGACGGCTTGTTCATAATGCGCGACAGCCTCGCCGCGCTTGCCCTCGTGCCACAACAACGCGCCCAGATTTACATGCGTGGGCGCCTGGCTCGGATCAAGCTCGAGCGCCCGCAGGTAATGATGCTTGGCTTTGTCGAGCTTGGACAAACCTTCATAGGCGACCGCCAGGCTGCCATGGGTGGTGGGATTTTTAGCGTCGAGACGGAGTGCACGCTTGAGCAGGGGAACGGCTTGCGCATGCTTGCCGGCCTGAACTTTCAGGGTGCCGTGAAAGCCGAATATGTCGGCATTGTCGGGCGCAATTTTCGCCAATTTGGTGAGTATTTTTTCGGCCTCGCGGCTTTGCCCCGCATGCGCCAATTCGGAAGCGCGCGCCCATAAGGCGTTGGCGTCCGACGCGGCGCCGTGAAGCGGTGGTTCGCCTCCGGCCCTATGCGCCCGCCGCGTCACATCCGCACCTTCCGACCCCAGCCCCCGAGCCACATTTCATATTTGAGCCGCAATCCACCATCGCCATAAATCCGAGCCAAAGCCAGGCTATAATGCTCTACGCTTCGCGCCGCCGTCTACGGCGCAAATTTCCGCCACGTCGCAGGATTGGGTAGAAGGCGGAATTACTCCCGCCGCCGCCTTCAGAAGATTGACACCTTCCGAGCGACATGCCCAGCGTACAAGGGGCCAGACAAAAAAACCGCGCGGATGCTTCGCCCGGCCCCGGCCCGGCGTGCACCGGAACCCACAAAGACTCTCTCAAAACGGCACCACAATCCGGAATGCTTCATGCATTCCGGCAAGCGACTGAGCGCCCGAGTTAATACGAGGTAAGCCAAGGGGGCGGATGCCCCCGCCCGGCGCTTGAGGGGCCGAAAAAAAAGAGGGCGGCCCCCAGGCCGCCCCCAAAATTTCAAGAGAAGAACGACTGCTTAGAAGTTCAACGCAGCGCTCATCTTGAATTCGGTGTACTCGTTGTCGAGATTGACACCCGCAGTGGCGTCATCATAGTCGCCAATCGCAACGGCGGCACCGACATCAATTCCCGGGCCCAACACATAGGTGGCGTTGAGCTCGTAAATTTTCAGTTCGTCCGTCGTGTTGTCGGCAACGATATCGAGTTCCGCGTTGCCGTATTGCAGGCCGACGCCAAACGGTCCGGACCACCAGGCGATGCCGATGTCCCAGTCCTCGCGGTCACGGCCGGAGCCGGCCGCGTTATTGGCGAGCTGATCGGACTCGAGATA
>CAJXFT010000138.1 GCA_913053235.1 uncultured Alphaproteobacteria bacterium
CGCCGGGCAATACCATCGCCGTGGTCCCCATCGGGGCCGAAATGGAGCCGGCGGCGTTCGCCCTGACGCATAAACTGCGCGCTGCCGGGTTTCGCACCGAAATGGCGTTTCGCGGCAATATGTCGAAGCGCCTCAAGCGCGCCAATCGCCTCGGCGCCGCCTGCGCCGTCCTGCTCGGCGAGGAGGAAGCGGGCCGGGACAGCGTCACGGTGCGCGACCTCGCCACCGGCGAGCAGCAGGAGATCAGCCATGAGAACCTGCACGCGCATCTGAAACGCTACGGCTGAGCGCAGCCGATGGAGCCAGCAGGGTGAATTTCGACGAGCGCCTCGACGGTATCATCGCCCGCCAGGACGAGCTGTCGGCTTTGTTGTCCGGGCAGCAGGCATTGGCGAGCGATGAATTGGTGCGCCTGTCGAAGGAATATGCCGAACTCAAGCCGGTGATCGGCGCCATCGAGGCGCTTCGGGCGGCCCAGTCCGAAGCCGCCGATCTGGCCGAGATGATCGCCGATGCCGAGACCGACGGCGACATGCGCGAACTCGCCGAAGAGGCGTTCCGCGCCCTCAGGGAGGAAATCCCCAAGCTCGACGAGAAGCTGAAGATTCTCCTGTTGCCGAAGGACGAGGCGGATCAGAAAAACGCCATCCTCGAGATCCGCGCCGGCACCGGCGGCGAGGAAGCGGCCCTGTTCGCGGCCAATCTGATGCGCATGTATCAGCGCTACGGCGAAGAAAAGAAGTGGCGCACCGAGGTTATGTCGCTGTCGGAAACCGGCATCGGCGGCGTCAAGGAAGCGATTATGGAAGTTGGCGGGCGCGGCGCCTTCGCGCGGCTGAAATATGAATCGGGCGTGCACCGGGTGCAGCGCGTGCCGGAAACCGAGGCGAGTGGGCGCATTCACACCTCGGCGGCTACCGTGGCGGTGTTGCCCGAGGCCGAAGAGGTCGATCTGGTGATTGCCGACAAGGATCTCAAGATCGATGTCTACCGCGCCTCCGGCCCTGGCGGGCAAAGCGTCAACACGACGGACAGCGCCGTGCGCATGACCCATTTGCCGAGCGGCATCGTGGTCACCCAGCAGGACGAAAAATCGCAGCACAAGAACCGCGCCAAGGCGCTCAAGGTGCTGCGCGCCCGGCTTTACGACCATGAGCGCCGCACGCGCGACGCCGAACGCGCCGAGGTGCGGCGCGGCCAGGTCGGCTCGGGCGACCGTTCGCAGCGCATCCGCACCTATAACTATCCGCAAGGCAGGGTCACCGACCACCGCATCAATCTGACAATTCACAAGCTCGACAAGGTGTTGAGCGGCGAGGCGCTGGACGAAATCGTCGATGCCCTGCTCAGTGACGAACAGACGTGCCGCCTGGCGCAAAGCGAATGAGTGCCACCGGGGCAAGCGTCGAAGGGGTGTTGCGCCAGGCGGCGTCGCTGTTGGCGGCGGGCGGCATCGAGCAGCCCCGGCACGAGGCGCGCATTCTCCTCGGCCATGTCATGGGATTGTCGCGCGAGCGGCTGCTGGTGGCGCATCGGAACCCGGTCGATGCGCCGCTGGTCGACCAATTGATGGGCCTGGCGCGGCGCCGCGCGGCGCATGAGCCGATCGCCTATCTCACTGGCGAGCGCGAGTTCTGGGGCCTTTCCTTCGAGGTCACCCGCGATACCTTGATCCCGCGCCCGGACAGCGAAACATTGATCGAGGCGGTGCTCGAGGCGGCGAATCGGGAGCGCCGCGAAAATGCCCGAATCGTCGATTTCGGCGTCGGCGGCGGCTGTCTGCTGGTCTCGTTATTGAAGGAATTGCCGGGTGTCGAGGGCTTCGGCGTCGACCGAAGCGTCGGCGCCCTGAAGGTGGCGCGGCGCAACGCCCGGCGCCACGGCGTGTCGTCACGGGCGCATTTCCTGGCCGGCTCGTGGGGGCGTTCGCTGGCGCCGGCGTTCGATCTTATCATCGCCAATCCGCCCTATGTCGCCGCCGCCGATGGCACCTCCCTGATGCCGGAAGTCGCCGAATACGAACCCGCCGGGGCACTCTTCGCCGGCGCGCGCGGAGACGAGGCCTACCGCGCCCTGGCGCCAGATTTCGCCCGCCTCCTGGCACCTGGGGGGCGCGTGTTCGTCGAACTCGGCGCCGGAATGGGCGACCGGGTGGCCGCCATTTTAGGCGGCTCGGGCCTGGCTGAAAGCGGCCGGCGAAAGGATTTGGCCGGCATCGAGCGCTGCGCAATTTTCGATCTTTCCGGCGCCTGAACGCCAAAGCCGGAAAGAATTGCTTAACCAACAGAGGGCTAACATGTTTTTTCGAAAATAATGGTTGAAAACTGGGCAATCCTAGCTAGGGTTTAGTTGGCTGTGGCCAACGCGGATGTGAAAACGTCTTTCGTTACCGCCCCTCTCCCAGCCGGGCAGGCCGGGACAAGCCCAAATGTTTGATCAATATCGCCGCGAGATGTGGCGTTGCGGGTGAACGAGTGGTTCGAACCCGAAAAACGAGACAATAAATATGAAGCAAGGTCAGTCACCGAAACGCCCGCGAGGCCATCGCGGAAACGGACGCCGCCCGAGCGGTGGACGCAATGCCAATTTCGAAAGCAGCGGCCCGCAAGGGAAAATCCGCGGCACCGCCTATCAGGTGATCGAAAAATATCAGGCGCTGGGGCGCGATGCGCTGACCTTTGGCGACCGTGTGGCGGCGGAAAACTATTTTCAACATGCCGAACATTATTACCGCGTGATGGCCGCCAATGGCGGTGCCGAGCAACGCGGCGGCCGCCAGCCGGGACAGCCGCAAAACCGACCGCCCCAGCAACAGGCGCAGCAGCCGCGGCCGCCGACCCCTCAGGCGGCGGAAGCGGAGGCGCCCGGGCAGGCCGAACTGTTGGTGGATGGCAGCGCCGTCAGTAGCGTCGAGCCGGAGCAGAAAACCGCGACCGAGGAAAGCGCGTTGGACAGTTCCGAAGCCGAAGGCCCAACCGCCTGACGCCGCCGAAACCCCGAATATCGGGGCTTTGCCAGCGCCGCCCCTTGCGAGGGGACTTCCAGTACCCATATAGAGACGGCGAGAATATGTCTGAAAAAGGCGCCCAGGCTTCAAAGGTACGAGTGCGGTAATATACCGGCTCACGAAGCGCGGCGGCCGAGTGGAGTAGGGCAAAATGGACTTCGAAAAATTCACCGATCGCTCGCGCGGTTTCGTAGAGTCGGCGCAAGGCCTGGCGCTCCGCAGCGGCCATCAGCGCTTTACCCCCGAACATCTCCTCAAAGTCATATTGGACGACAAGCAGGGCCTGGCCGCCAATTTGATTCGCGCCGCCGGCGGGCGCCCCGATGAGGCGCTCAGCGGCGTCAATACCGCCCTCGACAAGCTGCCGAAGGTCGAAGGCGATGGCGCCGGGCAGGTCTATCTGGCGCCCGAGACGGGGCGGCTGTTTGAAAGCGCGCGCGAAATCGCCACCAAGGCGGGCGATGATTTCGTCACCGTGGAGCGCCTGTTGCTGGCGCTGACGCTGGCGGTGGCAACGCCCTCGGCGACGGTTCTCGCCGCTGCCGGTTTGACCGCGCAGGCGCTGAACTCGGCCATCAACGATCTGCGCAAGGGGCGCACGGCGCAGACCGCCGGCGCCGAGGATTCGTTCGACGCCCTGAAAAAATTCGCCCGCGACCTGACCGAAGCGGCGCGCCACGGCATTCTCGACCCGGTGATCGGGCGCGACGAGGAAATCCGCCGCACGATTCAGATTCTGTCGCGCCGAACCAAGAACAATCCGGTGCTGATCGGCGAGCCCGGCGTCGGCAAAACCGCCATCGTCGAAGGCCTGGCGCAGCGCATCGTCAATGGCGACGTTCCCGAATCGCTGAAGCGCAAAACATTGCTGGTGCTCGATCTCGGCGCCCTTGTCGCCGGCGCTAAATTCCGCGGCGACTTCGAGGAAAGGCTCAAGGCAGTGCTCGCCGAGGTGACGGCTTCCAACGGCGAAATCATTTTGTTCATCGATGAAATGCACACCATCATCGGCGCCGGCGCGGCGCAGGGGTCGATGGATGCGTCGAACCTGTTGAAGCCGGCCCTGGCGCGCGGCGAGCTGCACTGCGTCGGCGCCACCACGCTGGATGAGTACCGCAAGCATGTCGAGAAGGATGCCGCGTTGGCGCGCCGTTTCCAGCCGCTGCTGGTCGTTGAACCCAATGTCGAGGACACGATTTCGATCCTGCGCGGATTGAAGGAAAAATATGAAGTGCATCACGGCGTGCGCATCGCCGACAGCGCCCTGGTATCGGCGGCCACCCTGTCGCACCGCTATATCACCGACCGCTTCCTGCCCGACAAGGCGATCGACCTCATGGACGAGGCGGCGAGCCGCCTGCGCATGGAGATCGACAGCAAGCCCGAAGAGCTCGACGAGCTCGACCGGCGCATCATACAGCTCAAGATCGAACGCGAGGCGTTAAGGAAGGAAAATGACGCGGCCTCGGCGGACCGGCTCGAAAGTTTGCAGGAAGAGCTTTCCGATTTGGAAGGCCGCTCGGGCGAGCTGGCCTCGGTGTGGCAGGCCGACAAGGACCGGCTGGCCGGCGGACAGAAGATCAAGGAGCAGCTCGACGCGGCGCGCGGCGAGCTTGAAATCGCCCAGCGCAACGGCGATCTGGCGCGCGCCGGGGAACTCTCCTACGGCGTCATTCCCGGGTTCGAACGGACGCTGGCCGAGCTCGAGGCGGGCGCTCACGAGCGCATGTTGAACGAGGCCGTCGGCGAGCAGCAGATCGCCTCCGTGGTGGCGCGCTGGAGCGGCATTCCGGTCGAGAAAATGCTCGCCGGCGAGCGCGAGAAACTGCTTCACATGGAGGATGGCCTGCGCCACCGGCTGGTCGGCCAGGACGAGGCCGTGATCGCCGTCAGCAATGCCGTCAGGCGCGCCCGCGCCGGCCTTCAGGACGGCGACCGGCCGATCGGCTCGTTCCTGTTCCTCGGCCCCACCGGCGTCGGCAAGACGGAATTGGCCAAGGCGCTGGCCGAGTTCATGTTCGACGATGAAGGCGCGCTCATGCGCATCGACATGTCGGAATATATGGAGAAGCACTCGGTTTCCCGCCTGCTCGGCGCGCCGCCCGGATATGTCGGCTATGAGGAAGGCGGCGTCCTCGCCGAGACCGTGCGCCGGCGGCCCTATCAGGTGGTGCTTTTCGATGAAATGGAAAAGGCGCACAGCGATGTCTTCAATATCCTGCTGCAATTGCTGGACGATGGCCGCCTGACCGACGGCCAGGGTCGGACGGTGGATTTTCGCAATACCGTCATCATCATGACCTCGAATCTGGGCGCCGATCTGTTGGCGGCGCAGCCCGACGGCGAGGATTCGGATGTCGTGTGCGAGCCGGTCATGGAGTTCGTGCGCGCCGCGTTCCGCCCCGAATTCCTCAACCGGCTCGACGAAATCATACTTTTCCATCGCCTCAGCCGCGAGGATATGGACGCCATCGTCGATATCCAGACCGCCCAACTGGCGGCGCGCATGGCCGAGCGCAAGCTCACCCTCGAACTCCTGCCGGCGGCGCGCTCCTGGCTCGCCGAGACCGCCTACGACCGCGTATACGGCGCCCGCCCGCTCAAACGCGTCATCCAGCGCCATTTGCAGGATCCACTCGCCAACCTCATCCTCGAAGGCAAGGTGATGGACGGCCAGACCATCCGCGTTAGCGCGGGTGAAGACGGGCTGAGCATCGTGGCGAGTGACTCGAGCGAGGTATTGAGCGCAGCGTGACGGAACAAGCCCTTCTTCCCAGAGGGGAAGAAGGGTTGGGAAGAAGGGGGAGACTAAGCGCGCGGAGCGGGCTAATAACCGTATGGGCGTGCCACAAAAACCGTACAGCGCTGGCGCGCTAAGTTTGCCCCATCTCCCAAGCCCTCTTCCCCTCGGGGAAGAGGATTTTTTTCGCTATCTGCTGGCGACTTTCTGGGTATTTGGGACTTCGGCGATCAAGACGTTGATTTTGCGTACCTGTTGCTCGAACTGGGCGAGCTCGGCGCCCTTGAGTTTTTGTCCGGTCGGCAGTTTGAGCTTGCGCGGATTCATCTGGGCGCCGCCGCGCAACACTTCGTAATGCAGATGCGGGCCGGTCGAGCGGCCGGTCGAGCCGACATAGCCGATGGTTTGGCCCTGGCGCACCCGCTTGCCGGCGCGTATGCCGCGCGCGAAGCCCTTCATGTGGGCATAGGCGGTCTTGTAGGTGCCGTTGTGGCGGATGCGGATATAATTGCCGTAGGCGCCGTTGCGTCCGGCGCGCTCGATGACGCCGTCGCCGGCGGCGACGATCGGCGTGCCGCGCGGCGCCGAGAAATCCAGCCCGCGATGCATCTTGTTGTAGCCGAGTATCGGATGGCGCCGCATGCCGTAGCCGGAAGACAAATGAGCGCCGTTGATCGGCGTGCGCATCAGCGCCTTGCGCGCGCTTTGGCCCTTGATATTGAAGTAATCGACCGGGCCGTTTCCGGGTTCGTGACGGTAGAGGCCGTTGATCTGGCCGCTCAGGCCGAGCGCGGCGAAGAGCACCGGCCCGAGCGCCACGGTCTCGCCATCCTCGTTGAGGAGGTTTTCGTAGAGCACTTCAAATTTGTCGCCTTTTTGAATCTCGCGCTGAAAATCGACGTCGAAACTGAAAATCTGCACCATTTCCATCAAAATGCTGATCGGCAGTCCGGCTTCCATTGCCGCGTCGTAGAGGCTGGTTTGAATGACGCCCTCGGCCTTTTCCAAGCGGCGCACCAGGTCGCGCGCCACTTCGCTGGCATGGAAACTGTCATCCGCCTGGCGCGCCACCAATATGTCGCGGTCGGGCGCCACGTCGAGGGCGATTTCGGCGAGCCGGAAGGCGCGCGTCTTGCCCTCATCCATCAGGGTTTCGAAGGCCAGGGTCAGGGTCTGCCCGATCTGCAGGCTGCGCGGATTATGCACGGTGCGGAAGGCGGCAATCGCCGCCTCGGCATCGCCGGCGGCGCTGCCGGCCTTGGTGAGCGCGACGAACAGCGTATCTCCCTTACCGATCGTGACGGCGCGCCGCGTGAGGCCGTCCGAGGCGGCCTGTTTGCCCTGCAAGGTGGGAAATGTGAAGGCGGTCTCGGCAGTGCTGGCAGAGTTGGCGGCGCCGCTTTGGCGCGGCCAAACCCGCGCCGCGTCGGCGGCCAAAATTTCCTCCGCCGGTGCGGCGGCGGCAATCATCGCGCCCTTCATCGCCTGTCCCTGTCCGGCACGCGGCGTCAGCTGTGCGCCGCCGCGCGCCAGCTTGGCGGTGCCGCCGGCGCGCTCGCCATCGGCGGCTATCGCGCGCGCCGCGAAATTGGGCGCGCTCACCTTGGCGGCGGCGAAACTCTTGGCGCCGCTTCTCAGAACTTCGATATGGCGGCTCTTGCCGACCTTGATGCTGAATCCCTCAAGCGAGGCGGCGCCCGACTTGTCGGTGCGCGTCGCCAGGATGATTTGCTGGCCTTCGCGCAGGCGGCGCGGATTGAACAGATTGCGCAACGCGCGTATGGCGCGGTCGGCCTCATGGCGGTCGATGCCCTCGCTGCGCAATATCGCCATCAGCGTATCGCCGCGGTTGACGAGGATCGTCGCCGCGCTGACATCCGTCTCCATATCGGCCGCCGCGACAGCAGGCGCCGGCTCTGGCTCTTGTTGCGCTGGCGCGGGCTCTTGTTGCGCTGGCGCGGGCAGGGGGCGCGGCTTTGCCGGTGCCGGCGCCGCCGCCTTTACCTGCGGCGCGCTGGAGGCCAGGGTGGCCGCCGGTGTTTTGGCCGCCGGCGCTATATCGGCCATGCTTTCGATGGGCGCGCGCGCCAGGCTGCTGGTGAAGTGCCCCGATTGCCGGCGCATGGTGGTAACAAAGCGCTTACTGTTGATGGCGATCGACAGGCCCTGCAATTGGCGCTTGCCGGCGCCGTTCTCGGCGGTGATCACATAGACGAACTGTCCGGCGCGCAGCCGCCTGGGGTCGAAATATTGCCTTAAGGCGCGGATCGCCTTGTCGGCCTCGACGCGCGAGACGCCGCGCCGGGTCAGCATTTTCATCAGCGTCGCGCCCTTCGGCACGCGCAGCCTATTGCGCTCGCCGGCGACGGCCCGAGGGCCGGCATCGGCCGGCGCCGCGCCGCCGCCATCGCCGCCGGCATTGCCGTCACCGGCGCCACCGGGGAGGGTCAGCGCCGACAGACGGCGGGCGGTATAGCCGGTGTCGGCGCCGCGCTGCACCTCGACGACGCCGCCATTGTCCAAATGCACGGCGATACCGAGCAGGATCAATTTCCCGTCGGCACGCGCATCACCCGGCAAAACCGATATCTTCTGACCGATGCTGAGCCGCCTTGGGTCGAAGCGGGTCTTGAGCGCCTTGACGGCACGGTCGATATCGCGCTCGTGGATGTTCAGCGCCCGCATGATATTGCCGATGGTATTGCCCGAGCGCGCCGCCAGCGTCACCCAGCCGCCCCCGTGGCGCTTTTCGCCAACCGCGATTTGCGGCGACCAGGGCTGGCTGGCGCGCCGCGCGCGGTATTTACCGTCGCCGCCGCGGACGACTTCGACGAAGCGGTTCTTGCTCAGTTCAATGGTGAATACCGACAAATGCACGGCACCGCCCGCGGCCGAATCAAAGCGCATCATCATGCGCTGGCCGGCGCGAAGCTTTCTCGGATCGAAGACTTTCTTTAAGGCCTTGGCGGCGGCGCTGGCGTTCTTCGCCGTCACGCCGGCGGATTTGAGCAACCGGTATAGTGTGTCGCCCTTGCGGACACGCTGGTTGTGCACGGAATCGGCTGAATTGGCGCTTTCGGAAATAGCGGCCTGTGCCGGCGATATCGTTTGCCCGCCGCCAAATATAGAATCGGCGCCAAATGCCGAAACACCGAGAAAGAGCGCGCAGACAATTGCCGCGCGCCGCGGCCGAATCGCTTTTAGTTGTCGCATTGAGTTGATATCATTGGACAAATATGGAAGCCCCCAGGCGACACAGTAATTGATCGATCGAAGTAATAACGCGTCTCACCCCGGTTCCGCGATCACGGAGAACGACTCCCGAATTGGTTAAACATGCTTTTGTAAGCGAATTTTGTCAATAAATTCTTGCACTTCGCGCTGTCTGCACGATTTTGCCGGAAAATATGCCTGGCGCTGCGTTAACCAAACTCCTCGCCGCGGTTTTCAGTATTACTATGTTCTGTCGCCTTGATTGCCGGCGGCGGTTCAGGGCGGCGTGAAATTTCGTATTTGTCGCTGAATTCTCCCGGTTTGCCTTGACTTTGGATAGGGCCGGGCGTAGAACACCAGAACGCGCCGCGGACCGCAAGGGCCGTGGCGCGCGATGCTCTTTGACATTGTGAATTGGAAGAGATGCGTGGGCGGCGTTGATTTGGCGCTGCCGACGCAAACGGTTCGATGCGTCTTGGTTTGCGGTGGAAGCTGTGTTTGCGGCGAAAGCTTCGGGCGAAGGCGCAGCGAGCGTGCGTTTGCGTGGGATCACGTTAATTCATCCCACATCCGGTTCTTCGGAATCGGAACGGGACGAACATTCAACTTGAGAGTTTGATCCTGGCTCAGGACGAACGCTGGCGGCAGGCCTAACACATGCAAGTCGAACG
>CAJXFT010000139.1 GCA_913053235.1 uncultured Alphaproteobacteria bacterium
GCGGCAGTTCGGAGCGGAGCAAGCACGCGTGATCATCGCCGCAAAATGGACTGGGCTCACTGGTCGACAAATTTCTACTTACGCGGCCCCGAACTACGGATTTTTAACACAGAATATTTCTCACCAGGATGTGCATCGTACGAGTGTCGAAATTCAAGTGGATCGGATCGCAGACGAATTGCCCGAGTTGGTCGACAGCATTATTCGACCGCTGTACGAGTTGTTCGATTTCTTCACGTTGCCGGCGACACTCGTATCCGAAGAGTTGGCAAGGATGCGCAATCTGCTCAGATAGAAGCCCCCAGCCCAGCCAATTTTTTTCTGAGCAGGCCACACCGTAACTTCCATGTCCTCGACACAGATAGCCGACGCGCAAAAGCTTGTCCGCGAGTGGCGGCCCAAATAAGCGCAAGCTCTCTCGAAAGGAATTAAAATCAAGCCGCCGAGCGCTTCGCCGCGGCGCGCCGGCGCTTGGGCTTGGCGCTCCTTGGCGCCAGCGCCTTGGCGAGATATTGGCCGGTGTAGCTCTCGGCCATGCGCGCCATGTCTTCGGGGCGCGCCTCGGCGACCAGGCGGCCGCCGCCGTCGCCGCCGTCGGGGCCGAGGTCGATGACCCAGTCGGCGGTCTTGATGATCTCCAGATTATGCTCGATGACCAATACCGTGTTGCCGGTCTCGACCAGGCTGTGCAGCACTTCGAGGAGCTTTCGCACATCGTGGAAATGCAGGCCGGTGGTCGGCTCGTCGAGGATATAGAGGGTGCGCCCGGTGGCGCGGCGCGACAGTTCCTTGGCCAATTTCACGCGCTGCGCCTCGCCGCCCGACAGCGTCGTCGCCTGCTGGCCGACCTTGATATAGCCGAGGCCGACGCGCATCAATGTCTCCAACTTGTTGCGGATCGCCGGCACCGCCTTGAAGAACTCCGTCGCCGCCTCGACGGTCAGCTCCAGCACGTCGGCGATGGAATTTCCCTTGTAATGGATCTCCAGGGTTTCGCGGTTATAGCGGTGCCCCTTGCACTCCTCGCACTGGACGTAGATGTCCGGCAAAAAATGCATTTCGATCTTGATCAGGCCGTCGCCCTGGCACGCTTCGCAGCGCCCGCCCTTGACGTTGAACGAGAAACGGCCGGGCTTGTAGCCGCGCGCCTTGGCTTCCGGCAGGCCGGCGAACCAGTCGCGGATGGGGCCGAAGGCGCCGGTATAGGTGGCCGGATTGGAGCGCGGCGTGCGGCCGATCGGCGACTGGTCGATATCGACGATCTTGTCGATGTACTCCAAACCCTCGATGGCCTTATGCGCGCCGGGCTGCGCCCGGGCGCCGTTCATGCGCTTGGCCACGGCCTTGTAGAGGGTGTCGATGACGAGCGTCGATTTGCCGCTGCCCGAGACTCCGGTGACGCAGGTGAAGGTGCCGAGCGGAAAATGCACGTCGATATTTTGCAGATTGTTGGCGCGCGCGCCGATGACGCTGACACGCTGCCCCAACTTGCCGTCGCGGCGCCGTACCGGCACGGCGATCTGTTCGATGCCGGTGAGGTATTTTCCGGTCAGGCTGTCGGGCGCCGCCATGATCGCCCGCGGCGTGCCTTCGGCGACGATCTCGCCGCCATGCACGCCGGCGGCGGGGCCCATGTCGATGACATGATCGGCGCTGAGGATGGCCTCTTCGTCATGCTCGACCACGAGCACCGAATTGCCGAGGTCGCGCAGATTCTTCAGGGTGCCCAGGAGCCGCGCATTGTCGCGCTGATGGAGGCCGATCGAGGGCTCGTCGAGCACGTAGAGCACGCCGGTGAGGCCCGAGCCGATCTGCGAGGCGAGGCGGATGCGCTGGCTTTCGCCGCCCGACAGCGTGCCCGCCGAGCGCGCCAGGGTGAGATATTCGAGGCCGACATCGACGAGAAAGCGCAGCCGCTCGTTGATCTCCTTGAGGATGCGCTGGGCGATCTCGCTGTGTTTGGCGCTCAGTTCGCCATCTAGCGCGGCGAACCATTCGGCGGCCTGGAGTATGCCGAGCTCGGTGATCTCGCCGATATGGCGCCCCCCCACCTTGACCGCCAGCGCCTCCGGCTTGAGGCGGTTGCCGGCGCAGGAATCGCACGCCGCGGTGCTCTGGAACTTGCTCATTTCCTCGCGCAGCCAGGCGCTGTCGGATTCGCTCCAGCGCCGGTCGAGGTTGGGGATCACGCCCTCGAAGGTCTTGGTGGTGCTGTATTCGCGCGTGCCGTCGTCGTAGCGGAATTTAATTCGTTCCTTGCCGGAGCCGTGCAGAATTACATTGCGCAGTTTTTCGGGCAGCTTGTCCCACGCGGTGCCGGTGCTTTTCTTGTAGTGGCGCGCGATGCTGTCCAGGGTCTGGCCGTAATAGGGCGAAGAGGATTTGGCCCATGGCGCGATGGCGCCCTGGCCGAGCGTCAGGCGCCCGTCCGGCACCACCAATTGGGGGTCGAAATAGAGCCGTACCCCAAGGCCGTCGCAGGCCGGGCAGGCGCCGAACGGATTGTTGAAGGAGAACAGCCTGGGCTCGATCTCCTCGATGGTGAAGCCCGAAACCGGGCAGGCGAATTTGGCCGAAAAGATGGTGCGTGCGCCGCTCTCGGCATCCTCGGCGATGGCCAGGCCTTCGGTCAGGCCGAGCGCCGTCTCGAGGCTGTCGGCGAGGCGGTTGCCGAGGTCGGGTTTGACCACGATGCGGTCGATGACCACTTCGATATCGTGCTTTTTCTTCTTGTCGAGCGTTGGTGCTGCGTCGATATCATGCATCTCGCCGTCGATCTTGACGCGCGTGAAGCCGCGCTTCATCAGCTCGGCCAGCTCCTTGCGGTATTCGCCCTTGCGCCCGCGGATGATCGGCGCCAGCAGCAACAGCCGGGTGCCCGGCGCCATCTCGAGGATGCGGTCGACCATCTGGCTGACGGTCTGGCTCTCGATCGGCAGCCCCGTCGCCGGCGAATAGGGAATGCCGATGCGGGCGAACAGGAGGCGGAGATAATCGTAGATCTCGGTCACCGTGCCGACCGTCGAGCGTGGGTTCTTCGACACCGTCTTCTGCTCGATCGAGATTGCCGGCGACAGGCCGTCGATCGATTCGACATCGGGCTTCTGCATCAATTGCAGGAATTGCCTGGCATAGGCCGACAGGCTCTCGACATAGCGGCGCTGGCCTTCGGCATAGATGGTGTCGAAGGCGAGCGAGGATTTGCCCGAGCCCGAGAGACCGGTGATCACCACCAGCTTGTCGCGCGGCAATTCGACGTCGACGCCCTTGAGATTATGCTCGCGGGCGCCGCGTATGCTGATGGTTTTGTGCATGTTTTCGAGTTCGGGCGCTATCGGCGTAAGGGGGCTGGCAAAAAATCAATATAGGCAGCCCGGCGCCCGAATGCGAGCCCGATGGCGGAGAAGCGTGGGAAGATATCGCGCTGGCGGTGGCGGCAGGCGCTAGGACTTAATATCCATCAGTGTGCCGAGCATCTGATTGGCCATCTTCGCAACCTTGGCGCTCGCCTTGAAGGCGTGGCCGGCGGAATTGAACTCGATCACGTCCTTGACCGCGGGGCCGGCCGCGCTTTTCGAGGCCGTGGCGAATTTCTCCACCGCCTTATCGACCCGGGCGGCGGCATTCTTGAGGTTGGTATTGGCAATTCCGACTGCGCTAATCATTATGTTGGTCCCGAATTGGTGAAATCAGATAAAACCCCGCATTCAGACTTATGTATATAGCGCAATGGATTAAATATACATTAAAAGAATATACCTTGCTATTCCTTTTTGCCGTTTTCGCCCGCCATCGGTCCGCCGATGATTGCGGCGGCGTCGCCGATGGGCCAAAATGGCGTCTTCCGACGAGTCGGCGGGCGAATGGGAGAAGGTCATGGCGGGCAGCGTGAACAAGGTGATTTTGGTCGGCAATCTGGGGCGCGACCCGGAGGCGCGCCAGATGCAGGACGGCAATATGGTGGTCAATCTCTCGCTCGCCACCTCCGAGAGCTGGCGCGACAAGAACACCGGCGAGCGGCGCGAAAAAACCGAATGGCACCGTGTCGTCATTTTCAACGATCGCCTCACCGATGTGGCGCAGAAATATCTCCGCAAGGGCTCCAAGGTCTATATCGAGGGCCAGTTGCAAACGCGCAAATGGACGGATCAATCGGGCGTCGAAAAATATTCCACCGAAGTGGTGTTGCAGCGCTTTCGCGGCGAATTGCAGATGCTCGACCGCGCCGGTGATGGCGGCGGTGGCGGTGGCGGCGGCGAATACAACCAGGACAGCGGGTCCGCCGGCGGGCCCGCTGGGGACCAAGGTGGCGGCGCCCCTTCGGGCGGCAATCTCGACGACGACATCCCCTTTTAGCGCCCGCGCGGGCCACTTTCAGTGCCCGCGCGGACGGCGCCTGAGGCGTTGTTCGCAACTGCAAAATAGACTATGATCAAGCGCGACGATTCGGGCGCATCATGTCCGCACGTTTTCTTTTGAATCAATGAATTAAGTTGGTCTGTTGAGCACCACGTCACCGCCCGTCCCGCCCTCGGAGCTGCTGCCGGAATTGCCGCCCGCGGAACCGCCGCGCGACCAAGAGCCGGTCGCCATCGAAGACGAAATGAAGCGCTCCTATCTCGATTACGCGATGAGCGTGATCGTGTCGCGGGCGCTGCCGGATGTGCGTGACGGCTTGAAGCCGGTGCACCGGCGCATCCTGCACGCCATGAACGAGGGCGGCTACACCGCCGACAAGCCGTATCGCAAATCCGCCCGCGTCGTCGGCGATGTGATGGGCAAATATCACCCGCATGGCGATTCCGCCATTTATGACGCCATGGTGCGCATGGCGCAGGATTTCTCGATGCGCCTGCCGCTCCTGGACGGCCAGGGCAATTACGGCTCGATGGACGGCGATCCGCCCGCCGCCATGCGCTATACCGAAGTGCGCATGGCGGCCTCGGCGCATGCGCTGCTCGCCGACCTCGACAAGGAAACGGTGGATTTCCAGGCCAACTATGACGAATCGGCGTTCGAGCCGACCGTCCTGCCGGCCGAATACCCCAATCTTCTGGTTAACGGCGCCAGCGGCATCGCCGTCGGCATGGCGACCAATATCCCGCCGCATAATCTCGGCGAGGTGGTCGATGCCTGCCTCGCCTATGTCGACGATCCGGACATCTCCATCGACGGTCTGATGGCGCATGTCGAGGGGCCGGATTTCCCCACCGGCGGCTTGATATTCGGCCGCGCCGGCATTCGCCAGGCCTATCACAGCGGGCGCGGCTCGGTGATCGTGCGCGCCCGCGCCGCCATCGAGGAGCTGCGCAAGGATCGCGAGGCCATCGTGGTCACCGAGATCCCCTATCAGGTCAACAAGTCGCGCATGATGGAGCGTATCGCCGAGCTGGTTCACGACAAGAAGATCGAAGGCATCAGCGATCTCAGGGACGAATCCGACCGCGACGGCGTGCGCGTGGTGATCGAGCTCAAGCGCGACGCCATCGGCGAAGTGGTGCTCAACCAGCTCTATCGCTATTCCTCGCTGCAGACCAGCTTCGGCGTCAATATGCTGGCGCTCAACGGCGGCAAGCCGGGCATCATGAATCTGAAGCAGGTCATCGCCGCCTTCATCGAATTCCGCCAGGAGGTCATCACACGGCGCACGGTTTATCTGCTCGGCAAGGCGCGCGACCGGGCGCATATACTGGTCGGCCTTGCCATCGCCATCGCCAACATCGACCCGATGATCGAATTGATCCGCCACGCCAAGGACCCGGCGAGTGCGCGCGAGGCGCTGACGGCACGGGCGTGGCCGGCCAAGGATGCGCGCCCGCTGATCGAACTTATCGCCGATCCGCGCCAATCGGTGGCCGAGGACGGCGAATGCCGCCTTTCGGACGAGCAGGCCAAGGCCATTCTGGAATTGCGCCTGCAACGGCTGACCGCCATGGAGCGCGACAAGCTTGGCGACGAGTTGCATTCGATCGTCGACGACATCAAGCGCTATATCGAGATTTTGCACGACCCGGATACGCTGCTCAATGTGCTGCGCCAGGGCTTGGCCGAGGCGCGCGAGAAATTCGCCGATGCGCGCCGCACGGCGCTCGTCGAGCAGGAATTCGAGCATGACGTCGAGGATTTGATCCAGCGCGAGGAGATGGTCGTTACCTTGAGCCATGCCGGCTATATCAAGCGCGTGCCGCTGTCGACCTACCGCGCCCAGCGCCGCGGCGGCAAGGGCCGCGCCGGCATGCGCGTGCGCGACGAGGATTTCGTCAACCGCGTGTTCGTGCTCAATACGCACACCCCGGTGCTGTTCTTCTCGAGCGCCGGCAAGGTCTATAAACTCAAGGTCTACCGCCTGCCCCTGGCCGAGCCGCAGGCGCGCGGCAAGGCGCTCATCAACCTCTTACCGCTGGCGGAGGGCGAGACCATATCCACCCTTCTGCCGATGCCCGAGGACGAGGAAAGCTGGGCCGACAGCCAGCTCATGTTCGCCACCGTTTCCGGCAATGTGCGGCGAAGCAGTGCCGATGACTTCCTCAACGTTAAGGCCAACGGCAAGATCGCCATGAAGCTGGTGGATGAGGGCGACGCCATCGTCGGCGTACAGTTCTGCGGCGAGGATGACGATGTGCTGCTTGCCGCATCAGGTGGCAAATGCATCCGCTTTCCGGTGCCGGAAGTGCGTCTAATAAAGGCGCGCGACTCGCAGGGGGTGCGCGGCATGAGCCTGGACAAGGGAGACAAGGTTATCTCCATGACCATCCTGCATCATACCGGCGTGACGACGGAAGAGCGCGACGGCTATTTCGGCCGCAAGCGCGATGACGAGGTTCCTGAATTGCCGCCCGAGCGTCGTGCCACCTTGGAAGCGGACGAGCAATATCTCCTCACCGTGCGCGACGACGGCCATGGCAAGCGCACTTCGGCGCACGACTATCGCGTCACGCGGCGCGGCGGCAAGGGCGTGATCAATATCGACGTCGGCAAGAAAGGCAAGGTCGTCGCCGCTTTTCCGGTCGCCGAGGAAGACGAGATCATGCTGGTCACCGACGGCGGCCAGTTGATCCGCTGCGCCGTACACGATATCAGCAAGGTCGGACGCGCCGCGCGCGGCGTCCGCGTCTTCCGTCTGGCCGAGGACGGGCGCGTGGTTTCGGTTGCCCATCTCGGCGAGGCCGTCACCGGCGACGGTGACGACGAAGCGGGCGGCGAGGCCGATGACGGCAGCGATGCCGCGGATGATGGCGAGGAAAACAGCCAAGCATGAACCTACACCGAATCGGCTTGTATCCCGGCACCTTCGACCCCATCACTTCGGGCCATTGCGATATCGTGCGGCGCGCCCTCAGGCTGGTCGACAAGCTCGTCATCGGCGTCGCCGCCAATGCCGGCAAGGGTCCGGCCTTCAGCCTCGACGAGCGCATCGAGATGGTGCGCGGCGATGTCGCCGCTTTCGATCCGGAAGGCGATCGCGTCGAGGTGCGCGCCTTCGACACATTGCTGATGCATTTCGCTCAGGATATGAATGCCGCGATTATCGTGCGCGGCCTGCGCGCGGTTTCCGATTTCGATTTCGAATTCCAGATGACCGGCATGAATGCGCGCCTCGACCCCGATGTCGAAACCGTCTTTCTGATGGCCTCGGAGAGCCACCAATTCATCTCCTCGCGCTTCGTCAAGGAGATCGCCGAGTTGGGTGGCGATATCACCAGTTTTGTCTCGCCCAATGTCGCCGGCCGCTTGGCGGCGCGCTACAAAACCGGAGCCTGAGTCTGGCCGGGCACGCCGCTCGTGCCGGCCCGACGGGCGGTCAATCTCACCATGCGGGTCGATCTTTTCGATTTTCATCTGCCGCCGGAGCGTATCGCCGCGCGCCCCGCCGTGCCGCGCGATTGCGCCCGCCTGCTCAGCGTCGGCGCGGACGGCTTCGCTGACCATATCGTACGCGACCTGCCGGCGCTGCTCTTGCCCGGCGACGTGCTGGTGCTGAACGACACCCGCGTGCTGCCGGCGCGATTGACCGGCAGGCGCGGCGATGCGCGCATCGAGGTGACGCTTCTCAGCCGCTTGGCCGATGGCGTCTGGAATGCCTTGGCGCGCCCGGCCAAGCGCCTCAAGGCGGGCCAGGAGATCATCTTTGCCGATGGTTTCTCGGCCTGTGTTGTGGCCCGCGAAGGGGCCGAGCTGCGCCTCGAATTCACGCTTCAGGGCGAGCAATTGCGCGCCGCGCTGGAGCGCCACGGCGTGCCGCCATTGCCGCCCTATATCCCGCGCGCCGATGGCGCCGACGCGCGCGACAAGACGGACTACCAGACCGTCCACGCCGCCAATGACGGCGCCGTCGCGGCGCCGACGGCCGGCCTGCACATGACCGAGGCGCTGTTCGAGGCGCTGGCGGCGCGCGGGGTGACTTGCGAATTCATCACCCTTCATGTCGGTGCTGGCACCTTTGTGCCGGTGCGCGCGGCGGATACGGCGGATCATGTCATGCATGGCGAGTGGGGGGCGCTGGGCGCCGAGGTCGCGGCGCGCATCAACGGCGCGCGCGAGGCCGGCGGGCGCGTCGTCGCCGTCGGCAGCACCAGTCTGCGCATTCTCGAGCGGGCGGCGGACGAGGCCGGCCGGCTTTCGCCCTTTGCCGGCGACATCGATCTCTTTATCGTGCCCGGCTACCGATTCAAAATTGTCGATTTGATGATGACCAATTTTCACCTGCCGCGCTCGACCCTCTATATGCTGGTCTCGGCCTTTGCCGGCATGGCGCGCATGCGCGCCGCCTATGCGCACGCCATCTCGGCGGGCTACCGCTTCTATTCCTACGGCGATGCCTGCCTGCTCGCCCGCGCCAAGGAATTATCAACCCCATGAGCGCCATCCCGTTTGTCATTACGGCGCGCGACGGCGCGGCGCGGGCGGGCCGGCTGGAGCTTGCCCATGGCGTGGTGCACACGCCGGCCTTCATGCCGGTCGGCACCGCCGCCACGGTGAAGGGCGTGCTGCCCGAGGCGGTCGCCGCGGCGGGCGCCGAAATCCTGCTCGGCAATGTCTATCATCTCATGCTGCGCCCCGGCGCCGGGCGCATAAACGAGCTTGGCGGCCTGCATAAATTCATGAACTGGCCGCACCCGATCCTCACCGATTCCGGCGGCTTTCAGATCATGTCGCTGGCTAAGATCCGCAAGCTCGACGAAGACGGCGTCGAGTTCCGCGCCCATACCGACGGCTCGCGCCACCGCCTGACGCCGGCCGCATCGATCGACATTCAACGCCAATTGGGCAGCGACATCTCCATGGTGCTCGACGAATGCACGCCCTATCCGGTGGCCGAGGCCGAAGCGGCGCGCTCGATGCGCTGCTCGATGCGCTGGGCGGCGCTGTCTCGCGAGCGCTTCGAGGAACGCCCCGGCCACGCCCTGTTCGGCATCGTTCAGGGCGGCGTGTTCGCCGATTTGCGCGCCGAATCGGCGGCCTCCTTAAGCGCCATCGGTTTCGACGGCTACGCCATCGGCGGCCTCGCGGTGGGCGAAGGCGAGGACC
>CAJXFT010000140.1 GCA_913053235.1 uncultured Alphaproteobacteria bacterium
GGTATCGCTGGTGGTTGTAATGACCGACGAACGCATCGATCTGCGCCTCCAGGTCTCGGTAAGCCTCAGATAGGCATCGGTGCGACGACCAAAATAATAGTCTCCGCCGAGTTCTTTACGATCCAGGCCAGTCGCTTCCTCCAACGCCGCCAGCGCCGAATAGAGAAGCGCGCAAATCCGCTTCACTTGGTCTTCGGCGTATCCCTCATTTCCAGCCACGCCCGAGTCTTGAATGCATCGGGCTCGCCGCCGGCCTTGAACCAGCTCGCCCAGATGATGGTGACCAACAACACCGATTCGGTGAAAGCCAATTCCTATATCCAGTTGATGCCGCACACGACGGCCGTGAACGTGTCCGTCTTCTTTGGTATTTGCGGCCGCCTGATACCAACCTCAAGCGCCTGCACGTCGGGAAGTTTGGCCATCGGCGGGGCATTCGAGGCGATCCGCTACGGCAAGCAAACCGTCATGATCGCCGGCGGCTCGGAGGAGATCAGCCCTTCGCAGGCGGCCGTGTTCGATACCTTGTTTGCCACCAGCACACGCAACGACACGCCGACAGAGACGCCGAGCCTGTTTGACGTCGACAGGGACGGGATGGTGATCGGCGAAGGCGCGGCGACGATGGTGCTGGAGGAAATGGAGCATGCCCGGGCCAGGGGTGCGCATATCCACGCCGAACTCGTCGGCTTCGGCACCAACTCGGACGGCCAGCATGTGACGCAACCCACGGCGCGAACCATGGCCGTGGCGATGCAATTGGCCCTCGACGATGCCGAGCTCGCGCCCGAGGCGATCGGCTACGTCAACGCGCATGGCACCGCCACCGATATTGGCGACGTGGCGGAATCGCAGGCAACCCGGGAGACCCTTGGCTCTTCCGTGCCGATCAGTTCGCTCAAAAGTTATTTCGGGCATACGCTCGGAGCCTGCGGCAGTATCGAAGCCTGGATGACCATCGAAATGATGAATCGCGACTGGTTTGCGCCGACCATCAACCTCAACCGCATCGACCCCGAATGCGCCGAGCTCGACTATGTCGTCGATGATGGCCGCAACAAGCAAATTGAATATGTCATGACCAATAACTTTGCCTTCGGCGGCCTCAACACCTCACTCATATTCCGCCGTTTGAGCTAGTACGGCGCGGCGCGGCGGCCCGGTTTCGTGCCATTCCACCCGAAGCCCCACTCCAAGCCCGTGGCCGAGAACGACATACATCTGTGGTTTTTGCCCGCCCAGGCGGCGCAACTCGAGCGGCTATGCGCGGCGGCGGACGGTCTGCTGGCGCCCGATGAGCGGCAGCGTCATCAATCCTTCCGGCATTCCGGCCGGGCCAGGAAATTTCTGCTCGGACGCATTCTGATGCGCCGCGCCCTGGCCGCCCATTTGGCCGCCGACGCCGCCGAGTTGCGCTTTTCATATGGCCCGACCGGCAGGCCCGAGCTTCACCGCGCCATCGCCGGCGAGCTGGTTTTCAGCTTCTCCCATGCCGGGTCATGCGCCGTGATGGCAATCGCCCGTGGCGAGCGAATCGGCGTCGATCTCGAGATGTCGGAGCGCGCTTCGACGGTTCTCGGCATCGCCCGGCAGTTCTATTCGGATGCCGAAAAACGCCAGCTCGGGTCTCACGGCGCGGCGGCGGCACCGCGCGCCATCGCTCTTTGGGGCCTTAAGGAAAGCATCGTCAAGGCGAGCGGAAGCACCATTTGGCAGGGCCTCTCGGCGGTGCGCCTGGCGCTTGACGGCGCGCATATCGAATGGCTCTCCGCACCGCCGGACGGGCGCGCGGCGAACTGGCTCCTGATGTGCGGCTGCTATCGCGGCGATCGCGCCCTCGCCCTGGCCTTGCAACGAGAACAGCCGATGTCCGAGGCGCAGAAAATTCACATCCACAGCCTCGGCGATGAGCCGGCAAATGCCGGCTGCTTGAAAATTTCGAGCAGCTCATGCCAGGTCGCGGTGGCATAATTGCCGGAACGCGTCACGCCGCCCGAATTTTGTGGAGATATTATGTCTGATCTGCTTTTCACTGAAGATATGCATGCCGAAGCGGCTCGGCTTACCCAGTCCTTTACTTCCAGCTATCACGCCGGCCTGTCCGAGCGGCCGGTATTTCCGGATGTCGATCGCGCCGCGTTGCTGAGGCTCATGCAAGCACCCTTGCCGAAGACCGCCGAACCGTTGGCCGATCTGTTCGCCGAGCTGGAGGCGGTCATCGTCGAGAATTCCACCCACACGGCGCATCCGAGATTTCTGCCCTATGTGCAGCCTTCGCCGAACGCGCTTTCCGCCTATGCCGAGCACGTCGCGGCGGTTCTCAACCAGAATTGCAATCTCTGGCACCTCTCCCCCGCCGCGCATGCCATAGAGCAAACCGTTTTGCGCTGGTTTGCCGGTCTTTACGGATTTCCCGCCGAGAGCGGCGGCATCATTACCAGCGGTGGCTCGATGGCAAACCTGATCGCGCTCACCGCCGCGCGCGACAGATCGCTCGGCGATCAGGCGAGAGCGCAAGGGTTGCAAGGTGGAAACGCACCCTTGGTGCTCTACACTTCGGACGAGGTTCATTCCAGCATCGACAAGGCCATTTCGGTATTGGGCATCGGCACCGATTGCCTGCGTCATATCCCGACCGACGAGCATTTCCGCATACGTCTCGATGTGCTGGAAATGGCCGTCGCCGAGGATCGCCGGGCCGGGTTGCGGCCTTTTTGCATTATCGGCAATGCCGGCACGGTGACCACGGGCGCGATCGACCCGATCGGCGAGCTGGCGAAATACTGCCGGCGCGAGGATTTATGGCTTCACATTGACGGCGCCTACGGCGCCCTGGCGGTGCTCAGCGACCGTTTCAAGGCGGGCATGTCCGATATCGGGCTGGCCGATTCGGTTTCCCTGGACCCGCATAAATTTCTCTTCTGTTCGTTCGAGGCCGGTTGCGTTCTGGTGCGTGACAAAGAGACCCTCAGCCACGCTTTCGGCGCTTCGCCGAGTTATCTTACGCTGTCCGAGGATCCGGATTTCCTCGATTTCGCCAATTATGGGCCGCAACTGTCGAGGGGCTTCAAGGCTTTAAAAGTGTGGTGGTCGTTGAAGCATTTCGGTGCCGACAGCTTTGCCACGGCGATAGACCGCATGGCCGATCTCGCCGCCTATATGGGCAACAGGATCGAGCGGCATCCGGGCCTCGAACTGCTCGCCCCGGTGGTTTTCAATTGCGTGTGTTTTCGCCTGGCGGACAGCACGGTGAGCGAAAACCGCGCCGTCCTGAAGGCGCTGGTGGACAGCGGCGATGCGTTTTTGGGACCGGCGAATGTCAAAGGCGAAATCGGCTTGCGCGCCTGCTTTATGAATTTGCGCACCACGGAAGAGGATATCGACTTCATCCTCGACAGAACCGTCGAGCTGAAATCAGCCGGCTGACTGGACTCATGCCTTGTCCGTGCTTACCCTCTAACGGTGAATATGAGCCCGGCGGAATGGGCGGAGAGAGGATCGGTGGCGGTTGAGATCGTAAAATCGGTTTGTCCCAAGGACTGCTTCGACACCTGCGGCATGCTCACCCATGTCGCCGACGGCAAGGTGGTGCGCGTCGAGGGCGATCCGGATCACCCCATCACCAAGGGGTTTCTGTGCGGCCAGTTCCAGCATTTCGAGGAGTTCGTCAACCATCCGGACAGGCTTCTGTACCCGCTCATGCGCGAGCGCAAGACGGAGCCCTTTCGCCGGGTCGGTTGGGACGAGGCGCTGGCGGCGATTGCCGAGCGCTTTAGCGACATCATCGCCACCGAGGGCGGCCGGGCGATCTTGCCCTATTCTTATTTCGGCCATATGGGGCTGGTCTCGGGCGGCTTCGCCGAGCGCCTGTGGAACCGGATGAACACCAGCCGCGTCGGCATCGAGATTTGCGCATTGGCCGGGGCGGAGGCCTTCATTCGCGTCTTCGGCCTGTTGCGCGGCTGCGAATCCTATCATTTGGACAAGACGCAATGCCACGTCATTTGGGGCAAGAACCCGATCGCGACGAGCGTCCACAGCCATGCGATGACCAAAAATATTCACCCGACCGTCGTCATCGATCCCTACCGCTCGGATTCGGCGCTGAGCGCGGATTTATATCTGCAGCCCAAGCCCGCGACCGATTCGATGCTTGCCATGGCGGTGATGCGCATCCTGATCGAGCGGGAGCGGATCGATAAGCGCTTCGTCGCCGAGCGTACCACCGGTTTCGAGCCGCTCCGCGACAAGGTCATGTCGATCTCGCTCGAAGAAGCCGCCAATGTCACCGCCGTCCCGTCAGCGCAAATCCTGAAGTTCGCCGAACTCTACGCCGCCAACCGGCCGGCATTGATTTCCATGGGGGCGGGGCTGCAGCGAAATCTGAACGGCGGCGAGATGGCCTCGGCGATCTGCATGCTGGCCGCTGTGGCCGGCCAGGTCGGTGTACCCGGCGGCGGCGTCCTTTACGCCAATCACGATTGGCGGATGAACGACATCAGCCATGGTGAGCTGCGCAGCGACGGGCCGCACCTGCACAGCATGCTCAAGCTCGGCCAATCGCTGACCGCCAATGACGATATAAAAGCGCTCTATGTGTACAACTCCAACGCCGCCGCCACGACGCCCAATCAGAGCCTGGTGTGGCGCGGCATGGCGCGCGAGGATCTCTTTACCGTCGTGCACGACTCGTTCATGACCGACACCGCCGAGCGCGCCAACCTGGTATTGCCCGCCTGCACATATGCCGAGCATGCCGACCTTCACCGTTCGCACTGGCACGAATATGCCCAGATCAACAATCCGGCGATCGAGCCGCTCGGTGAATCGCGCTCCAATTCCTCGGTGTTTCGCGAAATCGCGCGGCGCATGGGGTATACCGAAGATTGTCTGTTCGAGACCGACGAGGAAGTGATTCACGACCTCCTGAAAGGAACGAATCTCGATTACGAGGCGCTTAAACGGGGGCCGGTGCTTTGCGAAGACGCGCATCGCACGAGCTTCGATGATGGGCGTTTCCCGACCGCGAGCGGCAAGCTTGAACTGATGGTTCCGACATATTCGCCGACAAAAAACGCCTCGCGGCATGGCTATCGTTTCACCACGCCGAAATCCCGCCATCTGCAATCGAGCCAGGCCTTCAATCTGCCACGCAAATTCGCCGCCGTGCGCGAGCCGTCGGTTTTCGTTCACCCCATCGACGCCGCCAATGAAGGCATCGAGGACGGCGAGCAGGTCAATCTGTGGAACGAAAGGGGAGAGGTCGCTCTCATCGCGCGCCTGAGCGAGCGCGTCCAACCCGGCCTGCTGGTGAGTTACATGATCAGGTGGGGCGCGAATGCCAACGCGACCACACCGGACGAGCCGGCCGATTATGGCGGCAACTCGACCTTCCACAGCAATTTCGTCAGCATCTCGCGGCGCGCCTGATCCGGCCCGAAAAGACTCGTTGACAAACAATGCGTACTAATTTCCCATTGCGCACAGTTTCGGATCGCGCGGAAACACCGGCGGCTGGGGGTGCCGTCATAGAGTTCGCGAGCTGCATCAACCATAATCGTCACAAACCAAAATAGGGAGAGATGCGATGTTTCACGTTCCCAAGAATGCACTCTACAAGACCATCAGCCGGCGTAAATTCCTCGAACTTGGCGGCGGCACGGCGGTGGCGCTCGGCGCCGGTTCGCTCGGCGTCGGGCTGGGCTCGGTCATTACCAAGCATCCCGTCCATGCGGCGTCGTCGATGGATGCCAAATGGCGCCAGTATGAGGGCTCGAAGCTGGTGTTCATGTCGGAGAACACACCGCCTTCCTTCGCCATTCGCGACAACATCAAATCCTTCTACGATCTGACCGGCATCGAAGTGGAAATTCTCACCGATGGTCTGCCGACGGTGCAGCAGAAAGTCGGCATCGATCTGAGAAGCGGCTCGGCCGATTACGAACTCAACTATGTCCAGGACAAGCCGATCGGCTCGCCCTTCGCCGATTTCTACGCCGATCTCAATCAATTCTCGATGGACGATACCCTGCCGCTCGATCCGCAAGGTTATGGCGACAATGTCTGGTTCGAAAATTATCTCGACGCCTGCGGCGTATATTACGAGCGTGGGCCGATCCGCGCCTTCCCCTATGACTGCGCCGTGTCCTGCACGTTCTACCGCCAGGATCTGTTCGAGAAATTGACCAAGGATTTCGAGGCCGAATACGGCTACCGGATGGAGTTCACCGACGACACGACCTACAAGAACATGGTCGATTTCTCCGCCTTCTTCAAAAAAATGCATGAGCGCGATTCCTCCATTCCCTATGGCTACGGGCAGCATCACGGCTCGTTCGGCTGGACCACGCAGCTCGATATCCAGCGCCATATGTACGCCCAGAATCAGTGGCTCGACTTTGCCGTCGACGATACGCTGGGTTCGAAAAATCCGGGTCCGGCGAACTGGGGCGATGCGCAGTCGATCAAATCGATGGAGGGCTACAAGGCGCTCGCCGATGTGTCGCATCCCGACAATCTGACCAACGGCACGCTCGAGCTGAATACGGTTTATGCGGCCGGCGGCGTCGCCATGCAGATTCAGTATCACGAGTTTGCCGCGTCGGTCGAAGATGCCGAGCAATCGGTGGCGGCCGGCGGCAAGACCGCCTATGCCATGGGGCCGAAGGGCGAAGCATCCTGGAACGTGGATGGCGGCAGCCTGGTCAACGCCACCAATTGCGGCATCGGCGGCATCGGCATCAATGCCGGCGCTTCGATGGACCTGCAACGCGCGGCCTTTATCTTCGCCAGTTGGGCGTGCAGCCACGAGACGCAGCTGATGGTGCTGCAGGGTGTCGGCGGGACGCCGACGCGGAAGTCCGTGTTGGACCTGCCGGAAGTCAAGGCGGCGCGCAACCGCCCGACCAGCATGCCCAACGCGCTGACCTTCGAGGCGGTCTATGACAAGGGCATCCGTTCGCCCAACATGGTGCTCGGGCCGAAACTGCCCAAGGCCAACGAGTATCACGAGATCGTCCGCGTCGGGACGCAGCAATGCATCTCGGGCGAGCTTTCCGCCCAGGAGGCTTGCCAATCCATCGGCGACGAGCTCAACGCGATCCACGGCGTCTAGAGTTTAAAGGCGTCTTCGGGTTCACGGCAGGGAATGCCCGCTGTCACCGCCGAGCGGCGGTGGCGGCGGGCTCCCATTCGTCGCTCTATATCGTTTGACCCGCGCGCGCGGCTCGGAACTCACCCATGGCTGTAAACAGCATCGATCGCGAACCGCGCGAGCAGAGCGAGTATCGGGGCGTGCGGCGGATCGATCACGTGCCGCAGATTTTCAACAATCAGCCGGCGCGTTACTATCTCATGTGGCTGCTGCTGCCGGCGGTGCTGCTGTTGGCGGCGATATCGCTATACCCGTTTGCCTGGTTGATTTATATGAGCCTGCATGAAGTGCAGCTGGCGCCGGGAAAATCGGACCTGTGGGCCGGATTCGATAATTTCAGCCGCCTGTTCAGCGACAAGAATTTTGCCCGCGGCTGGCTCACTTTATTTAAATACAGCGCCCTTTGTCTTTCGGTCGAGATTACGCTCGGCGTATTGGTCGCCGTTATTCTCAACAATTCCCGGCTCGAGAAGCTCTTTATCACCATCTTCCTGATGCCGATGATGATGGCTCCCGTGGTCGCCGGCTTTCTTTACATGTTTCTCTATAACGGCACGTTCGGCTGGTATTTCTGGTTGCTGCGCAGCCTCGGTGTGCTCGATGGCGGCTCGATTCTCGGCAACAAATCCTGGGCCATGGCCGGCGTCGTCGCCACCGATGTTTGGCAATGGACTCCGCTGATCGCGCTGATCACGCTGGCCGGATTGAAACGCGTGCCGCAGGAACAGCTTGAAGCGAATATGGTCGATGGCGCCGGGCCGATACGGAATTTTTTCAGCGTCGCGCTGCCCAACCTCTATCCCTTCCTGTTGATCGCCATCCTGCTGCGCTTCATGGATAATTTCCGCTTCATCGACACCATTCTGATCATGACCGGCGGCGGCCCGGCGAACGCCACCAAGATATTGCCGACCTATCTGTTCGACGTCTCGTTTAAATTCTTTGAGCTCGGCCGCGGCGCGGCGATCGCCTTTACCCTGTTGCTGCTGACGATCCTGCTCGGCCTCGCGCTGACCAAGATATTCGAGGACCCGACGCGCAAGATCAAATCCGACAGGGCGGATTAGGGCATGGCTTCGCGCGAGATCGTTCGCTACAAATCGCCGACACGCACGGCGTTTTCGGTGCTGGTCATATTGTTCCTGATCGTCTTCTTCGTCTGGACCGTGCTGCCGCTCGCTATCATGCTGACCTCCTCGTTCAAGGATTTGCTCGACGCCTTCAAACTGCCGGCGGAGGGCGATTGGGGCGGCGTCGGAGTGATGTTCGATTTCAAGCCCACCGGCGCGCATTATATTGAACTCTTTACCGAGAAACATTTCGGCGAATATATGCGCAACAGCCTGATCGCCTCGCTGGGCTCGGCCGTGGTCTCGGTGTTTCTCGGCTCGATGGCGGCCTATGCGATGTCGCGCGCCGAATTCAGAGGCAAGAAAGACCTTCTGTTTTGGATCATCTCCACCCGCATGGCGCCGGTGGTGGCGGTGATGGTGCCGCTCTATGTTATTTTCCGCTCGTCCGGTCTGGTCGGCACGCTGCCCGGGCTGATCCTCGCTTACACCACCTTCAACCTGCCCTTCGCGATCTGGATTTTGAAGGGCTTCTTCGACAATGTGCCCTATGCCATCGAGGAGGCGGCGCTCTGTGACGGCGCCAATCGCTGGCAGGCGCTGCGCATGATCATGCCGCTGGTGGCGCCCGGCGTCGGCGCGTTTATCGTGCTCTGCGTGCTGTTCGGCTGGAACGATTTTCTGTTCGCTTCGATCATCGGCTCGGGCGGCGCCAAGACCCTGCCCGTCGCCACCGCCGAGCTGGTGCAGCCGGTCAAGATTCAGTGGGGCAGCATCATGGCCGCCGGTGTCGTCACCACCGTGCCGATGATGTTCCTCGGACTTCTTATCCGCCGCTATCTGGTGACCGGCCTCACCATGGGCGCGGTTCGGGAGTAGATCATGAACGCGTTCCTGCAAACATCCACCGAACGAAAGCGCTGATATGACGTCTGTATCGATCAAGGATGTGTGGAAATATTACGGCAAGACCATGGCCGTAAAGGAGCTCAATATCGAGGTCAAGGACAATGAGTTTCTCTGCCTTCTCGGCCCCTCGGGCTGCGGCAAGTCATCGACGTTGAGGATGCTGGCCGGGCTCGAATTCATCTCATCGGGCGAGGTATTTTTCGGCGACGTCAAGGTCAATGATATACCGCCGCGCGACCGCGACATCGCCATGGTGTTCGAGAATTACGCGCTCTATCCGCACAAGACGGTGTTCGA
>CAJXFT010000141.1 GCA_913053235.1 uncultured Alphaproteobacteria bacterium
GGTAGTGATGATCTACAATCTGCTCCGAACTGAAGGTTATCTGGGAAATGTCGGTAAAAATGACGGATGCGCCGAATCTATCCAACACGAAAACTATTGATGACGTCATCGCCATGCTCGACGAGGGAAAGCTGATCAGCCTGTTGCGCAGCTTGATCAAGATTCCGTCCTACATCGGCGAGGAGGAGGAAAAGGCCGATTTCGTTCAGCGTGAGTTGGAGCGCATGGGCCTCGAGATCATCGAGATGGTGTTGCCGACGGCGCATTCTCATAGGCGGCGCAACGTGCTCGGCGTCGAGCGCGGATCCGGCGCCGGAAAAAATGTGATGCTGTGCGCCCATCTCGACACCCACTGGCCGTCGGTCGACCATTTCTCGCCGCACGAAGCCGTGGTCAAGGACGAAAAGATTTACGGCATCGGCACCGGCGACAGCTTGACGCCGATGGCGGCGATGCTCGCCGCCATCGATACGGTGAAGCGATCCGGCGTGACCGTGAAGGGAGATCTTATTTTTGCCGCCACCGTGGACGAGCTCGGCCACAAGCAGGGCGGCCAAATGATCGCCGAGAGCGGCATGAAAATCGACATCTGCCTCGAGGGCGATGTCGGCAGCCCGTACGAGGTTTTCATCTGTCATACCGGCAAGGTGGAGGTCGAGATCCGCACCAAGGGTTCGTCGGGATTTATTATTGGCGCCTTCTCCGAGCGCGCTGGCCACCAGACCGTCAACGCCGTTGTGTCGATGAACAAGATCATCAATTCTCTTTTAGAGATGAAAGAGGAAGACCCCTACTTCCAGGTCACGCATCCGCTCCTCAACGGCACCGGGGCGGGCCTGCATATCGGGCCGATCATCGGCGGCTCGGTCGGCTTTGGCCTGCCGACGCGCCCGCCGGGAAAGGGGCCGGGACAGCATGGCGTCACCATTCCGCTGCCGACCTGGTGCAAGCTGCGCGTCGGCGGGCGCTATTGGCCGGGCCAAACCGCCCAGGGCTTCGTTGATGCGGTCACGGGGTGGGTCGACAAGGCAAAGGCCGAAGATGCCACCATCGAAGCCGAGATTGACGTTTATCTCGACAACGGCATCACCGCCTGGGAGACCAGCGAGGATGCCGAAGCGGTGCAGCTCATCAGCGAGGCGGTCAAGCATGTGCACCAGCAGGAGCCGGTGATGGCCGGCATGATCGCCTCCCTCGAAGTGCCGTTTTATGCGCGCGCCGGCATCGATTGCGTCTCGTATGGCGGCAACACCAGGGTCGGCAGCCCGGATGAGCACACCACGGTGAAGGAGCTGATCGATCTCACCAAGGTATACATCGCCTTCATCATGAAGGCCTGCAGCTAATACCAAGGAGCGGCAAGATGGCCAGCGCCATTGCCCTGATCGCCACGCTCGATACCAAGGGTCCGGAAGTAAAATATCTCAAGGACCGGATCGAGGAAAAAGGCGGCACGGTGCGCATTGTCGATACCGGCATGCGCGGTGCGCCGCAAGCCGTTCGCGCCGATGTTAGCCGCGAGGAGGTCGCCGCCGCTGGCGGCTCCAGCCTGGCCGAAGTCGAAAAACTGGAGCGCGGCCATGCCATCGAAGTGATGCGGCGTGGCCTGGTCAAGGTAATGGTCGCGCAACATGAGGGCGGCGCCATCGCCGGCGCCCTGGCGATCGGCGGGCAGGACGGTGCGCTCCTGGCGGCGCACGCCTTGCAGGCCTTGCCGCTCGGCTTGCCCAAGATGATCGTGACGCCGATCGCGCAAGGGTCCGAGCCCTTCGGCCCCTATGTCGGCACCAGCGATATAATCGTCATGCACTCGGTCATCGACATATTGGGCGTCAACGCGATCAGCAAAAAAATCTTCGACCAGGCGGCCGGTGCGATACTGGGCGCGCTCGACATGGGCATCAGCATCGACCTCAAGCCCGCCAAGACGATCGCCGCGACGATGTACGGCAACACGACGCCGGTGATGATGGTGGCCAAGAAGAGGTTGGAGCGGCTCGGCTATGAAGTAATTGTGTTCCACCCCAACGGAACCGGTGGCCGGGCGATGGAGGAGATGATCGAGCGCGGCCTCTTTAGCGCGATTCTCGACATGACCACCCATGAGGTGACCGACGAGCTGTTCGGCGGCTTTCACGCCGGCGGACCGGAGCGTCTCGAGGTCGCCGGGCGCCACGGCGTGCCGCAACTGGTCGTACCGGGATGCGTCGATTTTATTATTCAGGGCGCGCGCGGCGACCTACCCGACAAATACGCCAAGCGGCAAACATATTACTTCAACCCCGAAGTGACACTGGTCCGTTTGAGCCCGGTGGAAATGCAACGAGTCGGCAGTGTCATGGCCGACAAGCTGAACAAGGCCGAGGGTCCGGCCGCCGTGTTGATCCCGCTCGGCGGTTTTTCCGCCTACGCCCATCCGGGCGGCGCGCTACACGACGAAGCGGGCGACCGGCAGTTCATCGACAGCCTGAAGAACCATCTGCGCCCCGGCATCCCTGTGGTCGAGTTCGACGCCCACATCAATGACCCGGCGTTTGCCGAAAAAGCGGTGTCGATGTTGCTCGAAGTCATGCCGGCGGAATAGCGAATTAGGTTTGCAATATTGCCCGGCTAGCCCCCTGCAATACCAGGCAGGTTAGCGTTCCGCTGCTAAAGGCGCCAGTGTCGATGTTGATCCTGTTGGGCAGGAGTTCCGGTGCCGCGCATACCGTATGGCCATGCACGACGACATGGCCGTGATCATGCGCACAATCGACAAATCCTTCGCGGCTAAAGGTCAGGTCATGGCGGGTCTGCCGCGCGATCGGGACGCCGGGCCGGATGCCGGCATGAACGAAAAGATAGCTGCCCTCGATGTGCCAGGTCTTGAGGCCGCGCAGGAACGCGAGGTGGTTTTCCGGCACGGCCAGGCGCAATTCCTTCTGGACGCGGTGGAAATTCTCGGCGTCGGGCGTGATGCCGTAGCTGGTCAGCGTCACCGCACCGCCATATTTGAGCCAGTTCGGGCCGATCGCCGTGTCGTCGAGGAATCGCAGCAGGTAATCCTCGTGGTTTCCCACCAGATAGATCGTTTCGAAGCCGTCTATTTGGCCGGTCGAGATGAAGTCCAGCAGCGCACGAGCGTCGCCGCCACGGTCGATATAATCGCCGAGGAAAATAATCTTGTGGTGGCTCGCGTCATGCCCGGCGCGGTCTCGGTAAATCCTGTCGAGCAGCTCGGTGAGCAGGTCCAACCGTCCGTGTATGTCGCCGATGGCGTAGAGGCGGACATCGTCAGGCACGCATGGCGCCGCGCCGCGCAGCGCCGATGGATCGTCCGTGGATGTTCGTGGGTATTCCATTAACTGGTTGAAATAATATGATAAGTTTCCTAGTTATGTCCAGAATCTTCCGCAAATATCGTCGACCATGTTGCTGGCTGGTTCCCGGGCATGGTTGACGCGGGAAATCCCGTGCGAGGCATTACACAAGATTCGCTTCGGCCAGCCCGGCGGCGGCGGAGTTGGCTTCGACCGCTCCGAGTGCTACGGACTGAAGGTGGCGGAAGAGCCGTCCGGACATTTACGGCTCAAATTACGACAGGTCTGAAAGGAGCGATGGGAAGCGTATGAAAAGCATTGGCAGGTTGGGCGTATGGATGTTTCCCGACGCGCTCTCGGTGCGCGAGATAGCGGAGCTGGCGCGCGACGCCGAGCGGCTCGAATATGATGCCCTGTGGTATCCCGAGGGGGTCGGCTACGAGACCTTCGGTTTCGGCGGTTTCATCCTCTCGGAGACGGACCGGCTGATCGTCGCCAGCGGCATCGCCAATATCTATGCGCGCGACGCCGTCACCGCGATGGCCGGGCACGATACGCTCAACAAGCTGTACGGCGACCGCTTCGTCCTCGGCCTCGGCGTTTCGCATATACCGCTGGTCGAAGGTTTTCGCGGCCACAGCTACGGCAAGCCGGTGGCCACAATGCGCGCCTATCTCGATGCCATGGAAGCCGCCCAGTTCAGCTTCTCGGTGGCGGAGCGCAACGTCGTCCTCGCCGCCCTCGGCCCCAACATGCTGGCGCTCGCGCGCGACCGCAGCAAAGGCGCGCACCCCTATCTGGTAACGCCCGAACACACGGCGCGCGCCAGGGAAATTCTCGGACCCGATGCGTGGCTCTGCGTCGAGCAGAAAGTCTGCCTGACGAGCGACACGACGCAGGCGCGCGACATCGCGGCGAGCGTACTCGAACTCTATTTGATGTTGCCAAACTATCGCAACAACTGGCTGAGCCTCGGCTTTGGCGAGGAGGAACTGTCGGGCCGCGGCTCGGACCGCTTTCTCGACGCCATGGTCGCCTCCGGCAATGCGGCCGAAATATGCGCCCGGCTGCGCGCCCATTTCGATGCCGGTGCCGACCATGTCTGCGTCCAGCCGCTCAATCCGGACGGCAGCGGATCGGTCGACTGGAACGCGCTCGAAGCCGCCGCCGAGGTCTAAGCCGCGCCACTGGCCGCCGGCTCGAACATCGTCTCCATCTCGCGCCGGACGCGCACGCCGAGCGAGGATTCGTCCAGTTCGATGTCCGAATATAATACCGGCCGATCGGTCTTGACCGCTTTCTTGAGCCTGGCGCCCTGGGTGAGGCCGATCGGCAACCCGCCCAGCGCCAGACTGTCGGCCGCCGGCATCAGCTTGCCATAGACGGTGTAACCGCCCTCGCCGTCCAAAACATCGCCCGGCGCCAGGTCGCGCTTGGCCGTGGCGACGGCATCGGCGCGAAAGCCGGTCGGCGCGCCGGTCGGCTCGCCGCGCAGCGCAATGCTGGCGACCGAGATGCCGAGCTCGAGCCCGATCAGGTGAAATGGCTTGTACATCGCCGCGTAACGGCCGGACGAGTCCGTCTTCATGCCGTACTCGCGAAAGCATGTGGCGGCGTAATCGCCGGGCGCTTCAAACACCACGAAAACGCCCCAGCGCAGGTCTCCGGCGATCTGCTCGCCGTTGCGCCCGACGCTGGAGATCACCTCGACCTGGCCCTTGTGATGGAGGACGCCGCCCTCGGATGCCGGGCGCAGACGCTCGGCGAGATCATCCGCCGCGCATGGCGTGAAGTCGAGCCCGCTGGGCGCCGCGGTGAGGCCCGAGGCGTTGGCCACCGCCGCCATCTCGATCGCCGATTTGGTGCCGTCGAGGAAGGAATTGAACATTTGCGGATTCATCCCGCCGGCCGCCGCCTCGTCGGCGGTCAGGCCGTAATGCTCCCACACCTGGTCCGGCATGACGTGATGATAGCCGGGCAGATATTTCGTGCCCTTGCCGGCGGCGATGACGTCGAAGCCGCTGGCCCGCGCCCAGTCGACCTGCTCGGAGATGAGCGCCGGCTGGTCGCCGTAAGCGAGCGAGTAGACCAGGCCCGCCGCCGCCGCCTTGCGCGCCAGCAGCGGCCCGGCGAGGGCATCCGCCTCGACATTGACCATCAACTGATGGCGGCCCTGTTCGATACAGGTAAGCACGTGCAAAATGCCGGCCACGGGATCGCCGGTGGCGTCGATCACGACCTCGATGCCGTCGGCGCATATCAGTTCGACGGCGTCCTCGACGATATATGTGGTGCCGCTTTTGCGCGCCTGTTCGAAGCTCGCCGCTACCGCCGCGGAAGCCGGCCAGCCGGCGGCGGCGAGGGCGTCATGGGCGCGCCCAGGATCACGATCGGCGATCGCCATAACGTGCATACCCGGCGTGCGGCGCGCCTGGGCGAGGAACATGGTGGCGAATTTGCCGGCGCCGATAAGGCCGATGGCAATCGGCGAATCCTGCTCGGCGCGTTCGGCGAGTAATCTGTGCAAGTTCATTGCTTTTCCCCGATTTCAACTTGCCCAATATGGCGCGGCGGCGGCGTCACGGCTTATCAAACGGTATGTTTTTGCGCCGATTTGGCCGCCGCCGGTGCGCCCACCCCTTTGACTCGACGGCATAGCGGCATAATATTGACGGCTTGTTGTCTGTTAACGCCCGTTTGATCGACCAGAAGAAACGTCGAATGCAACGATCTTGGGAGACCTTCGGATGGCTTTTGCGGTGCGCATCGTGCAAGGCGAGTTGGGCCGCGTCGCTCTGTTCGAGTTGGATAGTTCGCTGGGCGTCCACGCCCACTCGCAATGGCATATCCTGATCAAATGCGATGGCGCGGACTCCGCCTACAGCATTCGCAATCGCACATGGCCGCTGACCGAGAAGAGAGCGGTGCTGGTAAATTCCTGGGAGCCGCACAAATATGTCCACCCGGCCGGCGCCCCACCTTCGACCATATTGGCGCTCTATATAGAGCCTGAATGGCTGTCCCGGCTCGACCATAATGTCGAGGGCCTGGCGCGCGCCGGCATGTTCGCCTGCCCGGGCGTCGAAATTACGCCGGTGATCCGCCAGGCGGTCAACTCGCTCGTCGACGGCTTGACATGGAGCGAGGAAGTCGAAGAGGCGGTGCTGGAACATCTGACCCTCGACCTCGTCGAAGCAGTGCTCCGCAATTGGGTCGATGCGCGGCCCGACGACATATCGCTGCCCAAACAATTCGCCAGCGATTTTAGAATCCGCAAGGCGATCAGTTATATCGCCGAACATACCAACGAGACCCTCAACGTTAACTCGCTGGCCCGCCATTCGGGAATTTCACGGCCGCATCTGTTTACGCTTTTTCGCCGCTACACCAATCTCAGCCCCGGCCTCTACGCCAATATGCTGCGTATGAACTCGGCCGTGTCACGAGTCTCCGCCGGCTCGGACACCATGTGTGTCATCGCCGGAGACCTCGGCTTCAGCGCCCAGAGCCATTTTACCCGCTTCTTTCAGAAGCAATGGGGCATTCCGCCGAGCGAATATCGCCGCGTGGTTCAGTGCATGGATACCGACCGCCCCTGACCGTAGCGTCGCGCATGCGAGGCGTTCGCGGCGTAATATTTACCACTTAATATGTTTATCTACGCTCGCCGTCGCCATCGCGTTGCAATGTGAACCGCGTCACGGTAACTAATTTATGTTGTTTGGATCGCGGCCCGGGCGGCGCGATCAAAACGCTATTTTGGGAGGTCGAGTACTGATGGCGGAGTATCTACAGCCGGAGACGATCGCCGAGGCGGCCGGAATGATTGCCGAGCATGGCGGTGAACTCGCGATCATGGCAGGCGGCACAAGGGCGATGCAATTTCTGGTGCCGTATATGCCCTACATTATGGGATTGCGCCGGCTCGGCCTTGAACGGGTCGAGAAATCCGACGGCGAGTGGTCGTTGGGCGCCGCCGCGACGCTGACGCAAATACAGAAAGAGGTGCCGATAGCGGCGTTGCGGGATGCGGCGCGCCAGATCGGCGCCGTGGCGATCCAGAACGTCGCCACGATCGGCGGCAACCTGTTCTCGCACGCGCCCTACGGCGACGCCGCGACGGTTCTTCTCGCCCTCGACGCGCGTGTGAGTATCGCCGACGGCGGTGGAGAACGTTCGCTGTCGCTGGGTGATTTCTACGCCGACGGCGTCGATAGCGGCGCCCTGGTAACGGGCATTCAGTTCGCCGAACCGAAGGGCGAGGCGGTGTACCTTAAATGCGGTCGCAAGCGCTTCAACGCGACGACCGTTATCACCGTCGCGGTGCATGTCGAAATGGATGGCGGCAATGTGCGCGCGGCGCGCATCGCGCTCGGCGGCGCGTCGCCCCATCCGATGCGCTGCACGGCCGCCGAACAGGCGCTGGGCGGCGGCGCCCTCGACGCGGCGGTGATCGAGAAAGCGGCGGCGGCGGCGAGCGCGGCCTCGGCCCCGGCTTCCGACGCCACGGCCAGCGAATGGTACCGCCGCCGCATGGTCGGCGTATATGTACAAAAGGCACTGAGCCAGCTCGCCTAGCGCGGGCGGCGTTCAGGACGGAGGTGAATATGACGGTGAAGGCAGTGCAATTTAATGTAAACGGCCGCGACGAAGCGGTGATGGCCAGGCCGATCGAGACATTGCTGAGCGTCCTCAGGGACGGGCTCGGCCTGACCTCGGTCAAGTCCGGCTGCGCGCAAGGAGGCTGCGGCGCCTGCTCGGTACTGGTCGACGGCGAATTGCGCCTGGCCTGCATCACGCCGGCCGAAGATGTCGCGGGCAGCGAAATTCTGACCCTCGAAGGGCTCAACGAGACCAACAGCATGGCCGCCATCCAAGAGAGCTTCGTCGCCAACTACGCGGCGCAATGCGGCTTCTGCACGCCCGGCATGCTGGTCGCCGTGACGGCGCTTATGGAGAGCAACCCGAAGCCGAGCCGCGACGAGATCATGGAAGCGCTGTCCGGCAACATATGCCGCTGCACCAGCTATCTGCCCATCGTCGATGCCGTCGAGAGCGCCGCGGGTGAGCTTTCCGGCCAGGGCGATGATTGAGGCGAGGGAGTAGGAATATGGGAGTCAAGGAATTCAATACCGTCGGGCATTCGGTCAAGCTGCGCGATCTCGATACGCATGTGCGCGGCCAGACGCGCTATTACGAGGACGCCAACGTCCAGCGCCTGCTGCATCTGAAGATGCACCGCAGCAAACACCCGCACGCCGAAATCGTCAGCGTCGATACGAGCCAGGCCGAGAGTGCGCCGGGTGTCGCCTGCGTGCTGACGCATGAGGACCTGCCCGGCCAGAAGGTGTGGACGCCGCTCGCCCCGGCCGGCGTCGGACCCGACGACGAGCCGGTACTGGCGTTCGACAAGGTGCGCTGGAAGGGCGAGCCGATCGTCGCCGTGATCGCCGAGACGCCTGAAGAGGCGCAAAGCGCCGCGGCTCTGGTCAAGGTCACCTACAAGGAACTGCCGGCGGTGATGGATGTCGAGGACGCGCTCAAACCCGGCGCCCCCAACGTCACCGCGCATTGGCCCGGCAATCATTATATCTTCCCCGACGATCACGCGGCGGCGCAAATCCGTTACGGCGATGTCGAGAAAGCCTTTGCCGAGGCCGACCATATCGTCGAGGGCATGTATCAGACCCGCCCCATAGAGCAGGCGCCACTCGAGACCACCGGCTGCATCGCCGAGCCCGACGGCAACGGGCGCTACACCATCCATTCGAACACCCAGATGCTCTATTTCACCCTCGACACGGTGGCCGGGATCCTCGATATCGCGCCGCACAATCTGCGCTTTGTCGGCGGCACCGTGGGCGGCGGCTTCGGCGGCAAGGTCGATATGCAGACCGAGCCCATCGCGACGCTGGCGGCGATCAAGACCGGCCGGGCGGTCAAGTATAAATACACCCGCGAGGAGGAGATGAAAATCTCCTCGACCAGGGCGGCATGGCGCCTCTACGTCAAGGATGGGGTGATGAATGACGGCCGCGTTATCGCCCGCAAGATCACCAGC
>CAJXFT010000142.1 GCA_913053235.1 uncultured Alphaproteobacteria bacterium
CGAATTGATACACGCCGGCGGCATGCTGCCGCTCGGCATTCTCGGCGGCGGCGACAATCTCGAAGTCATTCACGGCGACGCCTATTACCAGAGCTATATCTGCCGCATCCCGCGTTCGACCATCGAACTCGCGGTCAGCAAGCGCCTCGATTTTGTCGACGGCATGCTGTTCCCCAGTATCTGCGACGTGATCCGCAACCTCTCCGGCATGTGGAAGCTGATGCATCCGGAGCTCTACTCGCGCTATTTCGACGTGCCGCAGAACTATAAGGACGAGATCGGCGGCAACTACTATGTCAGCGAACTCGGCGAGCTGAAGAAGGGCCTGGAAGGCATATGCGGGCGCGCCATCGATGATGACGATATCCGGCGCTCCATCGCGGTCTTTAACGAGAACCGCAAGCTGGTCAACGCCGTCTATGCCTACCGCGCCAAAGAGCCGTGGAAGGCGCCGTCGTGGCACGTCTACCTGTTGATGCGCGCCGGCATGAATCTGGCGGTCGAGGCGCATTCGCAACTGTTGCAGGATTACCTGGTGGCGGCCGAGGCCGAGGACAGCGCGATGCGCGACAATTGCCGCATCATCCTGCAAGGGATGTTTTGCGAGCAGCCGCCTCTCAACCTGATCAAATCGATCGAGTTCGCCGGCTGTTACATCGTCGATGACGACTGCATGCTGGTAAACCGCTGGCTGTTGCGCGATGTGCCAACGGAAGGCGACCCGGTCGCCAACCTGGCCCGCGCCTTCCTCGAATATTCGACCGAGACCGCCGCCAAATACGAGCCCGACGGCAGCCGCAAGGGCGCCTATCTGATCGACGCCGTGCGCGAGCGCGGCGCCGAGGGCGTGATCTTCGCGGCGCCCAGCTTCTGCGACCCGGCGCTCCTCGATCGGCCGATGCTGGCCGGCGCGCTGACGCGCGCCAACATCCCGCACATCTCCTTCAAATATGCCGAGAACTCCGGCCAGATGCAGCCGATCCGCGAGCAGGCCGGAACCTTTGCCGATTCGATCAAACTGTGGAGTGAAGAATGAGCGCCGCAAAACAGCCGACGGAAGTCGTCAAAGAGCCTTCGATGCTCAAGCAGAAGGCGATGATCGCCGACAATTACGACAAGCTGACCGGGGCCGGGGAATCGGGGCGCAAGGTCGCCGCGACCTATGTGCCGGGCAATCTCAACGAGCTTTTGATGTGCTTCGACATGCTCAACAACCTGCCCGAGATCAACGCCATTCAGAACGGCATGCGCAAGCAATCGGGAAAAATGATAGCCGATGCCGAGAAGATGGGCCTGTCGGAAGATGTCTGCACCTACGTCAAGGCCGACCTCGGCCATATGGCCAAGGGCGCCATCGCGCCGAACGGCAAGCCGATGCCGGTGCCCGACCTGTTGCTGCTGTCCTATACGGGCTGCTTCACCTTCATGAAATGGTTCGAGCTGTTGCGCGATCAATATGGTTGCCGCACGGCCATGCTGCACGTCCCCTATGAGGGCGACGGCGAGACCACCGACAACATGCGCCAATATGTCGTCAAGCAGATCAAGGAGGAGGTGATTCCGGCCCTTGAGGAGGTCAGCGGCGTCAAGTTCGACATCGACCGGCTGCGCGAAAACCTCAAGAATTCGGCCGCCGCGGAAGAGAATTTCGTCTGGGTCTTGCAGAGCGCCAAGAACCGGCCGTCGCCGATCGACGCCTATTTCGGCGGCGTGTTCTACATCGGCCCTATTTTCACGGCCTTCCGCGGCACTGTCGACGCGATCGAATATTACAAATTGCTGCGCCACGAAATCGAACAGAGAATCGCCGCCGGCAAGGGGCCGGTGACTCCGGAGGGCGAGATGGGCGAAGAGAAATATCGCCTCGTCGTCGAGGGGCCGCCCAACTGGACCTCGTTCCGCGACTTCTGGAAGATGTTCTATGACGACGGCGCCGTGGTCGTCGCCAGCACCTACACCAAGGTCGGCGGCGTCTACGATTATGACGGCTTCCGCCACGACCCGGCACGGCCGCTCGAAAGCCTCGCCGATTATTGCCTCGGCTGTTACACCAACCGCAACCTGCCGGAGCGGGTGAAGATGATCGAAACCTATTTGGAGGAATATCAGGCGGACGGATTGCTGATCAATTCGATCAAGAGCTGCAACAGCTTCTCGGCCGGCCAGTTGATGATCATGCGCGAGATCGAAAACCGCACCGGCAAGCCGGCCGCCTTCATCGAGACCGACCTCGTCGACCCGCGCTACTTCTCGCCGGCCAACGTCAAGAACCGGCTCGAAAGCTATTTCCAGATGGTCGATCAAAAACGCCACGGCGGCGGCTCGGCGCACCGCGCCGCCTGAAGAGTAGCGGGAACCAAGCCATGAAATGCTATATCGGAATCGACCTCGGCTCGACCACCACCAAGGCGGTGCTGATGGACGAGGATTACGAGGTGCTCGGCCAGGGCATCACCAATTCGCGTTCCAACTATGCCACCGCCGCCGCCGTCGCCAAGCAGGAAGCGCGCATCGGCGCCCGCCTGACGCTGTTCAGCCGCGGCCTCGGCAGCGCCGCCGGCGGCGGCGACATGGCCGGCATCATGGAGGAGATCGAGCTTTCCATCCGCCTCGAGCAATTTCTCGAGCAGCTCGAGGATCTGCACGAAACCTGCAAATCGCATGCCGAGCCCGGCGCCACCGGGTTGCTCGAAGCGCTTGACGAGGTGTTCGGCCGCATCGAAGCGGAGGCGCCCGGCCTGTTCCAGCGCGGCGCCAAGCGCAAATCCGATTTCTTCCGCGACATCGCCGGATCGCGCGTCATGCAGATCGGCGAGGACGTCGCCAAACAAACCGGCGTCAGCTTTGATCAGCTTCTCAACACCTACGACAAGTCGATCATCGATGTCGAGAATCGGCCACCCGAAGGCGGCCTGGCCGAGAAGTTTCAGCACTGCCTCGGCCGCGTGATCGAGCGCGCGCCCGAATTCGACCTCAGTGAAGAGAAGGTGCAGGCGGCCATGCGCGACGCGCTCGACGTCGAAATCGAAGAGACATATGTGGTCGGCACCGGTTATGGCCGCGTCACCCTGCCGTTTCCAAAAGAGCATATCCGCTCGGAAATCCTCTGCCACGGGCTCGGCGCCCATGTGATGTACGCCAACACCCGCACGGTGCTCGACATCGGCGGCCAGGATACCAAGGCGATCCAGGTCGACGCCGAGGGCATCGTCGAGAACTTCCAGATGAACGACCGCTGCGCCGCCGGCTGCGGGCGCTATCTCGGTTATATCGCCGACGAAATGAATATGGGCTTGCACGAGCTCGGCCCGATGGCGATGAAGGCGACCAAGACGGTGCGCATCAACTCGACCTGCACGGTTTTCGCCGGCGCCGAATTTCGCGACCGCCTGGCGCTCGGCGAGAAGCGCGAGGACATTCTCGCCGGCCTGCACCGCGCCATCATCCTGCGCGCCATGTCGATCGTCTCGCGCTCCGGCGGAATCAACGACGAGTTCACCTTCACCGGCGGCGTCGCCAACAACGAGGCCGCCGTGCGCGAGCTCAAAAAGGTGATCCAGGAGAATTACGGCGACATGACCATCAATATCGACCCGGCGTCGATTTATACCGGCGCGCTCGGCGCCGCCACTTTCGCCCGCCGGGCGCTCGACAACTGATAATACCGAGGAGCGGACAGGAGCAATAGCATGGCGATTACAGCAGGCATCGATGTCGGCACCGGCGCCATCAAGGCGGTCGTCTTCGACGTCGAGGACGGCGGCAAGGGCGAGATCAAATGGCTGTCGCGGCGCACCGAAAAGATCCGCAAGCGCGACCAGCATAAATTGGCCCGCGCTATTTTCGAGGACGCGGTCAATGATGCCGGCGTCGGCGAAAGCGACGTCGCCTATATCGCCACCACCGGCGAATCGGAAAATCTCGAATTCGCCACCGGCCATTTCTACTCGATGACCACGCATGCGCGCGGCGGCATATATCTGGCGCCCTCGTCGCGCGCGGTCCTCGATATCGGCGCCCTGCACGGCCGCGCCATCACCGTCGATTCGCGCGGCAAGGTGCTCGACTACCGCATGACCTCGCAATGCGCGTCCGGCTCCGGCCAGTTCCTGGAGAACATCGCGCGCTACCTCGGCATCACGCAGGACGAGATCGGCCCGCTATCGCTTCAGGCCGACGACCCGGAAAAGGTCTCCAGCATCTGCGCCGTCTTGGCCGAGACCGACGTCATCAACATGGTGTCGCGGCAAATCTCCACGCCCAACATCCTCAAAGGCATCCACCTCTCGATGGCGACGCGCCTGGTCAAGCTGCTGCGCGTCATCAAGGTCACCGACGGCGACCTGCTGTTGACCGGCGGCCTGGCTCTCGACGACGGCCTGCTCGCCGCACTGCAGGAAACCATCGCCGACTTCAAGAACGATGTGAACGCCTACAGCCATCCGGATTCGATCTATGCCGGAGCCATCGGCGCCGCCATCTGGGGCGCCTTCCGCCACCAAAAGCTGAGCCGCCTCGGCCAGTTGGCGAAGGCTTCGTGAGCTCAAACGCTCAGTGACAGCACGAGCTGTTGCGCCGGTGTAAATCCGCAGCCCCGCAAGAAACCGAGAAGCGGGAAATTGTTCCAGCTCACCGTGGTCCGCGCCGTCTCGACATGCAGCGCTTCGAGGTTGGCCATCAGTTGCGATAACAAGGCGGAAGCGATGCCGCTCCGGCTCCAGCCCGGGTCGACGCCGATGGCGTCGATAATCGCGGTCGGTTCGGCGCGGCCGAACTCGCCGTAATCGGCGCGCGCCATGATGTAGCCGACGCGCCTCCCGTCGGCCTCGGCGACCAGCGAGACGCGAACGCCGCTCTCATCCATCACCTCCTTGAGCTTGGCGTCGTAATAGGCGGCGCGCGCGCGGCCGGTCAATTTTTCGTCGATGGCGATGATGGCGGCGAGGTCGTCCGCCGTCATCGAGCGGACCAGCGCGCGGTCATGCGCAAGTGCTACGAAATCATCGCTGCCGGGGCCGCTGTGATCGGCCATGCCGGCGTCGAGGCGCCGCGGCGCGATATCGCGGTCGGGCGCCGGATTGTCGTCGCTGGAACCGCTCAGGCCGCCAGCGGTGGCGCGCTCGAGCACCTGTCGCGGCGCCAGCGAAAAGCCGGCGGCGGCGAAGAACGGCATCAGCGCCTGATCGTGCCACGCGACCTGGGTGCGCAATTCGTGAAGATCGCGTTTTTTCATGAGCGCCAGGATGGCCCCGAGCAGCGTGCCGCCGATGCCGCCCCTTTGGCTGTCGGGGTCGACGCCGAGCATATCCAAAACAGCGGCGCGGCGATCATCGCCGAACTCGCCATTCTGCATGCGCGCGATGGCGAAGCCGCTGAGGGCGCCCGCGCTTTCCATCGCCACGAACAGGAATCCGGTCGGGTCGGCAAGCGCCGCGTTCAGGCGCCGTTCGAAAAAGACGCGGCGCGAGCGGCCGGTGATGCGCCGGTCGATCTCCACCACCGCCTCGAAATCCGCCGCCTTGAGGGCGCGCGGCGTGTCGGGTGATCCATTACTCATCGATTGTCCTCCACGCTTTGGCGCCATGCCCATCAGCGCAATTTGAAGCGCTGAATCTTGCCCGTCGCGGTTTTCGGCAAGCTGTCGACGAAATTGAACCAACGCGGATATTTATACTTGGCCAGCCCCTGCTTGCAATGTTGCAGCAGTTCCGTAGCCGTCTCATCATCCGCGTCAGCGGGATCATTGAGGACGATATAGGCCGCCGGCTTGATCAGCTCGGCATCGTCGGCGCGCCCGACCACCGCCGCCTCCAGCACCTTGGGATGCTCGATCAGCTTGGCCTCGATCTCGAACGGCGAACACCAGATACCGCCGACCTTCATCATATCGTCATTGCGCCCGCAATAGAGATAGTAGCCCTGCTCGTCGCGGATATAGGTGTCGCCGGTGTTGAGCCAGTCGCCGACCATGGTGGTGGCGGTCTTGTCGGGATTGTTCCAGTAATATTTGGCCGTCGAGCCGCCGGCGATCATCAACTGGCCACTGTCGCCGGGATTCACTTCATTGCCGCCGGCATCGAGGATGCGCGCCCGGTAACCCGGCACGACGCGGCCGCTATGACCGGGTTTGATATCGTCGGGGCGATTGCAGATGAATATGTGCAGCGCCTCGGTCGAGCCGATGCCGTCGAGGATATCGACGCCGACGCGCTGCTTCCAGCGGCGATAGATATCGGCCGGCAGGGCCTCGCCGGCGGACACGCATAGGCGGAGCGAGGAAAGGTCGGCGTCGCCGCTTTCGAGCGCCTTCAGCAGCGCCGCATAGAGCGTCGGGACGCCGAAGAAAACAGTCGGCCTGTGCCTCTCTATGGTGGCGAAGACGCTCTCCGGTGTCGGCGCGCCGGGCAACAACACCACCGTCGCGCCGAGCCATAGCGGAAAGCTCAACGCGTTGCCCAGGCCATAGGCGAAAAACAGTTTGGCCGCCGAAAAACAGATATCGTCATCGCTGAGACCAAGCGTGCCGACGGCGCAGTTCTCGCTCGTCACGACCATGCTCCGATGGGCATGAACGGTGCCCTTGGGCTTTCCCGTGGTGCCCGATGAATAGAGCCAGAAGCAGTCGTCGCTGGCGCTCGCCGGGGCCGGCGCCAAAAGCGGCGAAGCCGCCGCGATGAGCGATGCCATGGTGGCGCCAGCGCCATCGACGGCGAAGCGATGCGCCGGGCCGGGCGTCGCGGCAGCCAGCGCCGGCACCACTTCGTCGGCGAACTCCGGTGAATAGACGCAAAGCCCGCAGCCCGAATCCTGCAGCACGTAAGTATAATCGGCGGCGCGCCACAGCGTGTTGACGGGGACCGGCACGATGCCCGCCTTGATGGCGCCCCAAAACAGGTAAAAGAATTCCGGGCAGTCCTTGACCATCATCATCAGGCGCTCGCCGGGCGCCATGCCGATGCCGAGCAAGGCATTGCCGGCGCGGTTGACGTTGGCCGCCAGTTCGCCATAGCTGAGCGCGCCGCCGGCGGCCGTGCGTATGGCGATCTTGTCGGCGCGCCCGGCATCAAGGTGACGGTCGATAAAGGGGACCGCCGCGTTAAAACCCGGTGCGAAAGTGATTTCCGGCGGCGTCGATGTGCGATCGACAGAAACAGATTCACCCGCCATGATTGTCTCCCCAAAAGCGGTGCTGTTGCAGTTCTTATTGTCGCCGCTTCGAACAAAATAATTGTCGATATTATTTTCGCCGGCGCAAGCGGATGCTTGCATCGGACGGCCAATTATTGAAAACAGTACCGAAATACCTATTTCCCGTCATGGCAATCGAATACACTGGATTAATTCGGATTGGAGGAACCATGTCGGAGAGCGGGACAAGCGGCGCGGAGCCCGGCGATTTCGTCATTCGTGGCGCCGAGGCGTCCGATATCGCGGCGATAACCCAGCTCGATATGCGCATCACCAGCCTCGCCAAGCCCGATTACTGGGAGGATATGTTCAGCCGCTATGGCGACCGGACAAACCGCTTTTTTCTCGTCGCCGAGGGCGCCGGCCAAACTGTTGTCGGCTTCATTATCGGCGAGATTCGGGCGTGGGAGTTCGGCTCGCCGCCGACCGGCTGGATATTTGCCCTCGCCGTCGACCCGGCGGTTCGCCTGCGCAAGGTCGGCAGCCGGCTGTTCGAGGCGATCACCGCGCGCCTGGCCGAAAACGGCGCCGATACGGTGCGCACCATGCTGGCCCGCGACGACCGGTTGAACATGGCGTTCTTTCGCTCCCAGGGCATGATGGGCGGCCCGTTCATACAGCTCGAAATGCCGTTGCCAAGCCACCACGACAGCGACGAGGACCGGGGCGGGTGAGGCTGCAACAGGCGACGCGCTGCGCCCTGTTCGCCGTTTTCGAATTGGCGCGCCATCCCGAGCGCCAGATTTCGGCCGCCGATATCGCCGAAAAATACGGCCTCTCGGTCAATCATCTGGCCAAGGTGCTGCGCGCCCTGACGCGCGCCGGCCTGATCGATGGCACCCGCGGCGCCGGCGGCGGCTACCGCTTTCTCGGCAACGCCAAGCGAATCACCCTGTTCGATGTGATCGAGATATTCGAGGACGTCGCGGCGCCGGCGCATGCGCGCTCCGAGGCCGGCGCTGAATCCGACATCGGCCGCGCCCTCGCCCGGGTGCTGGCCGAGATCGACGACACCAGCGTGGCGACCCTGAAATCGATCACGCTGACGACCTTTCTCAAGCTCGCGCAGCGCCAGGATTAGGCTCGTTCGAGCCCCGCCTTAGCCCTCCTGGAGCGGCAATGCGGTCTCGTATTTGATCTGGCGCAGGGCGAAGTTGGAACGCACCTGCGAGATGCCTTCGGCCTGGAAGATATGCTCCTCGAGAAAGCGATCGTAAGCCGAGACGCTCGGCGTCGCGACGCGCAGCAGGATGTCGGCGTCACCGGTGGTGAAAAAACATTCCATCACTTCGGGGCGCACCTGGACCGCTTCGGCGAACTCCCTGGCCAACGCCAGTGAATGGCGGGTCAGTGAGATATGGGCGAAGACGCATTCGCCGAGCCCGACTTTGCGCGGATCGAGAATCGCGGCGTAGCGCAGGATCACCTTGGCCTCTTCGAGCGCCTTGACGCGGCGCCAGCAGGCCGAGGGCGACAGGCCGACGCGCTTGGCGAGTTCCTCGTTGGTCAGCCGCGCATTGGCTTGCAGCTCGATCAGAATGCGGCGCTCGAACGGATCGAGGCGCAGGGCGTCGCTTGCTTCGGATTCGGCCATTTCGCAATATCCTTTCTAATTTTCTCTGAAATAGAAATATCCTTGCTATTATATGGAATCATCAGGAAATAAAGGAATAAATTCTTAAGGGGTCGGGAATAAACTGATGTCGAGTGATTCTCATAAATAGCGTAGCTGTCATGACCGTAAATGCCACAATCGCAACCCTGGAGCGGGAGCTGAACGGCGCCGCGCCGAGCGCCGCGGCAAACAGCCCCCAAACCGGCCGCGTGATGGTTCCGGACGGCACCGATATGACCGTCGATGAGCTCAGCGCCGCCGCCCGCGATCCGCACATGCGGGTCGAAATCACAGAGGAAATTCGCGCCCGGGTCACTGCGTCGCGCCAATTGCTCGACGAATTCGTCGAATCGGGGCGCATCATCTACGGCGTCACCACCAGCGTCGGCGGTTTCGTCAACTGGCTGGTGCCGGCGGACAAGGCGGAAGAGGTGCAGAACAACATCCTGCGCTGCGTGCAATCCAACGTCGGCAACTATCTCGACGACGCCCATGTGCGCGCCGCCATGCTGGCCCGCATCAACTCGCTGGGGCGCGGCAATTCGGCGATCT
>CAJXFT010000143.1 GCA_913053235.1 uncultured Alphaproteobacteria bacterium
TTATAGCAGAAGCATGTTGCCGCCGCATGAAATATCGGTTTCATCTGGGAAATGGGGGTTTTAAGAACCTTTCAGAGTGATTCCTCTTTTTTCGGATGTCGGGCGGCGCGGCGCGCCCATCGCATTGACATCTCAATCGCGATGGCTATCGAGGAATTCCAGCAAAATATCGAAATAGGCGTCGGGCACTTCCCACATCGACAGATGCGAGGCGTTCTCCAGCACCTTGATGCGTGAATCGGGCAGGGCGTCGTGCATTTTCTGCGAACAGGCAGGGGTCAGGTGATCATGCTGGCCACACATCACCAATGCCGGCTGTGAAATCCTCGCCAGGTCGGGAACCCGGTTCCAGTCCTTGATATTGCCGGTCGGCGAGAATTCATTGTTTCCCCATATGGTTTTGTACGGGTCCATGCTCCAATCCGACAATGAACGGTTCACGGCGTCGGGCCAGACATCGAGACGGCAGACGTGGCGGTGATTCATTATCGTGACGGCAGCCTCATATTCGGCATGTTCGATGCTGCCCTCGGCCTCGTGGCGCTGCATCATGGCCTCGGTCTCGGGCCCGAGCGACTGGCGCAGGCGCTTCAGTTCGCGCGCCAGATGCGGGATATCGGCGGCGCCGTTGGCGAGCGTAAGCGTTTTGAAATTGGCGGGATATTTGAGCGCATAATCGATGCCGATCCAGGTCCCCCAGGATTGGCCATAGAGATGCACGACACCAAGATCCAGCGCTTTGCGAACGGCTTCGGTCTCCTCGACATAGCGCTCGACGGTCCACAGGGAAGCATCGTCGGGGCGGTCCGATTTGCCGCAACCGAGCTGATCGAAGGCGACCACGCGATAGCCCCTGTCGGCCAACCAGGAATGCGAATCTCGGACATAATCGCAGGGCAGGCCGGGGCCGCCATTCAGGCAAAACAGCACTTCATCGCCCTGGCCGAAGCTATAGGCGACGACATTGTAGTCATCGACCTCGATATTGAAGGTCTCGTCGGGTTTGCGCTCGTCCATCATGATGGCGCTCCTTGCTGCCTGCCGTGGCGGCTTTGGATGCAAGCATAGTCCGCCGATCCGGTGCTGACCAGCGAGGCGAACCGCGCATCGAAACTTGACTCGTGCCGCGCCCTGCCGGACCATTGCCCGCATGTTCCGCCGCGCATCAGCAGCATTGTCCGCCCTGGCGCTTGGCGCCGCGCTGGCCGCCTGTGCCGGGCCGGACGTCGACCGCACCGTTTCCGGATTCGACTACAAAGCCTATTACACCGATCTCAACCAATGCCGCGGCGGCAGCGCCCTCGAAGCGGCGCTCGAGACCACCGGCGTCGGGCTGTGGGGAGGCCTTGTCGGCGCCTATTACGGACTCCATCTCGGCTTTACGGCAAATGAAAGGGCCGAGGGCATGCTCGTCGGTGCGATCGTCGGTGCCGGCGCCGGTATTGGCGTCGGCGCCTATGAATCGGTGAGCGAGTTTAACGACGGGGTTAGTGAATGCTTGCGAGTGAAGGGGTATACGGTGTCATGAGGCCGCCTGTGGCCGTGCGTGGGAGAACAGAGACGAGGTCATCACATGAGTAGTGCTGCACCAACCACCGAAGCAATCGTCATCGGCGCCGGAATTGCCGGCGCCAGCACCGCCTTCCACCTCGCCGAACTCGGCGTTCGTACAACCTTGTTGGAGCGCGAACATCCGGCCTCGGGGCCGAGCGGCAATTCCACCGCCTGCTGCCATGCCTTCTATCTGATGCCCGAACTGTCGCAACTGGCGGCGCGCGGCACCAATATCCTGAAGCAAATTCCCGAGCTGACCGGCGAAGGCATTAATTTCCAGGAGATCGGCCTGCTGTGGGCAGTGGATCCCGATTCCGCCACGCTGTTTGGCGATGCCGTCGATCGTGTGCGCGAGGAAGGTACCCCTATCGAGGCTCTACCGCCGGGTGAATTCGAAAAGCTGGCGCCCGACTATAATTGGGATGGTGTGGCGTTGGCGGTGTGGGAGCCCTCGGCCGGATATATCGATCCCTATAGCGCGACAAGTGCGCTTGCCAGGGGGGCAAGCAATCGCGGTGTCGAGCTGCGCACAAATACCCGCGTTCGCAAAATCGTTGCCGAGGGCGGCCGCATTGCCGGCGTCGAGACGGAAGACGGCGTGCGTCTTGCCGCCGATATCGTTATCTCTGTAGCCGGCGTCTGGACCAAGCCGTTGATCGCTCAGCTTGGCGTCGAACTGCCGCTCACAATTGAGCGTGCAACGGTCGCCGTTTTGGATGCACCGGGCGCGGCTCGTGAATTCATGCCATTTGACTGGGCCGACAACATGTTCATGAATTATGGCCGGCCGGAAGGAGAGGGCGCCATATATCTCGGCTCCTGGCCGGGCGGTGGCACCGGCGAGCGCAACCTTGAGACCGAACGTGGCGTTCTGATAAGTGATCCCGAGGGATATTCGCAAACCGCCAGTGACGACGAGTCCGTCGAGATCCTCGATACCTTCCTCACCCGCATGCCGAAGCTGGCGGAACTCGGCGTCAAGCCGGGCCACGCCTGCGTCTATGACATGAGCCCCGACGATCTGCCGATTATCGATCGCGTGCCGGGGGTCGAGGGGCTTTTCGTGGTATGCGGCTCGAGCGGCCACGGCTTCAAATTGGGGCCGGGCGTCGGCGAGGCCGTCGCCGGTTTCGTCACCACCGGCGAGCCCGGTCTGCTGGCGCCGTTTGCCTTGGATAGACCCTCTCTCTGAGCGCACCCGGGCGGCCGAGGGTTTGCCGCATTTAGAATAAAGCGTGACAGCATGAAATCGAGCCTCGTCTATTCGATGCACGGATTTGAGTATAACGATCCCGTGCGCACCTATCGCGAGAGCGGATGCTGCCGGCGATCGCCTGAGGGGGAGGCACGGGCGAGCAGGGGAGGGGACAATGGACAATCTCATCATCGGCAGGCCGGCCCTGGCCATCGTCGATATGCAGAACGATTTCGTCGATGCGGAGGTCGGCTCCTACGCGCTCGGCGCCGAAACCATGGTGGCGCGGATCGCCCGCCTCATCGCCGCCGCGCGCGGCGCCGGGGTACCGGTGATTTTCAGTCAGGAGGCGCACCGTGCGAGCGGTGTCGATGGCGGACGGCTGCTTTGGGACGGGCGCAGCGGCTGGGTCACCGGCGCGCATTCCCGGGCGCAGCCGGGTGCGCCGCCGGCGCCGCCCTGTATAGAGGGCAGCAAGGGCTTCGAGATTGTCGACGCGCTCACACCCCACGCCGATGACGTCCGCATCATCAAGCGGCGCTTCAGCATATTCTTCGGCACCGAGTTGGATCAAATCCTGCGCCGGCTCAAAGTCGAGACGCTGCTGATTGCTGGCGTTTGCTCCGACGTCTGCGTGCTGTGGACGGCCGGCGACGCGTGCCAGCGCGACTATCACACCCGCGTCCTCGAGGACTGCGTTGCCGGCACCAGTTCCGAATCACATGACGCGGCGCTCAAGCTCATCCGGGCGCTCACCACGTTCGGCGACATTGTGACGTCGGTGGAGGTGATCGAGGCGCTCGAGCAACGCCGGGCGGACGCGGCCACATAAGAGGGGCGGTCACCGGTCCGCCAGCCCGTTCGCCGAATGCATCGATGGATCGGCCGGAGATTGGTTGCCGGTCGACCTTTGACGGTGGCTTGAACTTCGGTTCTCAGCCAACAGCCGACATTCTGCTTGCGCGGGGACCCGGGCTACCAAAAGCGCTTCCTGCAACTCCCTAAGGTCGCGCTGTCCGGCGTTCTCGACGCGCACGCCGTCACTCGGCCGGGTGGCTCCGGACGAAGGCCTCAATCGCTTCCACGAAGATGACAAGGTCGATGTCTTTTTCCGGCGTCGCCCCGGTCGTGAGTTCCGTCGTCTCGGATTCGCCATGCGCCATGATGTGGAGGAACTCGTCGGTCGCGTTGACTTGCTGGAGCCACAGCAGATAGCCCCGTTCGGGCACCGTGACGCCGTCCGGCGTCGGCGCCGACACGCGCTCGACGCGCGTGAAGATCGCGCGGCTCTCGACAACGTCGGCGATCACGCTATAGCTGATCGCGGCGGCGCCCGCGATGAGCTCGACGAGCTGTGTCGGTTGGCCCGGATGTTCGCGCCGATAGATCACCTCGATGTCGGCGGCCCGCGGCGCGACCAGGACGGCCGGTCCCGCGATCGGCGCCGGGAGCGGCGGCGGCGGCTCGCCGAATTGCTCCCGGAGGACTTTCTCGGCATGGTCCAGCGCCGCCTGTTTGGTCTCGAAGGTCTGGCCCTCAACGTGGTAGCGCGGGCCGCAGGCGGCAAGCAGCACAATGGCTAAAAGCGGAGCCAACACGGCGATCACTCTCATTGGGTTTTCTCCTCGGCGGGATCTTGCTCGGCGGTGAAGGGCTTGAAGCTGGCCGTCGGTTCGCCGGCGGGCACGCGAACGACGTAGCGCGTCGCGCCGTCGAGATCGACGACCGGAATCTCGATCATCAGGCCACGCAGCTTGGGACGGGCCGCCGGGAAATAGACCAGGCCTTCCACCGCCTCACCCGGTACGACGATCGTCTCCCGCAAATGCTGCGCGACCAGCGTCGCGCTGCGCGCCTCGAAGTCGGTTAGTTCTTCCGAGGCGGAAGCGAGGTTTGCCAGGGCGGCGATGAGCAGCGGCAGGGCCAGCAGCCCGGCGCCGGCCGCCGGCGAGGCGATGCGCCCATGCTGCTCGGTCAACACGGCGGCCACGGCGGAGTGGGGCAACGGCTCGAGCGGCGGCGCGCCGCCGTCATCCGTCAGCGCGATGTCGGACGGGCGCACGAGGAGCCGGGATGCGCCCAAATTCTCGATGCGCAGCGCAAGCGCGGTGAGCCTGACCGGGCGGGCGTCCTGCTCGGCGGCGAGCGCTTCCATTAAGTCCCGCCATCCCGCGGGCTCGGGCTCCACGCGCACGCGCACGGCGCCATCGTAGACCCCGGTCCTTGGCGCCAAGCCCATGGCGGGTTCGGTCTTCTGCAATTCCGCCGCCGCCGTCGCCGCCGCCAACGGCAGGCCGTCGAGCCAACGCCGGGCCTCCGGCATCTGCCGGAAGCTGGCGGCAAATCGGGCCGCGGACTGTTCGACAGCCTGGTCGGCGGCTTCGCCCATGCCGGCGCCCTCGCCGCTTCCCTCGACCGTCCAACCGGTGATCAACTCGCCCGCCGGGGCATATAGATTGAAGCGATAGCGAACCTTCACCCAGAAGTGTTGGCCGCCGATGCGCATGGTCCAAAATACGAAATCATCGATCACCGGCTCGATCACGGCGTCGACCGCCGCGTCGCTCCGCGTCGCCGCGACCTCCACGGCGCCTGCGGAGAGCCTGGGTATCAGATTGCGGAACAAGGCTGCGCTTGCCTGGCCCAGCGGAAACTTCGCGATGTAGCCCTGGCCGCGAAGCGCCACCTCACGAACGTCGGTCTCGAACGCCTCGCTCAGGTAAAAGCCCAAGCTGCGCTCCACGGGAGTGGTTTCCGTCGTGACGCTCGGATTCATCGCCACATCGCCGGTGGTGCAGGCCGCGAGCCACGCGCCGGCGGCGAGCGCGACGAGCAAACCGCTCATGCCGCGGCGGCTGCGTCGCCCGCCGTCTCGTCGCCGCCTCGACGCGTGAGCCGCCATCAAACCCCTCTTCAACTCTTGCCCGTCACTTCACCGCAGCATTGCGTGACGGGCCGGCAATCCAAACCATTATGAACTGCCAGGCCACGGCGTGACCCTTGGTCATACCGAGGCAAACACATCGCATCCTGTTGCCGCCAAAGAAGTCCGGGTCAGGATCAAAGCCAGCCCAAAATGTCACGCCACCATTGGGTCCGGAATAGCGAGCGCTACTCGTTGCGGGTTGGCAACTGACATTGGGGGCAATCCACGCCCTGAAAACGTCGGCGACAGGTTTGCGAAGCGTGCAAGCCTTCAGCCGGCACAAATCGAATGGCCTGCTGCTCCACTGCGGTGCTGCGCATAACGTCGGTAAAGTCAGGCTCCGTGTCCGGCGGAAACGGCCCGAGATAGCGCCCTTCGAAACAGGCCTCGAACCCATCCCCCCGAAACACTAGAGGCGTCAGCGTGAAAGCGCACACCTTCCGATAGGCCTGATAAGGTATGAACATTGTTGGGTTTGCGGCCAATTGAATTTGATCTGGATCAAGTCTCAGCAGCGGGCGCAGAGAATCCAGTAACCGCCTCTCTCACGATGGGCGCGGATGCCAATGAATTGTGCCTCCGACACCGCCAACGCCTGCTCAGGGTAACGTTGAGACGAAAATGCCAATCTCCAAGTTGGTCTGCTATGCGGGGTGAAACGACATTATCGCCCTTCGGCGGTGCTGTGGCGGTGTTGCGGCGGTGGATCCAATATCCGCTGCTCGCGATTATCTGGCCTTGCATCCCCGACCTGCCGCGGCATATTCTGCGCACCGAAATTCCGTTCCGTAGGTGACAAGAACGGACACGGAGTGGGGTGGAATCTAGCGAAAAATAATATTTAGTTTCAAACAATTACTGGAACACCCGCGAACGCCGACGAAGCAGCCAGAAAAATTTCAAGGCGCGGACGCGAATTCAATTGCGCTGGCGGCCGGCCGGTTTTTCAGCCCGGACCGGCCGACCGGCGTGCCTGCGGCGAATGCCCGCAAGCAGAGAGGAGAAGGCCGCTCATGGCCGGTTTCGAGGATTTCATCGCCGACTTGCCGGCGTGGCTCAAGATTCTTGGCGGCCAGCTTCTGCTGATCGTCATTCCGGCCAGCTCGGCTTTTCTTTTTCTCTATCGCTGGAAGGGCAATCCCTTGCGCGGGCGCAAGATTCAGGCCGGTTTCGAGCCCGCGGCCACGGTCCGGCGCGAAGTGCGTTATTCCATTCTCACAGCGCTTGTTTTCGCGCTCAACGGCTATTGCATCTATCTCTTCATGGTTCAAGGCTGGACGCTGATTTACACCGACTGGGCCGAGTATGGCTGGCTCTACGGCGCCTTCAGCCTGGCCGCCGCCATCGTCCTGCACGATGCCTATTTCTATTGGGCGCACCGCCTGATGCATCTTCCGCGCCTCTATCAAGCGTTTCACCGGCTGCATCATGATTCGCTCAGCCCGACGCCCTGGGCGGCCTACGCCTTTGCGCCGATGGAGGCGGTGCTGCAAACCATGTTTCTCACCATCCTCATCTTCATCCTGCCGGTGCACGTCACGGTGATATACCTGTTCATGGTTCACATGATCCTGCGCAACGTTATCGGCCATAGCGGCTTCGAGCTGTTTCCGCGCGGCACCGCGGCGCATGTCGTATTTGGTCTGCTGACGACAAACACCCATCATGACCTGCACCACAGTTGTGATGACAAAAATTACGGGCTCTATTTCACCTGGTGGGATCGCCTGTGCGGCACCGAGCATCCGGACTATCACGAGATCTTCGAATATGTCGCCTCCGGGCGCGCCGCCGATGAGCGTAAAAGGGCGAAATCGGACGCGCCCCTGAACGCATGATAGGCGGCACTGACCGAAAACCTTGGCAAGCCGTCCCTATGAGTCATTATCACCGCTTCTTGGTATAAGCTGTTTATTCGCCCGAGGGCGTGGCCATGAAAATTCATACTCGGCAAACGCGGCTCTAGATGTTGCGCCGGCGCTACCAGGTCGGCTCGGCCGGATGGGGACGCAGCGCCATCTGCGCCGTGGTCGGCTTGATTTATTTCCTGCCGGTGCTGTGGATCATACTCACCGCGTTCAAGACGCCGCGCGACGCCCTCACGCCGAGCATCCTGTTCACGCCGACATTCGATAATTTCAGCGCTGTTTTTCGCCGCGCCTACTATCAGGGCGGCGAGGTGATGGATACCCAGTTTGGCCTGTTTTTCTTCAACAGCGTTTTCCTGGCCGGTGTCAGCGTCGGCCTGGCGCTCATCATCGGCACGGTTGCCGCCTATGGGTTTTCGCGCTGGCCGTTGAAGGGCAACGATACCTACCTGTTCATCATCCTGGCGACGCGGATGCTGCCGCCGATCATCATCATCATTCCAATATTCGTGATGTTTCGCCTGACCGGCCTGGCCGGCGGCTATCCCGGCATCATCATGCTCTATACGGCGTTCAACCTGCCCTTCACGATCTGGATCATGAAGAGCTTTTTCGACGAACTACCGCGCGAAGTGGAGGATGCGGCGCGCACCGAAGGCAGCTCGGAGTGGCGCGTTTTCTTCCGTATTTGCCTGCCCCAGGTCAAGGCCGGCCTGGCCGCGACGGTGACCTTCGGCCTCATTCTGACCTGGAACGAATTCATCATGGCGCTGCTCATGACCGGATCCCAGACGCGCACCGTGCCGGTCGCCATGGGCGCCAGTCTCGGCGGCGGATTTGCCGTGCAGTGGGGCTTGCTGGCGGCGATCGAGACGCTATACCTGATCCCCGTCGTGCTGGTCACCTTCGTGCTGCAAAACCAGCTTCTGCGCGGCGTCACCTTCGGCACCATCCGCCAGCGCGCGGCGCCGCCGTAAAACCGGTCACATGCGCGGGCGAGCCGAAAAAATGCGAAAAAACTTCACATTCGGCCTGTCATTTATTGATTTTTGGCCATGCCCCACCGTCTAACGTTCGTTCCATTTTCGACTGACAAGACCGCCAGCGCGAACGTTACACGCACCGCTCTAATGGTGGGCCGCGGTGCTTCCCGGCAAATCTTACAATTTCACCGGGACATTGGCCCGAGGCCGGGGAGGCGGCACATCCCTGGTGAAGTCTTCAGGGATCCGCCACCTCGAAAACGCCTGTTATTCGACGAGAACCAAATTCTCGGCCGAACTTTTGCCGTTCTTACCCGGTTGCAGTTCGTATTCGACGCGCTGTCCTTCCGCGAGGTCCGGCAGACCGGCGCGCTCAACCGCGGAAATATGGACAAAAGCGTCCTTCGAACCATCATCCGGGCTGATGAAACCATACCCCTTGACGGAATTGAACCACTTTACGGTTCCTACACTCATATTACTGTCGCTCTCTTTATCATTACGGTCATCCGCAAAGCTTTTGCGGACGGTTCTCAGCACGCCGAACTCCACGAAGTATTGCAGCGTGGCGTGTTTGACCAAGCAGGATACATCGGTTTGTCGAAGCCTGATCCATGATGTATATGCCGCGGCGCGTCGATATGCAAACAGAAGTGTTAACCCCCATTTCCCAGATGAAACCGATATTTCATAGTTATGTCCAGAATCTTCTGCAAATAGCATTGACCATGTTGCCGAGTGGTTT
>CAJXFT010000144.1 GCA_913053235.1 uncultured Alphaproteobacteria bacterium
CTCGGGCGCCCCGTCGCCGTCGCCACAGAGCGCCGGGTCGGCCTCCGGGCAGCGCGGGTTGCGGTGCGTCAGGCGGTCGGTCAGGGCGGTAATCATCGCCGTCATATTGGCTTCCGTTCCGCACGCGGTGTAATGGCCGATGGCGGTCTCGGGGTCGAAGCCGAAGGCGGCGAGGATGAGGTCGATGCTGTACTGCTCGAAGGCGACCGACGCCGGATGCTGGCCGGTGACGCCGATATTGGCGCCGCGGCGGTTGGTCTCGTCCATCGCGGCGAGCGAGGCGGCGTCGGCATCGATGCAGTAATAACCCATGTTGAGCGGGCTCGAGACATCGGTGTCGTGCAGATCGGAAAGCCGGCGGAAGAGCTGCATCAAGCGGTCCACGGCGACGTCGCCGGCGCCGGGATCGAGGTTCGTTCGAACCGTATCGTAAAGTGAATCGATGGTCGGCGCCGGGCGGGTGGCGGGGGGCTGCAGCATGTCATGGCCTCTCGATAATCAGTTGGCTGGAAGGCGCGGGGCAAACTTCAGCTTACGCCATCCAGCGCAGCTTTCAATCGCCGCCGGACTTGTTCGCCCGAGATGCGCGGGCTACCGTTTTTCGCCGGGCGGAAATGGTTTGAGCATGGGAGGAGAACGGCGTGGCTGGCAGACTGCAAGGCAAGACCGCCATCGTCACCGGCGGGACGAGCGGCATCGGCGCCCGCACGGTGGAGATATTCATAGCCCAAGGGGCGCGCGTGGCGATCGCCGGGCGCAGTGTGGAGAAAGGCGAGCGCCTCGCCGAAGCGCTCGGCGACAACGCCATCTTCGTCGCCACCGATGTCGCCCGGGAAGCCGATATCGAAGCCCTGGTGGCGCGGACGGTCGAGCGTTTCGGGCGCCTCGACTGCCTGTTCAACAATGCCGGCATCCCCGGCCCCAACGAGCCCATCGCGCATATCTCGTGGGACGGCTATTCGAGGGTCATGGACGTGCTGCTGGGCGGCGTGATGATGGGTATGAAGCATGCCGCGCGGGTGATGAAGCGCCAGGGCTCGGGCAGCATCATCAACAATGCCAGCGTCGCCGGCCAGCACACCGGCTACGGCGATCATGTCTATAGCGCCGCCAAGGCGGCGGTCATCCACGTCACGCGGACGGCGGCGATGGAACTCGGCGAGCGCGGCATCCGCGTCAATTCGATTTCACCCGGCGCCATTCTCACACCTGTCTTCGGCACGGCGCTCGGGCTCTCGACCGGCGATGCCGAGGCCACCGTCGATAGGCTCGACGACATGTTCCGTGCGCGCCAGCCGATCCCGCGCGCCGGCCTGCCGGAAGACATCGCCCACGCCGCCCTGTTCCTGGCCAGCGACGAGGCCGGCTTCGTCAACGGCCATGACCTCACCGTCGATGGCGGCCTGACCGGCGGCCGCGGCTGGTCCGAATCGGCCGCCGCCATGAAGCAGTTGGCAAAAGCGCTGAAAGAGGGCTGAAGCCGGGCGCATTTACAGCGGCGCGAATTTCCCCGATAATGGTCTTCGCGCGCGACTATTCGGAATCAAGGCGAGTCCCTCGATGGAAACCCTGCTGCGCAACAACCCGATCCTCGGCTTGCGGCCTTCGACCATGCTCGCCGCCGCCATCCTGTTGGCCGGCATCGCCGCCTGGCACGGCGAGATTTTTTCCTCCGCCGCCTGGGCGTTCGATCAGATCACCGAGAGCTATCTGGTTCGCTATATCGACACCATCGGCATGGGCATCGGCGGCTGCTTCGGCTGAGCGTCAATCGAGCTTGAGCGGCACGCCCGGCAGTTGGTTGGCCTCGTAACAGGCCTCGACCAGCGCCATGGTCTGGTAACCATCCTCGACGGAAGTAAACAACGCCTCGTCCTCGCCGGCGGCGAAGCGCTGGAGATTGCGCATCACCCCCATGAAGGCATCGGGGAACCATTCGCCTTCGAGCTCGATGCGCTGCCACTCGGCGCCGTTCCGGCATGACCACAGCTCGTCCGCCTCGCCTTTCGGATAGTCGTAGCACAGGCCCAATTTCACCCGCATCGCGCCCTCCGTGCCCTCGATCCGGAATATCGCCGATTGGAACTTCCGCCCGCATTGGTGATTGTGGTTGATGGTCATGAGAGCGCGCAAATCGGCGCCATAATCGAGGATCGCCGAGGTCCGGGTCTGGGCGAACTCGCTGGCCCTGGGATCGCCCAATGTGCGCGCGAACACGGCTTTCGGATTGCCGGCGATGGCGCGGATGGTGTCGAGATAATGGATCGAATGAACGGCGATTTCGACGCGCTCCATGGCGATCAAAAAGGGAAAGAGCCGCCACGGCGAATAGATGTTGAGATGCACTTCGATCTCCAGCAACGCGCCCAGCATTCCCTTTTCAACGGCGCCGCGCAGCGCCATCATCATCGGCGAGAAGCGCAGTTGGAAATTCATGGCGGCCTTGAATTGGCGCTCCCGGCAGATCGCCCTGATCTCGCGCGCGCCGCGCAGATCGGTGCCCATCGGCTTTTGAATCAGAACGGCGCTGCCTTCGGGCAGGCCACGCAATATTCCGGCAATCGCCCGCGGCGGCGTGGCGAGGTCATAGACGCTGTCGGTAGCGTTTTCCTCGACGGCCTGTTGCAGGCTTTGATAGGCCCTTTCGAGGCTCCAATCCTCGGCCAGCGATGTTGCCCGCGCCATGTCGATATCGAACACCCCTTTCACCGCCAGGCCGGCTTTTTTATAGGCCGGCAAATGCGCGTCCCGCACGATGCCGCCAGCACCTATAATCACGATCGGTTTGGGGTGGCGCGGAGCCGGCCAGCTTTGTTGCAGTTTGTTGGGCATGCGAATCCACCTATCGGGAGGGCGGCATGATAGCGCTATTGGACACGCATCAACATCTGATCTATCCGGACCGGGCGCGATATTCCTGGACCGACGACAAGCCGCCACTCGCCCACCGGGCTTTCACGCTGGGCGATTACAGGGCCCTGACCGAGCACAAGGGCGTGGCGGCGACGATCTTCATGGAAGCCGATGCGGGTGATGCCGACTATCGGGCGGAAGCGCGTTTCATCGCCGGCCTGGCGGCGCATCCTGAAAACCGGATCATCGGCATGATCGCCTCCTGCCGCCCTGAATCCGCCGACGGCTTCGCCGCCTGGATCGACGAATGCAGCGCTCTGCCGGTGGTCGGTATGCGGCGCATCCTGCACGAGATCGATGACGAGCTGTCGCGCGGCGAAACCTTCCGCGCCAACATCAGGCATCTGGGAGCGCGCGGCCTCACCTTCGACATGTGCTTCCGGGCCGACCAGCTCGGAATTGCCGCCGAACTGGCGCGCGCCTGCCCCGACACCCGGCTCATCCTCGATCATTGCGGCATCCCCGACATCGCGGGCGGCGGCCTGGCGGGTTGGAAGCAGGGCATTTCGGCTCTGGCGACGCTGCCCAACCTGGCCTGCAAGGTCTCGGGCATCATGGCCTATTGCGCCCCCGGCACGGCATCGCTCGAAACCATCCGCCCCTATCTCGACCATTGCGTGGACGCCTTCGGCCCGGATCGCCTGCTGTGGGGCAGCGACTGGCCGGTGGTCAATCTCGGCGGCGGCATCGAAGCCTGGATCGCCGTCACCCGGCGATATCTCGACGGCTGGCCGGATGGGGAGGTGGAGAAATTGGCGTATGCGAATGCGGCCAGGATTTATAACGTGATACCGTGAATATAGAATCCCCCCTCATCGTCGCGTCACCTCCGGGATCAGCCCGCGCGGCGCGAAGCGCGTCACCAGCAGCAATATCACCCCCATGATGACCAGGCGCATATGCGGCGCTGCCTCCAGGAGGTGGGCGTGCAGCGGGCTGTCTTCGGCGGCGCGCCCCAATCGTTGCCCGAGCCGGCGATAGATTGATATTCTGTTGCCGAGCCGGTGCAGGCGGATTCAAGGCATGGCACTCGGCGGTACGTGACAGGCGTTACAGATCGGCGAAGCATCCGGCCTTGGCATCAATGAAACAATCGATTCCCAGCATGAACAATTCAAAACCCCGCCCATCGGCGGCTTGTTCGCCGTGAAAATCGGGCTTTGCATGATCGTCAAGAACGAGGCGAGGCGGATCGTCGGCAGCCTCGAGGGCATCATCGACCTTTTGGACCAGGTCGTCGTCATCGACACCGGCTCGAGCGACGGCACCCCCGACATCCTGCGGCGCGAGTTCGGCATTGAGGCCGGCGCGGCAGAGCTCGTCGCGGAAAATTGTTACGCTCTCAGCGGTGTCCGAAACGAGGGCTTTGCCAAATTGAACACCCCCTGGATTCTGCTCCTCGATGCCGATGAGAGAATCGCGCGCGACCAGTTCCAGCGCGTCATTGATATCGAGGAGGATGGCGAAACGTCGGGCTATTTCTGTGCCTGGAACACCTTCAAGGACAACACTGTCATCGAGGATTACAAGCTCTCAATATTCAGAAACGGCCTGAAACAATCCGGCAGGATCCACGACACCGTACAGTATGATGTGCGCGAACAGGGCCTGCACGCCGCCTGGCTCGACGGTGTCGAGATCACGCATTACCCGGACGATGCAAAATGGCCGAGCAAGAAGCAGCGTAAGCGCGAGCGGCTCAATTGCGCGCTCCGCGCCGAACCATCCTGGTATCGCTATTACTGGTTTCTCGGCTATATGGCCTATCAGGAAAATCATCCGCAGGAAGCGATTAGAAATCTGTCGATTGCCGCCGAATCGCAATCGATGGAATTTCCCGTCGAATGCCTCAACAGTGAAATCGTGTTGGCGGAAATTCACGCCTCGCTGGGAAACCGGGATTTGGCTCTGAAGGTGCTGGCGCGGGCGCGCGCCTTCCACGATTCGGTGGCCGAGGATTTCGAGGTCAAAATTAATTTCCGGCTGCGGCCCTGGCTTGATCAGGCGCTTGAATATTGCCGGCGCGGCGAACTGGAGAAAATAAAGGCATATCAATTCGCCTATTGAAACGGCGGCTTCACCTGGCCGCCCATGGGGCGGCGACTTCGGAGCGGAACTCCTCATACTTGCCGCCCTTGCTGCGCGGGATTTCATCGACATAGGTGAAAGATACTGAAAACGGGTGGGTCAGCTGGGTGACGATCACCTCGCGCAACTGGTCTTCTTCGCCGGCGCTGAGCGGGCGCGCCGTGACCAGCTTGACCTCGATCGATTCGAGTGTCTTCTGCACCAGCTGAAACTGCGATACCGGCGCGATCTGGCTGAATTTGTTGCCGCCGAAGAAGGGCCAGAACTGCTCGCCGGAGGGCAACACCAGCATCGAGCGCGCCCGTCCGGCGATGTGCCTGATGACGGGCAGCCCGCGCCCGCACGAGCACGGTGCGCCGACCTCTGCATAGTCGCCGATATCGTAGCGAATCAGCGGCGAGGCGAAATTATGCAGTTGCGTCACCACGACCCTGCCGGTTTGCCCCACCGCGCACGGCCTGTCATCGGCGTCGAGCACCTCCAAGATCACGTTCTCGGATTGTACGTGGTAGTGCGCCTCCAGCGGGCATTGCAGGGCCAGATAACCGGCCTCTTGCGTGGTATACATATCGCTCAATGCGACGCCCCAGACGTCTCGGCAAAGCGTGCGCACATCGGCTTTGAGGACCTCCGAAATGGTCTGGACCTGTTTCAGATTCGCGATCCGGATGCCGTCCCGCGCACAATGCAGGAGCAGGGCTTCCAGATTCGTCGGATGGGTTATCAAATAGTCGGGTTGATGGCGCCGCAACCACTCGATTTGCTTTTCGACCGGCGTGGTAATGCTGAGGATGACGGCGGGACCGGTGGGCAAGGTGTGGGCGAACCCCTTTCCCCAGCTCGGCGCATGCTCGCCGTCCGGGTAGGCGGCGGCGCCCGTGCGGTCGAAACGGATCGCCGCGTAGGTGCCGCTGAAATCGCAGCGCCGCCACAGGAAATCGCGCACCGTACCGACATTCCACAGCAGCCCCGTGAGCCCGGTGGCCAGCAACCTGACCGGCTTTCCCGTCGAGCCCGAGGTCGAGACTTCACTGATATTGCCATGGCTTTTCGGGATGGCGCTGCTATGCAACGCCTTGCCCGCGCCCTGAATGTCCTCGCGGCGCAGCAGCGGCAGGTCGGACCAGTTCGATGCGTCGGGCAGCCTGTCCGCCGGCCAGCCGCTTGCCGCCAGGCGGTCGCGATAATAGGGCACCGTGGCCTGTGCGTGGCGCAGCATTTCCGCCACCTGGCGGAATTGATACTCCGACAAACGCTCGGCCGACCACCACTGGGTCTGTTCCAATTGATAGAGGAGGGCGAGCAGGGCGCTGCCTTGACTGTCGGGGATGGCCGGCCAAATCATGCCCTTCATCCCCGAAGCGGGGGGCGGAAGATTCGATCGCTCATTCATGCGCCATTCCCCGGCGGCGCTGTTGGCGTGCCGCAAGCTCGGCCCAAACGCCATCGACGAACTCCTTGAATTCATCCCAATTCGTCACATAGCTTCGGCCTTTCGTGGGCGGAGAAATTTCGCGAATTTTTATCGTTCGGCCAAAATAACCGTTCAATTCGACTTCGACGCGCTCGGCGTCGCAAAGACCTTCATAGCTCAGCCGGATGGCGTTTTTTACATTGCGCAACATTTCCAGTTCCTTCCACAGGCGGGCAATGGTCCGCAAGATGGATTTGTCTTCTCTTTGGAAGGTCCAGCGATGGTCCTGCGCCTCTCCCGCGCGTATCCATATGTCTCGATCCTGCGCTACTCTTAGACTGGCGACGGCGGAAGCGACGTCGTGGCGCACCAGTGTGATGAAGGTCATATCGCCGCGATTGACGAAATTCGCGAAATCGCGATGACGATAGGGCATGGATTTAAATCCGGCGTAGCGGCAGCGGGAATTCAGCCGAAAGAATGTCTCGATGAGCTGGTCGGCGTCGCTGACCGGGCATCCGGCGATGCGGGAATACTGCCGCAGATTTCTTGACAGGTAACGCGGATGAACAAGTTCATTGTCGGGGCAATCGATCTGTTTGTTGGGCAGCGCGATGTCCGAAAATTCCTGCAGCGCATCCATCAGAGCCGTTGAGCCCGACCGCCCCGGCGTCAAAACGCAGAATTTCCTGGCGCCCGTGTTGCTCATCCAACTTGATCGAACTCCTTATCCGGGTTGGCCGATGATTATCTTCCCCATTCGCCCAATATGGTAGCACAATGGCTATCCGGCCGCGTCGCGGGCATGTTGCGTTTGCGGTGAAAATCGACAACATGGCGCCAAGTTGACCGTTCAGCTTTTTGCGCCCGAACTCAAAACGATGAACCGACCGCGTCACGTATTCATAGGCGGGCTGCCGAGGAGCGGCACGACGCTTATCGCGCGGATTCTCGCGCAACATCCGGATGTGAGCGCGTTCTCCGACACCGGGGTCGGTCAGGACGAAGGCCAATTCCTTCAATCGGTTTATCCGACCGCCATCAGCCTTGGCGGACCCGGCCGCTTCGCGTTTGATCCGGCGGCTCACTTGACCGAGACGTCCCGGCTTCTCAGCGAGGAAAACAAAAGCAAGCTCAGGCGAGAATGGAATAAATACTGGAATCTCGAAAAGACCGTTCTTGTCGAAAAGACTCCCATGAACATCCTGATATCCAGGTTCCTCAATCAGATTTTTGCCGATTGCTATTTCATCTTCATGACCAGGCATCCGATCGCGGTCTCGATCGCGACGCAAAAATGGTCGCGTACGAGTATTTTCTCGCTCATGAATCATTGGCTTGTCGCGCATGAGATCCTCGCGGCGGACATCGAATTTTTACCAGGCTGCGCCGTCATACCATACGAGAGGCTGGTGAATGATCCGGAGCCCATCCTGCGCGGTTTGGAGAAAGCACTGGCTCTCGGGAAATTGGCCTACAAGTTTCATCTGGACAGCGGCGTAAACGATAAATATTTCAAAATATGGGCCGATGTATTTCACCGCCGCGCAAACCGAACCTTGCCCGGACTCGGCAACCTGAAAGATATACAGCGTGCCGATATACCGCAATCCGGGAAGGCGATGCCCTACTTGACGAGCGTGGCGCGGCCCGGTGCACAGGGCGGCGGTCAACGCCCCATGCTTCTGACCGATCCGCTTTCCGAATCGCAGGACGCAATCGCCCTCTTTGGCGAGCGCATCGAGCGCCTCGGCTACAGTCTCGAGGACCTCACGCTGTGTCCGGATGTAATTGCGAAATAATGGCGCCGCGGCCGCGGCCTCGGGCCCGCGTCACCGCCTGAGAATCTCCGGGATCAGCCCGCGCGGCGCGAAGCGCATCACCAGCAATAAGATAACCCCCATGATGATGAGGCGCATATGCGGCGCCGCCTCGAGCAGGTGGGCGCGCAGCGGGCTGCCCTCATTGAGGCCCGAGGTGACGACGTCCATCAGCCACAGACCAGCGGGCTCGGCCTCGATCCACACGAACCACACCAAAAAGCCGCCCAGCACCGAGCCCCAATTGTTGCCCGAGCCGCCGATGATCACCATGATCCAAATGAGGAAGGTGAAGCGCAGCGGCTGATAGGTGCCCGGCGTGAACTGGCCGTCGAGCGTCGTCAGCATGGCGCCGGCGATGCCGATCACGGCCGAGCCGATGATGAAAATCTGCAAATGGCGGCGCGTCACATCCTTGCCCATCGCTTCCGCCGCGTCCTCATTGTCGCGGATGGCGCGCATCATGCGGCCCCACGGCGAATTGAGCGCGCGTTCCGAGAGCGCGACGACGATTAAGAGGACGATCAGGAACAAAGCGGCGTAGCACAGCTTGACGAAAATGGATGAGGCTTCGATCACGTCGGCGCCGAGCCAGGCGGCGAGATCGGCGAACCACAGATCGCCCTGCAAATTCACCTCATAGGGCACCGGGCGGCTCAGCCCGGTGACGTTCTTGACGCCGCGCGCCAGCCAATCCTCGTTCTTCAGGATGGCGATGACGATCTCGGAAATGCCGAGCGTGGCGATGGCGAAATAATCGGAACGCAGTCCCAGCGCGACCTTGCCGATAAACCAGGCGACGCCGGCGGCGAGCAGGCCGCCGACGATCCAGGATAGCAGGATCGGCAGGCCGAGGCCGCCGAGATAGCCGGTCTTGGCGCTGTTGACCGCTTCGATCGCTTCGGTCGCCGGGTCGAAGAAAACGCGGACGACAAAATAGCCGGCGATGACGAGGACTGCCGTGGCGAGCGAGCGGATCGGCCCCGGCCCGAGCCAGCGCCGCACCGCCACCACCACCGCCGCCGTCG
>CAJXFT010000145.1 GCA_913053235.1 uncultured Alphaproteobacteria bacterium
ATAATATTATGGTTAAGCGTTACTTACCTAGCGCAGTAATGGAAATTGTGCAAATTGTCGCACCAAGCGGCGATCGAAGCGCCGCTTAAGCGAATATCACCTCGCCCTGGCTGGCCAATTCATCCTTGTCGTTGGCCGCCCAAACGGCGGCGCTCGAGCCGTCCTGGGAGGGTGCACCGGCCACCGACATGTCGCGGTCGACGAACAGGGGAGCCAGCGCGCGGAACGAAAATTCCTTGATCTCGGCGTCGGGGCGGCTGCGCCGGCAGAGATCGACCATCAATGTTGCGATCAGCGGTCCATGCACGACCAGGTCGGGATAGCCTTCTTCTTGAGTGCAGTAGGGCTGGTCGTAATGAATGCGGTGCGGGTTGAAGGTCAGCGCCGAATAGCGGAACAGCATGACCGGGTCGGGCTTGAGCTGGCGCCGCCAGGCGGCGTCGCCGGGCGCCGCGCGCGGCGCTGGCACGGCGCCGGGCTTTGGCGCCTCGGTGTAAACGATATTCTGCTCCTCCTCGATCGCCACTTCATCCGACCCGGTCAAGACGGTGTGGCGCAGATTGACGAAGACGAGGCGGCCGCTTTTGCCGCTCTTTTCGCTGATGCCGGCGATTTCGGAACGCTTCACGGCGGTCTCGCCGAGGCAGAGCGGCACGCCGAACCGAATATGGCTGGCCGCCCACATGCGGCGCGGCAACGGCACCGGCGGCATCAGTGCGCCGCCGCGCTCGGGCAGGCCGTCGGCGCCCAGTTTGGATTGCACCGTGGAATCGCGAAAAAACATCCAATGCCAGCACGGCGGCAGCGCGTCGCCGTCCTCAGGAGCCGCGTCGTCGCGGTCGAGCGCGGCGCTCATGCCGGCGGGCAGCGCCGTGTCGATGCGCTCGCGCTGCTGGCGCGAATTGCCGACCCATTCGTCGAAATTGAGATCCGATTGCGCGTCCACTTGCTGCTCCCTTGCGATTTATCCGAACTCGGCGCGAACCGCTTGCGTGTGCTCGCCCAGCGCCGGAACCGGGCCGAGGGCGCCGCTGTCGCCGGCGAATCGGGCCGGTGGCGCGACCAGGTCCACCGCACCGCTCGCGGTCGCCACCGAAGCATGGCGCAATTGCGGATGGCGCGCCAGGTCGCTGACCTCGTTGAGGCGGCCAAAGGCGATGCCGGCGCGGCGCAGCAGGGCGCCGAGTGAATCCATATCATGGGCGGCGAAGGCGGTGGCGATCAGGCCGTCCATCTCGCCCCGGTTGGCGACGCGGCGCGCATTATCGCCAAAGCGCGCATCCTCGGCCAGGGCGGCATCGCCGAGCACTTGCGCGCAAAAGCGCGCCCATTCGCGGTCGTTCTGGATGGCGATGACGATATGCCCGTGCGCGCCCACCGGATAGGCGCCGTAGGGCGCGATCATGGCGTGGCTGAGGCCGCTCCGGCCCGGCGCGCCGGCGCCGTGCAAATGATGCATGAGCGGCACGTTCATCCAATCGGCCATGCCGTCAAACAGCGAAATGGCGATGCCCGCGCCGGCGCCGCCTTGGCGGCGTGCGTAGAGCGCCTCCAGGATGGCGCCGTAGGCGTTGAGCCCGGCGCCGATATCGCAGGCCGACACGCCGACCCGCGCCGGCGCCTCGGGCGTGCCGGTCACCGCCGCGATGCCGGCTTCGCACTGGACCAGGAAATCATAGGCCTTCATGTCGCGGTAGGGCCCGTGCTCGCCGTAACCGCTGATGTCGCAGGTGATCAGGCCGGGGTGCTCGGCGCGCAAGTTTTCGGAATCAAACCCTGCCCGCGTGGCCGCGCCCGGCGCCAGATTCTGCACGAAGACATCGGCGCGCCCGATCAGGCGGTGCAGAAATGCGGCGTCCTCGGGCTGCTTGAAATCGAGCACCACCGACTGCTTGCCGCGATTGAGCCACACGAACCACGAGCATTCGCCGTGCACATGATGGTCGTAATTGCGCGCGAAATCGCCTTCCGGGCGCTCGATCTTGATGATGCGCGCGCCGGCATCGGCGAGGCGCGAAGTGGCGAAGGGCGCCGCCACCGCCTGTTCGACGGAGACCACCAGCACGTCCTTGAGCCGGCTAGTCATATCACACCGCCTTCCACATGGGCTTCCACTCCCGGAAGTGAGCTTTGGCACAGTATGAGAAACCAACTGCCTCTGTCTTGGACCGCGCCCTCTCCGGAAAAATCGACATCATTAACTATCTCGACGGCGTTTCCCTTTCTTCTATCATCGTGATGACTTCTCGCACTTCATGTGGAAGCTCTTCCTCCCGTATTTGACGTGCTATTCTGATCGCACTCAACGATGCGCCATACTTTTCCTGCGACCAGTTAGATAGTCGTGCCAGCACCTCTTTACCTCCTGCAATATTCAGTCTCCGCTCACTAGATTTCCAGGCTTTCTTGACAATGTCGCGAGCTTCCTTGTTGGCGGTTCTCAGACTCAGCTTGCGATTATATTGTATAATATGCTCTGCTACAGAATCGGTAATTGAATCTTTCAATTTGTCAATTATCTCAAAAATTTCTTCCTCGACCACAATATCCTTGGCTTTGCGTTTCTTCTTCGCGATCGCAAGATTGATTACACGAGTAATCGCACTCGGGGCAAGAAGGTAATTTTCAATCTCCTTTCTCCGCCAAATGTGAAGAATTACGTTTCGCTTTTTTGCGTCTCCATACCGTTTCCGAATTTCTTCACGAGTACGATGGTCTCTATCGAGAATACAATACGTGAAGAGATCCTCCCCCATTTCATTCTTGAGTAGCACTGTAGAGCCTAATCCAAATTGCCAGCCGTGCCACCCTCCTATAGGCATGTTGGGTACCGCATCAAACGGTTCTTGACTATTCGGAAAAATAGCGTCTTGGAACGCCTTCATTATTGGCAAGTCATTGCCCTCAACCAATATCAACTTTCTCGACGTGGTCAATCGAGTGAGGTGTATATTGTGAATTCCTCCAAGATCGTCGATTACCTTTTGAACCGCTGTATTGCTTGTAGCGAATTTCGACTTTCCTTTTCGTTTTTCAACAACCAAGATATCCTCTGGTGGCACCTCGGACATTATCTCGACCGAGTGCGTGGCGAGGATTCGTTGCTGTCCGACATTATTCAAATAACGAACAAGCTTGCGCTGCAAGTCAGCGTGCAAATACACGTCGGGTTCATCCAATATAATGACATCGTCTTCATGCAAGCGGGCAAGAAACCACATCGTTTGGAGCCATATTTGAAGTCCGTGATCCATCCATCCAACTTCGGCAACAAAGTCGCCGTCTCTGATCAACAGGCTTAGCGGAGAACCAACTCGTTCGCCTCGACCAATGAAGCTGTCGATTTTAAGACGCGGCCAGGTCGCCTCGGCCAGACGCCTGAAATTCCCGTAATCACCCTGAAGGAGGTTTAGTTGATTTCTAAAATGATACGGGGAAAGAGAAGTCGAGAGCGAGCGTCTTACATACTCAGGAGTTAAAATCTGTTCCTCACGGGCCAATGGTGCTACTTGAGGTAGGACATTAATCGTTGGGAAGCCCGCTCGGCGGGCGTGCGACTTGGATTGGACCAAGTGGCCGTTTTTGTCATAAAGCGCTGCAAAAATTGTGCGTTCCGGCTCAAGATAGACTACGGCTTTGCTACTGTTGTTAAATATGGCCGTAATAACGGCGGGAGGGTCGCCATAGCGATAACAAACGTTCGTGAATTCAAACTCCATCCCCTCTAACGAGGGCCTCACGCCGACCAATCGTCGAGGTATGTTCAAATCGTCTGGTGGATCGCGGTAGGTCAGGGCCGTGCAACGATTGACTACCAGCGCAGTTAGTTTCAGGGCCTCAATTACCGTCGTTTTCCCCGCGTTGTTTCGTCCAACCATTACGGTTGTCGGTTGGAGCGAGAGGGAGTGATCGGCGAAACCCCTAAAGTTTTGGAGAACAAGCTCTCTCAACATTGTCGCGGACCGTTTCCGATTTGACGCCAAGCTTGTAGAACTATAACGGACACGTGTGCTTGTCGAGTGTACTGGCTCCACAAATACAGCTAGTAGGAGCGCGGCATGCCGAGCACATGCTGGCCGAGATAGGCGAGAATGAGATTGGTCGAGATCGGCGCGGTGCGGTAGAGCCGGGTCTCGCGGAACTTGCGCTCGACGTCATATTCCTCGGCATAGCCGAAGCCGCCGAAGGTCTGCATGCAGACGTCGGCGGCTTCCCACGAGGCTTCCGAGGCGAGCAGCTTGGCCATGTTGGCCTCGGCGCCGCAGGGCTGGCCGGCATCGAACAGGGCGGCGGCCTTCCTGGTCATCAGATCGGCGGCCTGGGCGTTGGCATAGGCCTTGGCGATGGGGAACTGAATACCCTGATTGGCGCCGATCGGGCGCTCGAACACCACGCGCTCGGAAGCGTAGGCGCTGGCTTTCTCGACGAACCAGCGCGCATCGCCGAGGCACTCGCCGGAGATCAGAATGCGCTCGGCGTTCATGCCGTCGAGAATGTAGCGGAAGCCCTTGCCCTCCTCGCCGATCAGGCTGGAAGCCGGGATTTCCAGGTTGTCGAAGAACAGCTCGTTGGTCGAATGGTTGACCATGGTGCGGATGGGGCGGATTTCGAGGCCGTTGCCGACCGCCTTGTCGAGCTCGACGAGAAACACCGAGAGGCCGTCGGAGCGCTTCTTGCATTGCTCCTTGGGCGTGGTGCGCGCCAGCAGCAGCAGGAGATCGGATTGCAGCGCCCGCGATATCCACACCTTCTGGCCGTTCACCACATAGCTGTCATTGCCCTTCTTCTCGGCCATGGTGCGGAGCTGGGTGGTATCGGAGCCGGTGCCGGGCTCGGTGACGCCGAACGCCTGCAGGCGCAATTCGCCGCTCGCCACCCTGGGCAGGTATTTTTGCTTCTGCTCGGCCGAGCCGTGCCGGAGCACCGTGCCCATGGTGTACATCTGGGCATGGCAGGCGCCGCCATTGCAGCCCGAGGCGTGAATCTCCTCGAGTATCGCCGCCCCGGCGCCGACGCCGAGGCCGCTGCCGCCATATTGCTCCGGGATCATGGCGGCGAGAAAGCCGGAATCGGTCAGCTCCTGGACGAACTCGGCGGGGTATTCGCGCTCGCGATCCTTGGTGCGCCAATATTCGCCGGGAAACTTGGCGCACAGCGCGCGCACCGGCGCGCGCAATTCCTCGTAATCCTCGGCGAGGTCGATAATTGCACCGGTTTTTTCCGTCATCCGCCGGCGGCCTTCATTCAACCGTCACCGATTTCGCCAGGTTGCGCGGCTGGTCGACGTCGGTGCCTTTGTTGACGGCGGTGTGATAGGCCAATAACTGCACCGGGATGGTGTAGAGGATGGGGGCGACGAAGCTGTCGACCTCGGGCAGTTCGATCGAGGCGCGCGCCATCTCGCCGAGCTTGGCGATGCCGCGCGCGTCGCTCAGGAACACCACCTGGGCGCCGCGCGCCACCACTTCCTGCAGGTTGGAGGCGGTCTTCTCGAACAGTTCGTCGGGCGGTGCGACGACGATCACCGGCACGTCCTTGTCGATTAGCGCGATGGGGCCGTGCTTGAGCTCGCCGGCGGCGAAGCCCTCGGCGTGGATGTAGGATATCTCCTTGAGCTTGAGCGCCCCCTCGAGGGCCACCGGATAGCCCGAGCCGCGGCCGATATAGAGCACCGTCTCGGCATGGGTGAGGGCTTCGGCGAGGCCGCGAATGCGCTCGTCATGGGCGAGCACGTCGGCGGCGCGCGCCGGCACTTCGGCCAATGCATGGCTGAGCTCGGCCTCGCGCGCGGCATCGACCATGCCCTTGGCGCGCGCCAGGGCGAGGGCGAAACAGGCCAGCGTCACCAATTGCGTGGTGAACGCCTTGGTCGAGGCGACGCCGATTTCCGGCCCGGCATGGGTCGGCAGCACGATATCGGCTTCGCGCGCCATGGTGCTTTCCGGCACGTTCACCACGGCGGCGATCCGCTGTCCCTTCTGCTTGGCGAAGCGCAGCGCCGCCAGGGTATCGGCGGTCTCGCCCGACTGCGAAATGAACAGCGCCACGCCGCCCTCGGCCAGGGGCGGCGCGCGGTAGCGGAATTCGGAAGAGACATCGATATCCACCGCCACCCCGGCCAGGCTTTCGATCCAATAGCGCGCCACCAGGCCGGCATAATAGGAAGTGCCGCAGGCGGCGATCGAGACGCGCGAAACATCCTCGAGGGCGAACGGCAATTCGGGCAGCCTGATGGCGCCGCTCGCCGCATCGACATAGCTGTTCAGCGTGTCGCCGATGACGGCGGGCTGCTCGTGAATTTCCTTATGCATGAAGTGGCGGTAATTCTCCTTGCCGACCGCCTCGCCGTCATGATGGGTGCGCCTGATTTCGCGTTCGACGGTTTGGTTCTCGCCGTCGCGCACGGTGGCGCCGCCATGTTCCAGAACCACCCAATCGCCTTCTTCGAGATAGCTGACGCGGCGCGTGAAAGGGGCCAGCGCCATGGCGTCGGAAGCGAGGAACATCTCTCCCTCGCCGTGGCCGACCGCCAGCGGTGCGCCGCGCCTGGCGCCGATCAGCACGTCATGCTCGCCGGCGAAAATGATGCCCAGCGCGAAGGCGCCTTCGAGGCGCTTGAGGGCGCGCGCCGTCGCCTCGGCCGGCGCCAGGCCTTGCCTGAGATAATAATGGATCAGCCGCGGCACCACTTCGCTATCGGTGTCGGTGGCGAATTCATGGCCTTCGGCGGCAAGCTCGTCGCGCAAGGATTGGAAATTCTCGATGATGCCGTTATGCACCACGGCGACGCGCTCGGTGGCATGGGGATGGGCGTTGCTCTCGCTCGGCACGCCATGCGTGGCCCAGCGCGTATGGCCGATGCCGAGCGCGCCCGAGACCGGCCGCCTCTCCAGCAAATCCTCAAGCTGCGCCAGCTTGCCCTCGGCGCGGCGCAGATCGAAGCCGCCATTCACCAGGGTGGCGAGGCCGGCCGAATCATAGCCGCGATATTCGAGCCGCCTCAGGCCTTCGATAATTCTGGGCGCCGCGTCGGCCTCGCCGATGACGCCAACAATTCCGCACACTTTGTCTCGCTATCCTTTCGCCTGCCCGCTCTTCTTCTTGTCACGCCGGCGCGCCGCCGCGCCCGGGCGCTCATCCTGTTCGCCGCGCGCCACGGCGATGGCGTCCGCCGAAACATCGCGGGTGATGACGCTGCCCGCCGCCACCACGGCGCCGTCGCCGATCACCACCGGCGCCACCAGGGCCGAATTGGAGCCGATGAAGGCGCCGGCGCCGATATCGCTCAACGACTTGGTGAAGCCGTCATAATTGCAGGTAATCGTGCCGGCGCCGATATTGGCGCCGGCGCCGATGCGGGCATCGCCGATATAACTCAAATGATTGATTTTCGCACCCTTTTCGACGCGCGCCTTCTTGATCTCGACAAAATTGCCGATATGGGCGCCGGCGCCGATCTCGGCGCCCGGCCTGAGCCGCGCATAGGGGCCGATGATCGCACCCGCACCCACGTCCGCTCCCTCAAGATGGCAGAAAGCGCGGATCTCGACGCCGTCGGCGACGCGCACGCCGGGGCCGAACTGGGTGTTGGGGCCGACCGTCACATCCTCGCCGAGCACCGTATCGAGGCTGAACCAGGTGGTCGCGGGGTCGATCAGCGTGGCGCCATTTTTCATCGCCGCCCGGCGCAGCCGGTTTTGCAGCACCGCCTCGGCCTCGGCGAGCTGGGCGCGGTCGTTGATGCCCATGACCTCTTCCGCCGCCGCCATGGCATGGACGCATTCGAGGCCGCGCGCGCGCGCGCCGGCGACGATGTCGGTGAGATAATATTCGCCCTTGGCATTGTCGTTGCCGAGCCCGTCGAGGAGGGCAAAGAGATGGCCGCCATCGACCGCCATGATGCCGGAATTGCAGAGCGTGATTTCGGCCGCGGCTTGGTCGGCGTCGAGGCGCTCGACGATGCGCTCCAGCCCGCCCTCCGGCCCGATGACGAGGCGGCCATAGGCGGCGCCGTCGTCAGGCTCGAAGCCGAGCACAGCCACGGCGGCGCCTGAGCGCCGCGCCGCCAGCAGGGCATTCAGCGTCTCCGCCGTGATCAGCGGCACGTCGCCGTAAAGCACCAGCACATCGCCGGCGAAACCGGCCAAGGCGTGCCGCGCCATGAGAAGCGCGTGGCCGCTGCCGAGGCGCTCCTGCTGGATGGCGATTTCGGCTGGCGGCGCGCCTTCGGGCAGGGTTCGGCCAACCGCCTCCATATCCGGCCCGAGCACCAATACAAGGCGCTCGGGCGCGAGGGTGCGCGCAGTGGCGAGGACATGGTGCAGCATCGGCTGCCCGGCGAGCGCGTGCAGCACCTTGGCGCGGCGCGATTTCATACGCGTGCCCTTGCCGGCGGCGAGGATGACGATGGCGGTCTCGGTCATGTCTCGGGTGAGTGCCATATGTTAGAGTTGATTCGTTGGCGCCATGATCCGCCGATTCGCGCCTGTTTGCCAGCCCGCATTGGCGCTTTATCTTATAATGGGAAGGAATTAAGGCGGAAATGCATAAACAATGGGATGCCGTGCTGTTCGATTTCGACGGCACGCTGGTCGATTCGGCGCCGGATATCATCGCCGCCCTCAACCGCCTGCTCGGCGAATTGGGCCATGCGCATGTCGGCTATGAGAGCTACCGCACGCGCGCCGGCGACGGTGCCAGAAACCTGCTCGAACAGGTGCTGAACGCGCAAGGCGCCGATATTGCCGAAGCCGAGTGGCCGGCGCTGGTCGAGCGCCTGCTGGCGCATTATTACGAGATCATGACCGAGGGCACCCGCCCCTATCCGGACGTTCCGGATATCCTCGCCGAGATTCACCGGACCGGCATGGCGCTCGCCATCTGCACCAACCGCACCGTCCGCACGACCGAACATCTGCTCGCCCATTTCGGCCTCTTGGAGATGTTCGGCGCCGTGCTGTGCTCCGACAATGTAAGCGCCAAGAAGCCCGACGCCCGCCATCTGCAAGAAGCCATGCAGCGCCTGGGTGCCAGGCCTGAACGCACCGTCATGATCGGCGACACCGCGACCGACGTGGCGGCGGCGAGGAACGCCGGCATCAAAGTGGTGGCGGTATCCTACGGCTATTCCGAGCGCCCGGCAGCCGACCTCGGCGCCGACGCCGTGCTCGCCGATTTCAGCGAATTGCCCGGCCTCCTGGCGCGCCTGAATTGAGATAAAGTCTGGACGGAGCACGAATAA
>CAJXFT010000146.1 GCA_913053235.1 uncultured Alphaproteobacteria bacterium
GACAGGCGGCGCCGCGATTGGCCAGCGTCTCAAGCTCGGCCCAACTGACGATGCGTTCGCCGTCCTCGACCGCGGTCTGGCCGGGCCGGCTCTTGGCGTGCGCGGCAAATGCCTCGGCGATGTTCATGCGCCGATCCTGACCGGGCGGCGCCTCATTGTTTTGCACCCTGGGCGGCGAGCTTGCGGCGCATGCGTTCCTCGAGGCGGCGCTTGACGATTTTGCCGGTCGGATTTCGCGGCATTTCCGCCACTCTGAGGACGAGTTTCGGAACCTTGTACTGGGCCAGCCGCCGGGCGCAGAAATCCTTGAGGTCGTCGCCCGCCAGCGCCGCGCTGGTGGTCACCGCCGCCACCGCGATCTGGCCATGCAGCGGATGCGGCCAGCCGAACACCGCCGCCTCCTTCACATCGGGGTGCGACTGGAGAACATTCTCGACCTCGAGGGGATAGAATTTGATGCCGTCGTAACTGAGCATGTCGTCGGCGCGGCCTTTTAGAAAAATGTAGCCCGCCTCGTTGATCGCGGCGAGATCCATCGGATAGAACCAGCCGTCGCGAAAGGCGCGGGCGTCCGCCTCGGCGTTATCGAGATAGCCGGTCGCGGTATGGTCCGAGCGCATGCGGATGAGGCCGACACTGCCGAGGGGCAAGGGCCGGTGATCCTGATCGACGATCTCCGCCTCGAGGCCGGCGACGGGGCGGCCGACCGAATCGGGCTCGCCGTCCTGATCGGCCGGCGTCGCGGCGCTGATCCAGGGCTGCTCGTTGCAGCCGTAAACGATGATGATGTTCGGCGTCACATGGCGGCGCGCCAGATCCCGCTCAACCGCCGTCACCCCGGCCGTCGCCACGCGCATCGATCGCATCAAGGGGAAAAGCAGCGCCTTGTCGGCGCCATATTTTATCAGGGGACGAAGATGCAACGGGGTCATGCTGGTCACCGTAACGCGCTTTTCCTGCAAAAGCAGAACCAATTCCGCGGCCGATTTCGACTTTTCGATGATCACCGCCGCGCCGGCGAACAAAGCGGCAAGGCAAAGCCTGCCGCCGGACGGGAAGCTCGGCCCGACGAGCGCGGCATAACGATCCTCCGCCGTCCAGCGCAGGGTTTCCTGGTCGCTCTGAAATGAAGCGATGACCTGATCGTGATTCAGCAAAAAGGTCTTGGGTTTGCCGGTGGTGCCCGAGGATTGCGTGCAACTGAGCGGCTGCCGGCCGCCGCAAGCGGCGGCGGGATTTTCGGCTTGCGGGGTTTCCGCGAATATCCGCTCCAGCGGCAGTGTCGCGGTGCCCGAAGGCAGCGCCGGCGCGCTTTCTTCCATGATGACGGCCTTAAGCTGACGGGCGCCGAGCCCGACTTCATCTTCGCTCCGCAACAGCTCGGCATTGATCGGAAAGATGACCGCCCCGATCCACGCCAGCGACCATAACAGCGCGATATATTCGATGGATTCCGGCAGCGCCAGGGCGACGATATCGCCTTGCGCGATGCCCTCGGCTGTGAGACAGGCGGCGCCGCGATTGGCCAGCGTCTCAAGCTCGGCCCAACTGACGATGCGCTCGCCGTCCTCGACCGCCGCAGCGCCGGGCCGGCTCTTGGCGTGCCCGGCAAACGCCTCGGCGATGTTCATGGGGCAACCGCTATGCCGGCGGCGCGGCGGGGTACCATTCGTCGGGCTCGGGCAGGTCGCCGCCCTTCAGGTTGTAGATTTCGAAGGTGGTGGTGGTGGCTTCCTCGGTAGCGAAATAATGGAATCTGTCGACATCCTTGATCAGGCCGGACTGGATGACGGGGAAGCCGCGCTGGGTGAATTCGGCGATCTGTTTCTCATACGGCATCTCCTCGCCGCCCTCCTCGCGCCCGGCGAAGGCGACATGGTGGATGCCTTCGCCATGCTCGTCGAGAAAATCATTGTAGATCGTGCGCCCGCCGGTGGGCTCGACGATTTCCCACATCATGGCGCCGGTCCAGGCCAGGGCCAGCGTCATTCCATATTTTTCGTCCTCGCCGCGATATTCGGTTTCCTTGAGTTCCGGCGCACCGGGATAGTGATAGACCCGCCACGGGCCGATGCCGAGGCGCACCATGCCCGCCATGGTGCGCTTGTGGTCGCGGCTGACGACGCATATCTGAATGGCTTCGCTGAGGAACGAGTTGCTCAGTTCGCTGTCGCTGACAACGCTCGGAAGATCGGACATGGCGGGCTCCTTTTCAGTTGTTTCAACCCCTCAGGATATCTTGAGGACGGCGCGGAAGCGCGCTTCGTTGGCCATCATACGCTGATAGGCTTTGGCGGCGTCCGCGAGCGGGAATTCCTCGATCGTCGGGCGCACGCCGGAGAGGCTGCTGAAATTGAGCGCGTCCTCGGAATCCTTGGCGTGGCCGGACGGCCAGCCGCGCATCGAGCGCCGCCCGGGAATAAGCTGGATCGGCGAGACGGCAAGCGTCGCGGCGTCGGCGCCGACGATGATGACCTGGCCGTCGACGCCCAGCCCGTCGACCAGCGGCGCCATCGATTCGGCGTCGGGTGCTGTCGCCAGAATGACGCGCGCGCCGCCCATGGCGCTGAGCGCTTCGCCGACCGCTTGCGTAGCGGCATCGATATAGGCATGCGCGCCCAGGCTCTTGGCGAGGTTTTCCTTGTCGCGCCCGCGTGACAGCGCAACCGTGCGAAAGCCCATGCGCGCGGCGAATTGAATGCCGAGATGGCCGAGCCCGCCGACGCCCTGAATGGCGACCAGATCGCCGGCGCGGGCTCCTGAGTTGCGCAGCGAATTGAACGTGGTGACGCCGGCGCAGAGCAGCGGCGCGGCCTCGGCGCTTTTCAAATCGTCGGGAATATTGGCCAGCGCGCTCTCGTCGGCGAGCATGTATTCAGCGTAGCCGCCATCGCGGCTGATCGCCGTGATGACGCCGTTCTCGCAATTGACGAAATCGCCGGCGCGGCACGGCGCACAATGAAAACAATGGCCGCCATGCCAGCCGACACCGACCTGGGCGCCGGCTTGCCACTGCGTCACCCCAGCGCCGAGCTTGTCGATCCGCCCGGCCACCTCATGCCCCGGCACGCGCGGATATTCGATGCCCGGAAACACGCCTTCCTTGACGAAGACATCGCTGTGGCAAACGCCGCAGGCTTCGACCTTGATGCGCACCTCGCCGGCGCCGGGCTCCGGCACCGCGCGCTCGACCAATTCGAAATCGGCGCCCGGCGCGCTTATCTCAACAGCTTTCATCTTCGCCATCGCACCCCATCTCCCCTGCATTCGAGTTAACGGCCCGTGCAGTTTAGCCGTTGCGCACCGAGCGCGCGACTGTTTGGCATGGCCGGGGTCTTGCGCTATGTAGCAATAGCCCCCTCGCCCGGCCGCGGCTGTGTCGACGGAGGCGTGAAAGGGAATATGCAGCTTCGGCTCCTCGCGGTTTGGCCATTGGTTTCGGCGCTCATCGCCTTGTTGTGCCTGGCGCCCGGGGCGGCGAGCGAATCCGCCCGCGCCAGCTTCAGCCAGCCGCTCGCCGGGCTGAGCGCCGAACAGGAAGCGCATTTTCTCGAGGGCGCCGCTATATTCCGCCAGCGTTGGTTCGCGCATGGCGAAGGCGATCCGGAATTCGCCGGCCTCGGCCCCACCTATATCGCCCCGGCCTGCGCCGCCTGCCATGTGCGCGCCGGGCGCGGCCGCCCGCCGACGCGCCAGGGCGAGGCGCTGCGTTCGCTCGTAATCCGCCTCGGCATTCCCGGCCGGGGCGCGCATGGCGCGCCGCGCCCGCATCCGGCTTACGGCGACCAGTTGCGGAGCCGCGCCATCGCCGGCGTGCCGTCCGAGGGCGAGGTTTTCGTCGAATATGATGCCGAGCCGGGGCAATTCGGCGATGGCACGGCCTATCAACTGCGCCGCCCGGTCTATGTTTTCTTCCGCCTTGCCTTCCTGCAGTTGGGCGATGCGGCCATGCACTCGCCGCGCGTCGCGCCGGCCCTGCCGGGCGTCGGCCTGCTCGAAGCGATTGCGGAGAGCGATATTCTCGCCCGCGCCGACGCCGAAGACGCGGACGGCGACGGCATCTCGGGGCGGCCCAACCATGTCTGGGATCCGCTGAGCGGGACCCACCGTCTCGGCCGCTTCGGCTGGAAGGCCAACCAGGCCGGCCTTTTGCAACAGGCCGCCGGCGCCGCGTTCGACGATATGGGGCTGACCAGCGCCTTGCATCCGGGGCCAACCTGCCCACCACCGCAGCGCGCCTGCCGCGAAGCCGCCGCGGCGGCCGCCAATGGCGCGGCGGAACTGAGCGCCGAAAGGCTGGCGGCGCTGACCGCCTATCTGCGCCATCTCGCCGCGCCGGGCCGGCTCTCTCAGGGCGCGATATCGCGCCCTATAGCGATTTGCTGCTGCATGATATGGGCGCGGGACTTGCCGACGGTCGGCCCGATTTCGCGGCCGACGGGCGCGAATGGCGCACCCCGGCGCTGTGGGGCCTGGGTTCGCTCGAGGCAGTGAACGGGCATGAGTTTCTGCTGCATGACGGCCGCGCGCGCGGCATCGCCGAGGCCATTCTCTGGCATGGCGGCGAGGCCGAACCGGCCAGGGAAGCCTTCCGCACCATGGCGCCGGCGTTGCGCGCCGATCTGCTCGCCTTCCTGCGTTCGCTTTAGTCGGCGGCTTCGGCTTCGGCGCGCGCCGCCCTTTTGCGGGCGTGCGGATCCAGCAGGCGCTTGCGGATGCGCACCGATTTCGGCGTCACCTCGACCAGCTCATCGCTATCGATATAGGCGATGGCCTGCTCCAGCGACATGCGGCGCGGCGTCGTCAGGCGTACCGCCTCGTCGCTGCCGGCGGCGCGGATATTGGTCAATTGTTTGGTCTTCAGGGGGTTGACGATGAGGTCGGAGCCGCGCGTGTGCTGGCCGATCACCATGCCGCCATAGACCGGCTCGCTGGCGCCGATGAACATGGGGCCGCGCTCTTCCAGATTCCACAGCGCGAAGGCCACCGATTTGCCCTCGCCGTTGGAGATCAGCACGCCGGTGCGCCGGCCCGCTATGTCGCCCTTGTGCGGCTGATAGCAATGATAGATGCGGTTCATCACGGCGCTGCCGCGCGTCGCCGTCAACAGCTCGCCGTTATAGCCGATCAAGCCGCGCGACGGCGCGTGGAACAGCAGGCGGGTGCGCCCGCCGCCGGAGGGGCGCATATCCATCAACTCGCCGCGCCGCTTGGCAATGCCCTCGACCACGGCGCCGGTGAATTCCTCGTCGACATCGATCTGCACTTCCTCGATCGGCTCGAGAATCCGGCCGCTTTCGGGGTCGGTCCGCTGCAGGACGCGCGGCCGCCCGATGCACAGCTCGAAGCCTTCGCGGCGCATGGTTTCGATCAGCACGCCCAATTGCAGCTCGCCCCTGCCGGCCACTTCGAAAGAATCCTCGCCGTCCTTTTCAGTCACCCGGATGGCGATATTGCTCTCGGCCTCGCGCCTGAGCCGGGCGCGGATTTCACGCGAGGTGAGGCGGCTGCCCTCCGTGCCGGCGAGCGGCGAATCATTGGCCAAAAAGCTCACCGCAAGGGTCGGCGGATCGACCGGCTCGGCCGCCATCGCCCGGGTCACGGAAGGGTCGGCCAGGGTGTCGGCGACGCTGGCGCGCTCGAAGCCGGCCAGCGCCACGATATCGCCGGCATGGGCCTCCTCGATGGCGCTCCTTTTCAGGCCGCGAAAGGCGAGCAATTTGGTGACGCGGGTTTCCTCGATGATCTCGCCGGCGCGGTCGAGGGCGCGTATTTTCGTATTGGCCCGGATCGCGCCCGAATGGATGCGCCCGGTGAGGACGCGGCCCAGGAACGGGTCGGCCTCGAGCGTCGTCACCAGCATGGCGAAGGGCGCGTCCGGCTCGGCTTCGGGCGGCGGCACATGCCGGGCGACGATTTCGAACAGCGGCGTCAGGTCCTTGCGCGGCCCGTCCGGCTCCAGATCCGCCCAGCCCTGTTTCGCCGAGGCGAACAGCACCGGAAAATCGAGTTGCGCCTCGTCGGCGTCGAGGGCGGAAAACAGGTCGAACACTTCCTCATGCGCTTGCCACGGCCGGGCGTCCGGGCGGTCGACCTTGTTGATGACGACGATCGGCCTGAGGCCCAGGCCGAGTGCCTTGGCGGTGACGAATTTGGTCTGCGGCATCGGCCCTTCGGCGGCGTCGACCAGCACCAGCACGCCGTCGACCATGGAGAGGATGCGCTCGACCTCGGCGCCGAAATCGGCGTGGCCCGGCGTATCGACGATATTGATGCGCAAGTCGCGCCACGCCACCGAGGTGCATTTCGACAGAATCGTGATGCCGCGCTCGCGCTCGAGATCGCCCGAATCGAGGGCGCGCTCGGCGACGCGCTGGTTGGCGCGCAGCGTGCCGCTCTGGAAAAGCAGCGAATCGACCAGGGTGGTCTTGCCATGGTCGACATGGGCGATGATGGCGATATTTCTTAGTTTCATGGACCCGCATATAAGAGTGTGTGCGCCGCGTTGCAACGGCCAAGCGAAGCGGTTAGATTATTTGCCGTTCCGTGGACGCGCCGATTCGCGCGTATGGCCGGCCGAACGGCGGATCGGACCGGCCCATGACGGCGGAATTCCTCGGCCGAAGGCGGGGTGCGGCGGCACCCCTTCCAGCTTCGGAACTCCAAAAACAGATGGGCGTGTCGGCGCACCGGCGCCGCGCCCGAGGAGAGTCGCGCATCGTGATCTTTGCACCGATTGGCAGGATGGTTTCATTTGCGACCATCTTCCTCGCCGCCGTTGCCCTCGCCGCCACGTTGTTTATGGCACGCCCGGCGGCGGCCGGCGATGTGCTCGCCTTCGCCGCCGCCAGCACCACCGAGGCGCTCACCGAAGCGGCCGAGCATTTCGCCCGCGCCGGGCTGGGCCGGGTGCGCGGCGTGTTCGCCGGCTCGTCCCTCCTCGCCAAGCAGATCGAGAACGGCGCGCCGGCCGATATCTATCTCTCGGCCAATCCGGCCTGGATGGATTATCTCGGCCAGCGCGGGCATATCGATATCGCCTCGCGGCGCGATCTGCTGGCCAACAGCCTGGTCGTCATCGCACCCGCGGACGGCCCTTCAAGCGGCGCCTTCGACGTTTCCGCCGATATCGTCGCGGCGCTCGGCGACCGCCGCCTCGCCATCGGCGATCCGGATCACGTGCCGGCCGGCATCTATGCCCGCCGGGCGCTCGAGGCGCTCGGTCTGTGGCCGGCATTGGAAGACCGCTTGATTCGCACCGCCGACGTGCGCGTGGCGCTCCATTTGGTGGCGCGCGGCGAGGCGCCGCTCGGCATCGTTTATGCCAGCGACGCGACGGCCTTCGACGGCGTGCGCGTCGCCGCCATGTTGGCGCCAGCCGCTCACGCGCCGATCCGCTACGCAATCGCGCTGGTCGCCGGGCGCGACAATCAGGCGGCGCACCGCTTCCTCGAATTTCTGGCGACGCCCGAAATGGCGGCACTGTTTCGCCGCCACGGCTTCGAGCTGCCCTGATGTTTGCCCTGACCGCGCTTGAAAGCGAAGCCGTTCTGCTCAGCCTCCGGGTCGCCTTCTGGTCGGTGCTGATCAGCCTGCCGGTGGCCATCGCCATCGCCTGGCTGTTGGCGCGCAAGCGATTTCCCGGCCACACATTCGTCAACGGGTTGGTGCATCTGCCGCTGGTCGTGCCGCCGGTCGTCGTCGGTTATCTGCTGCTGCTTTTGCTCGGGCGCAACGGCGCCATGGGCGCCTGGCTGTGGGACTGGTTCGGCATCACCGTCGCCTTTACCTGGCGCGGCGCGGCGGTGGCCTCGGCGGTGATGGCCTTTCCCCTCATGGTGCGCGCCATCCGCCTGTCGTTGGAAAGCATCGATATGCGCCTCGAATCGGCCGCCCGCACCCTCGGCGCGCCGCCGCTCTGGGTTTTTGCCACCGTCAGCCTGCCGCTCATGGCGCCCGGCATCCTGACCGGCGCGATGCTGGCGTTTGCCCGCGGCTTCGGCGAATTCGGCGCCACCATCACCTTCGTCTCCAACATCCCCGGCGAAACGCGCACCCTGCCGATCGCGCTTTACAGCATGACCCAGGTGCCGGGCGGCGAAGGCGGCGCGCTTCGCCTGATGATCCTTTCCATCGTCATCGCCATGCTCGCTTTGTTCGCCTCCGAGCTGCTGGCGCGCCGGGTCCGCGCCCGGCTGCAGGGATAGTCGGATGCTGCAAGTCGATCTTCACAAGCGGTTGGGCGATTTCACCCTCGATGTCGCGTTCGAGACGGAGGATAGCGGCATCACCGCTCTGTTCGGCCGCTCGGGCTCGGGCAAAACGACGCTGGTCAACATGATGGCTGGGCTTCTGCGGCCCGACAGCGGGCGCATCAGCATCGCCGGACAAACCATGTTCGATTCCGCCGCGCGGATGAATGTCAAGCCGGAGCGCCGCCGCATCGGCTATGTGTTCCAGGAGGGGCGTCTGTTTCCCCATCTCAGCGTCAAGGCGAATCTCTATTATGGCCGCCGTTTCGCGCCCAGGGGCGAGCGCTATCAGGACGCCGCAAGGATCATCGAGCTGTTGGGCCTGGGCGGCCTCTTGGGGCGCCGCCCGGCGACGCTCTCGGGCGGCGAGAAGCAGCGCGTCGCCATCGGCCGGGCGCTCTTATCCGAGCCCCGCCTGTTGCTGATGGACGAGCCGCTGGCGGCGCTCGACGCGGCGCGCAAGAGCGAGATCATGAGCCATATCGAGCTTCTCCGCGATGCGCTGGGCGTGCCCATCATCTATGTCAGCCATGCGCTCGAGGAAGTGTCGCGCCTCGCCGATCATATGGTCCTGCTGGCCGATGGCGGCGTCGTCGCCACCGGCTCGGCGGTCGATATCATGAGCCGGCCTGGCCTCAGCCCGCATACCGGGCGCCACGAGGCCGGGGCGCTGATCGAGACCCGGGTGGCGGGGCATGACGAATTCGGCCTCACCGAGCTCGCCTTCGAGGGCGGCACGCTGCGCGTCTCCGGCCTCGATCTGGCGCCCGGCACCAGCGTCCGGGCGCGCATCCGCGCCCGCGACGTCGCCATCGCCACGGCGCCGCCGAGCGATCTCAGC
>CAJXFT010000147.1 GCA_913053235.1 uncultured Alphaproteobacteria bacterium
GACCGCCGCGCGCGCAATTGACGATGTAGACGCCTTGCTTGGTTTTGGCGAGCGCGGCGGCGTCGATGATGCCTTTGGTTTCCTTCGTCATCGGCGCGTGCAAGGTGATGAAATCGGCGCGCGCCAATAGCCCGTCGAGATCGACCCGCTCGATCCCGAGTTTGTTGGCGCGCTCGGGCGAAAGATAGGGATCATGGGCGATGACCTCCATCTTCAGGCCGAGCGCCAGTGTCGCCACGATGGCACCGATATTGCCACAGCCGATGATGCCGAGCCGCTTTTTACACAGCTCGATCCCCATGAAGCGGCTCTTCTCCCATTTGCCGGCGCGGGTCGAACGGTCGGCGAGCGGAATTTGCCGCGCCAACGCCGTCATCAGGGCGATGGCGTGCTCGGCGGTGGTGATGGAATTGCCGGACGGCGTGTTCATCACCACCACGCCGCGCCCGGTGGCGGCGTCGAGATCGATATTGTCGACGCCGATGCCGGCGCGGCCGATGACCTTGAGATTGTCAGCAGCTTTGATGATCTCGGCCGTCGCCTTGGTCGCCGAACGTATGGCGAGGCCGTCATATTCGCCGATAATGGCCTTCAATTCCTCGGGCGCGAGGCCGGTTTTGACGTCGGCCTCGATACCGCGCGCGGCAAAAATCTCGGCCGCCAGCGGGCTCATCTTGTCGGATATCAATACTTTGGGCATGGCTTGGCCTTTGTTCGCTAGGTCGCTGTCTTTACGGCGCGTATGCCGTGCATATTTCCGCCCACGCCCAGTCGAGCCAGGGCACGAGCTTTTCAAGGTCGCTCTTCTCCACCGTGCCGCCGCCCCAAATCCTGAGACCCGGCGACGCCGCGCGGTGGGTGGCGATATCGAAGGCGGCGCCCTCGCGCTCGAGCATTTTGGTCAGCGCGCCGACGATCTCCCAGCGCGCGCTTTCATCGAGCGCGGCGAACCAATCCTCGGTGATGCTGAGACAGAGCGAAGTGCGCGAGCGCGTCGCCGGGTCGCGGGCGAGGAATTCGACCCACGGCGTGCGCGCCACCCACTCATCGATCACCGAAAAATTGGCCGCCGCGCGGCCGATCATGGCGTCGCCGCCGCCGATGCTCTCGACCCAGCGCAATGCATCCAAGGCGTCCTCGACGGCGAGCATCGAGATGGTGTTGATGGTTGCGCCGCGAAACACGCCTTCGATAATTTTTTGCCCCTTGGCGAGGCGGAAAATCTTGGGCACCGGCCAGGGCGGCGTGAAATTTTGCAGCCGCTCGGCGGCGCGCGGGCCGAGCAGCAACATGCCGAACCCGGCTTCGCCGCCCATCGCCTTCTGCCACGAATAGGTCACCACATCGAGCTTGTGCCACGGCATCTCGTGGGCGAGCACGCCCGACGTGGCGTCGCAAATGGTGAGGCCTTGGCGGTCGTCGGATATCCAATCGCCATCCGGTACGCGCACACCCGATGTGGTGCCGTTCCAGACGAAGACGCAATCGCGCGCGGGATCGGTTTGGCGCAGATCCGGCAGCTCGCCGTAAGGCGCGCGGATGATGCGGCTGTCGAGCGGCTTGAGCTGGGTTTCGCAATCGATCACCCATTGCTCGCCGAAATTCTCCCAGGTCAGGAATTCCACCGCGCGTGCGCCCAACAGCGACCACATCGCCATTTCGACGGCGCCGGTATCGGAAGCCGGCACGATGGCGACGCGGAAATCCTCGGGCAGGCCCAAAACCTCGCGCGAGCGCGAGATGACTTCCTGGATGCGCGCGAGCGGCTCCTTGGCGCGGTGCGAGCGGCCGACCAGGGCGCCTTCCAGCGCTTGAACGGACCAGCCCGGCCGCTTGGCGCAAGGGCCGGAGGAAAACCGCGGATTGTCGGGAAGAATGGCGGGTCTGGGGGCGGAACTCATCGAACGGCCTCGGCTGCGGGATAGCGCGGATTCTAGCACCAGGGGTGGCCGGGTCAATGCGCGCGGGCGTGTTTTACATTCAAAACCAGGATCGCCAACACGGCAACCGCGGCGCCGGCGTGCCAGGGCCACGCCAAGGGCCATAGCAGCGCCACGCCGAGGGCGGCGAAAGCCGCGCGCAGTGGCGCCGCCAGCGTGGTTTCAAGATGGCCCTCGATGGCGCCGGTGAGGGCATAGATGCCGATTGCGGCGAAAGTGAAAACCTCTAGCGCCAGGCCGATATCGCCGGCCAGGAACGGCGTATAGGCGAACAGCACCGGGATCGCGTAAAGGCTCTTGGCGATCTTCCACGCCACCAGGCCGGTGCGCATGGGCGGGGTCTCGGCGATGCCGGCGGCGGCGAAGGCGGTCAGGCAAACCGGCGGCGTGACGTTGCTGTCCTGGCTCAGCCAAAAGACGATCATATGCGCCGACAGGAGCGCCGTGGTGAGCAGCGCCGGCGACAGCGCCGCTTGGCGCAGCATGGTGCCGATCTCGGGCGGCAAACCCGCCATCAGCTCGGCGGCGGCGGTGGCGCTCATCGGCGCATCGAGCGCCGCATCGGGCGCCCCGAGCGCCAAGATGGCGCGCGCAGTTTCCGGCACCGCGCCGTTGCTGAGCATTTCGATCAGCTCGGCGCGGGTGATGAGATCGTATAGCGCCGGCGCCGCCAGCGTCGCCAACACCACATAGGAGGCGGTCACCGGCAGCCCCATGCCGAGCACCAGCGAGGCGGCGGCGACCAGCACCAGGGCGACGATCAGGCTGTCGCCGGACCAGTCGGCGATCATCAGGGCGAGGCTGTTGCCGAGACCGGTGGTCGCCACCGCATTGACCACCAGGCCGATCGCCACCAGCAGCACCGCCGTGGTCACCATGTTGCGCGCACCGAGCGCCAGCGCGTCGAGGATGGCGCGCGGCCCCATGCGCTTCGGCGTCAGCCACGACGCCGCGATCACCGCCAGGATGGCGAAGCCGGCGGCGTAGCTCGGCGTGAAGCCCCACACCAGAAGCCCGACCAGCACCGCGATCGGGATCAAAAACGGCAGGCCGCCGCTGTTCAGCACCGCGCCGAGCCGCGGCATGTCATCGGCGCCGCCGCGCAAGCCGGATTTCCTGGCCTGAATGCGCACGTAAAACGCGATGCCGATGAAATAGAGAAGTGCCGGCAGAAACGAAACGGCGATGATGGTGAGGTAGGAAATTTGCGTATAGGTCGCCATCACGAAAGCGCCGGCGCCCATCACCGGCGGCATCAACTGGCCGCCGGTCGAAGCGGCGGCCTCGACGCCGGCGGCGAAGCGCGGCGGAAAGCCGGCGCGTTTCATCAGTGGAATGGTGATGACCCCGGTCGATACCGTGTTGGCGACCGCCGAGCCCGAGACCATGCCGGTCAGCGCCGAAGCGATCACGGCCGCGAGGCCGGGCCCGCCGGCGACCCTTCCCGCCGCGGCGCGCGCCAGATCGACGATAAAGGCGCCGGCGCCGGAGCGAATCAGAAAGGCGCCGAAGAGCACGAACATAAAGACGAAGCTCGACGAGATGTTGGCCACCAGGCCGAACATGCCCTCATCGCCGTAGCTGCCGCGCAATAGCACCACCTCGAGCGACAGGCCGGGGAAATGCAGCACGCCGCCGACATAGCGCCCCCACCAGGCGACATAGCTGACGGCGGCGACGATCAGGATCGGGATCACCGGCCCGGTGGCGCGCCGCGCCAGTTCGATGGCGAGCAATATGAGCGCCAGGCCGGCGCCATAGTCGAGCACGCCATAATCGAAGCCGCGCGCCGCCAGCGGCACTTCGGCGAGGACCACATAGAGCGCCGCCAAGCCGAGGGCGAGCGCCAACAGGAGGTCAAGGCCGAGCGCCAGGCGCCGGCCGAGCCGCTTCGCCGGGCGCGCCGCGTGCGGCGTCAACAGCAGGCAGATCAGGCCGAAGCCGGCAAAATGGATGGCTGCCAGCCACAGCTCGGGCAGCGTCGCGATGACATTGAAATAGACATGCGCCAGCGACAGGGCGGCGCCGAACCAATAGACGAAGCGTGTCATCGCCTGGCCGCCCGGCTCGGCGCCCGTCACGCCGCCGCTTGCCCGCGCGGCCATCAGCCGCCGAGCAGCGCTCCGGGAATTTGCAATTCGCGCTCTTGATAGTAGCGCAGGGCACCCTTGTGCAGCGGCACCGGCAGACCGCCGAGCGCGGCCTCCAGCGAGATCGCCCGGGTCGCCTTGTGGATGTTGTGCAGGAACGGCAGATTTTCGTGCATCGCCCTGGTGATTTCATAAACCGCGCCGTCATCGACATCGGCGCGGACAGCGAGAAAATTCGGCTGGGCGATGGTGGCGACATCGTGACCCTGTTCCGGATAGGTGCCGGCCGGCAGCGTGTAGGGCGTCCACAAATCGAAGCCGGCATTGGCGCGCGTTATCTGCTCGGGCGTGAAGGAGAGGATGGCGATATCCTTGCCGAGCGCGGCAAAGGCGCGCGTGACGGCGGATACCGGCGGCCCCGCCGGCGTGCTCATGCCGGCGATCTTGCCGTTGATCAGCGCATCGGCGCTCGGGCCGTAGCCGAGATAGGCGAGATCGAACGCGGCCTCCGGATCGATGCCGAGGCCGGCCAGAATATGGCGGTTCGAGCCCTCGGTGCCGGAGTTGCGCTTGCCGATCGAAAAGCCCTTGCCGGCGAGCAGTTGCAGATCCGCCACCGTGCCGCTGGCGGCATATTCGGCGCGGACGATGAAATGTTCGACATTCGGCCACAGCATCGAGATGCCCCTGAGATGTGCCTGCGGCCCGACGCTCGCCAGCGGCCCGCTGCCGGCCCGCGCATGGGCGCCCCATAGCCCCTGCAATATGGCGAACTGCACCTGGTCCTCGCGCAACAGCTTGAGGTTCTCGCCCGATCCGGCCGAGGTGATCGCCGACATGGCGATCTTCGCCTTGGGCTCGAGCTTGACCTTGACCAACGTCGCGATGGCGACGCCGACCGGATAATAGGTGCCGCCGGTGGTGCCGGTACCGAGCAGATAGGACCGAGAACCCTCGGCGCGAAGCGGCGCGCGCCACGCACCCGCCGCGCCGGCGGCAAATGCGGCGGCGGCGGAATGGCGCAAAAAGCTGCGCCGCGTTGGGCGGAATTCATATGCCATGGCGGCGATGTTAGCCGAGCCCGAAGCGCCATGCCACCACGTTACGATATTCTATGTACTCCGCGCCGCGCGGCCGTGAGCTTCGGCCTGCCCGGTCTTGGCCCGGCGGGTCTTCGATTTCCGCCGTGTCTCGGCATCCAGTTCGCCGGTGAAGACCTGATGGATGATGTCGGGCCGCTTTTCGATCACCTTCAACAGAATGCGCGCCGACTGGCTCGGTTTGCGCCGGCCCTGTTCCCACGCCCTGACGGACGAGACTTTGAAACCGTAGAGTTTGGCAAACTGTACCTGGGTCGCCCCGGTCTTGTGGCGGACAGCCTTTACGTCGACATCGAGGGGAAAGTAATAGGTTTCGGTGGTCATGTTGTTGGGCTCGCCCCGCGCATGGGCGGCGGCTTCCTGGAGGCTTTCCAATAACCGCTGGCCTAATTCGCTCATCATATTCTCCTATGTGATCGTTTGATCACGGCTGTCAATTTCTTGTATTCGTTGCGCTCGGCATTGGTCAGATTTTCTTTCGTCGATTTCGTATACACCTCGAGCAGATAAATTATCGCCGCCCGGGTGACGTAAAAATAAATAAACCGGGCACCGCCGCGCTTGCCTTTTGCGCCGACCGCCCAACGGATTTTGCTGACGCCGCCGGTTCCCGGAATAACCTCGCCCTCCGTCGGGTGGTTTGCGATGTACGCTTTGAAGGCGGTGAACTCATCCTCCGTCATTAATTTTCTGACCGTCCGGGTGAACCCGGGAGAGGATGTAAATTTGATTGCCATCGACAGGATCGATACTAAGACATAGTGTTAGTCACGTCAAGGAACGAAAGGCTGTTTTCCGCGTTTTTTGGGCATATCGGCGATGTTAACCGTGGCACTCGAATACATGGCGGCTATACTTCCATGGTGAGCATGCGCATTGATTCGGGGAGGAGACGGAACATGGTGGAGAAACGCACGGTACAGGGCTGTTGCCCGTTGGATTGCCCGGACAATTGCGCCTGGCTGGCCCATGTCGAGGACGGCAAGGTGGTGCGCGTCGAAGGCGACAAGGCGCATCCGTTCACGCGCGGCGTGCTGTGCGCCAAGGTCAATGATTATCAGGCCCGCACCTATTCGCCCGAGCGCCTGCTGCATCCGCTGCGCCGTAGCGGCGCCAAGGGCGAGGGCGAGTTCGAGCGCATCTCGTGGGACGCGGCCATCGATACCATCGCCGAGCGCTTCGAAGCGATCACCACCAAGCACGGCGCCGAAGCGATCATGCCGGTATCCTATTTCGGCTCGATGGGCGCGGTGCAGAAATTTGCCCTGATGCGGCTCGTGCATGCGCTCGGCGCCTCCGACATGCATGGCAATATTTGCAGCGCCCCCGGCCTCGCCTTGATGGGTGCCGGCCATTCGATCGGCTTCGATCCGGAGGAATATGGCGACGCCAAACTGGTTCTCCTGTGGGGCGTGAACGTGCTGTCGACCGGCCACCACCATTGGCATTTCCTCAACCAGGCGCGCCGGCGGAACGGCGCCCGCATCGTCTGCATCGACCCCAGGCGCACCCGCACGGCGGCGAAATGCGACGAACATATCGCGCTTCGTCCGGGCACGGACGCCGCTCTCGCCGCCGGCATGGCGCGCGTCATGCTGGAGGAGGGCCTGGCCGATCTCGAATATGCGGCAAGGATGGCGCATGATCTCGACGCCTACATCGAACAGGTCGAGCCGTGGACGCCGGAGCGCACCGCCGAGACCACGGGCATCGACGCCGATATTGTGATTTCCCTGGCGCGCCAATTCGCCGCCGCGCGGCCGGCGATGATCCGCTGCGGCGTCGGCGCGCAACAGAATGGCCAGGGCGCGGCGTTTGTCTGGGGGCTGTCGGCGCTGTGCATTCTTGCCGGCCATGGCCGCCTGCCGGGCGGCGAGCTGTCGCTTATCAACATGCCGGACATCGACCTCGCCGTGGCCGCGCGCGCCGATCTCAAGCATGAATCGGTGCGCAGCCTCGATATGACCCGGCTCGGCCCAATTCTGAATGGCCAAACCGAGGGGCCGGCGGTGAAAGCACTCCTGGTGTGGAACACCAATCCGGCCGTGGTACTGCCCAATTCGGCGCAAATTCGCCGCGGCCTGGAGCGCGAAGACCTGTTCACCGTGGTCGTCGAGCATTTCATGACCGATACCGCGCGGCGCGCCGATATCGTCCTGCCGTCAACCACGCAATTGGAGCATTACGACCTGCATGGCGCCTGGGGGCATCATTATGTGGCGCTCAACAAGCCGGCCATCGAGCCGCTCGGCGAGGCCAAATCGCACGGCGAGGTGATGCGCCTGATCGCGCGCCGCATGGGGCTGAACCATCCGGCGCTGCATGAGAGCGATGAGGAAATCGCCGCTTCGGCGCTGCCACCCGAACTGCCGATGGCCGAACTGGAGGCCGAGGGGTGGCGCAAGCACTCGCCGGCGCGGCGCCCGATTCCGGCGCCGGACAAGCGCCTCGCGCTGGCCGGTTATCCCGCCGCCGAGGCGGTGCCGGCGCCCGACGGGACGCTGCAAATGCTGACGCCGAAAGGGCATTACTTCCTCAATTCGAGCTTCGCCAATATGGCCCGCCAACGCCGCGGTGAGGGCGCGCCGGCGCTGGAGATGAACGGCGAAGACGCCGAACGCCGCGGCCTTGCGGACGGCCAGCGCATCACCATCCGAAATTCGCAAGGCGCACTTCAGGCCGGGCTCAAGGTGACGCAACATATCCGCGCCGGCACGGTGTCGCTGAACGGCAAATGGTGGTCTATTCCTAAGGAAACCGCCGCCGTGGGCAATATGCTGACGCCCGCCGCCTGGTCGGTGACGGGCCAGCCCGCCTATAACGATACCTTCGTCGAGATCGAAGGCGCGGAATAAAGCGGCACGGAGCGACGGTGATGAACGACAGCAACCTGGCGCCGCTTTCCGGCCAATGCCTGACGGACGCGCATTTTCCCGAGCTGCCCGGCTTTTACCGCGGCAAGGTCCGCGATACCTATCGCCTCCCCGACGGCCGCCAGGTGATGATCGCCACCGACCGCCAGTCGGCCTTCGACAAGGTGCTGGCGGCGGTGCCGCACAAGGGCCAGGTGCTCAACCAGACGGCGCGGTTTTGGTTCGAGGCCACTTCCGACATCTGCCCCAACCATGTGCTCTCCTATCCCGATCCCAACACCGTCATCGCCAGGCATTTGGAGATGATGCCGATCGAGATGATCGTGCGCGATTACATGACCGGCTCGACCGAGACCTCGATCTGGACCATGTATCAACGCGGCGAACGGCTGCTCTACGGCCACCGCTTCGCCGACGGGCTGGTGAAAAACCAGAAATTGCCGGAAACCATTCTCACGCCGACCACCAAGGGCGCGCGCGACGCGCCGATCACGGCGGCGGAAATCGTCGCCGAAAAATTGCTCAGCCAGGAGCAATGGGACGCCGTCGCCGAGATCAGCTTCAAGCTGTTCGCGCGCGGCCGCGAGATCGCGGCGCGCCACGGCCTCATCCTGGTCGACACCAAATATGAATTCGGCACCGACGCGGCGGGGCGCATTACCATCGCCGACGAACTGCACACGCCCGATTCGAGCCGCTATTGGAAGCAGGCGAGTTATGCGGAACGCCTCGCCGCCGGCGAGGAGCCCGAAGCGCTCGACAAGGAATTCCTGCGCCTCTGGGTGCGCGAGCGCTGCGATCCCTACACCGAGCCGGTGCCGGATATCCCCGAACAGACGCTGCGTGAATTCTCGCGCAAATATATCGCGCTCTACGAGGCGGTCACCGGGCAGGCCTTCGAATATTGCGCGGGCGGCGCGCCCGTCCGTGAGCGCATCCGCGCCAATCTCGCCCGGGCGCTGCCGGAATATTTCGCCTAGACCCTTTTCGAGATTGAATGAATCAAATTAGGTCGAAGGGGATTCCCCTTT
>CAJXFT010000148.1 GCA_913053235.1 uncultured Alphaproteobacteria bacterium
CCCCCTTCTCCCCAACCCCTCTTCCCCTCCGGGAAGAGGGGCTTATTCCGGTTTGATAGACCTGGCGCCCGCGCGCCGCTACTCTCAACATCAGGCACACCAAACGGGGAGAACGAGACATGGCGTATGGCGCGAACAAAGTCGGCCTGAGCGGCGCATTCAACGATTGGACCAATGCCCTCAATTCAGGCGATCTCAAGAAATTCTACGATTTCTTCGACGCCCGCTCGGAGATTCTCGACGAGGATTATCCGTGGCGCATGAACAAGGCGGAATTCGTCGATCATATCGGCTTCCATGCCGGCGGCGCCGGCCGGGCGTCCCTGTGGGAGCATTTCAAATGGATCCCGCGCGAGGTCGAGGTGAAGGTGTGGCACAAGGTTACCGGCCAGGTCAGCGGCTTCTCGACCTTTCGCGGCAAGCCGGTCGATGCCGGCTTCCGCCAGCGCTTCATGGGCTTCACCACCAACTGGCATCACCATGCCGGCGCATGGAAAGTGATCTGCTGGCATCAGAGCCCGCTGATCGGCCGTATCGACGGCGCCTCGCCGAGCTGAGCGTTTCATGAGCGCAATGAACGAACAATCCCGCGCCGCCGCCCGGGCGGTAGACGAAGCGCGTCTGTGGCGCCGCATGATGGATATGGCGCGCTTCGGCGCCACGCCGGCGGGCGGCGTCAACCGCGCCGCCTTTTCGCCGGAGGATATCCAGGCCCGGAAATTGCTCATCGAATGGGCCGCCGAGTTCGGCTTTTCCACCGCCAGCGACGAGATCGGCAATCTCTATGTGCGCCGCGCCGGCACCACCGACGAAGCGCCGGCGGTGACCGGCAGCCATCTCGACAGCCAGCCCAAAGGCGGCAAGTTCGATGGTGCCTACGGCGTGGTCGGCGGCTTCGAGGCGTTGGAAGCGATCGAGCGCGCCGGCGTTGAGACGCGCCGGCCGATCGAGGTGGTGGCGTGGAGCAACGAGGAAGGCGGGCGCTTTCAGCCCGGCGCCATGGGCTCGGCCGTGTTCGCCGGCGATTTTGCGCTCGAGGATGCGCTCATGGCCGTCGATACCAATGGCGTGGTGCTGAGAGATGCCTTGCGCGAGACGCTCGATTCAACGCCCGCCATGGCGCGGCGCGACATGCCCCATGCCATGGCCGGCTATGTCGAAGCCCATATCGAACAAGGGCCGCGTCTGGAGAATGACAATCTCACCATCGGCGTGGTATCGGGCGTGCAGGGCCTCTGCTGGTACCGTGTCGAGGTGTTCGGCGCGGAAGCTCATGCCGGCACGGCGCCGCTCAAGGGCCGCAAGGATGCGCTCAAATCCGCCGTCACCATGGTCGCGGCGCTGGAGCAATTGATGGCCGATGAAAGCGATACCGTGCGCTTTACGGTCGGGCGATTCGAGTGCGATCCCGGCGCCCCCAGCACGGTGCCGGGCCATGTGCTCTTCACGGTCGATTTCCGCCACCCCGATCTCGCCACCTTTGTCGATCTGGGTGGGCGCATTAAAGGCGTCTGCGAGGCCAATGCGCGCGGCTCAGAGGTTACGGTCGAGCGCATCATCTATTCCGAGCCGGTGGTTTTTGACGCGGGTGTCATCGATTTGGTGCGCGGCGCGGCGCGGGCGCTCGACCTTCCGCATATGGAGATGGTCTCGGGCGCCGGGCATGACGCCATGCATATCGCCGGGCTGTGCCCCGCCGGCATGATCTTCGTGCCGTGCGAAAAGGGCCTCAGCCATAACGAGGCCGAAAGCGCGAGCGCGCCCGATCTCGCCGCCGGCGCGCGCGTCCTCGCCGCCTGCCTGGTCGGGTTGGCCAACCGTTAGAGGCAATGGCGGCAAAGCTCTCAGCCGCAAAGCTCTCGGCCGACGTCGCGATCGTCGGAGCGGGCAACGCCGCCCTCTGCGCCGCACTCGCGGCGGCCGAAAACGGCGCCGATGTGGTGGTGCTGGAGGTCGCACCCGAGGCCGAGCGCGGCGGCAACTCGGCCTACACGGCGGGCGCCATGCGCGTCACCTATGACGGCGCGGCGGATCTGAAGAAGCTTATTCCCGATCTCAGCGACGAGAATATCGCCACCACCGATTTCGGCAGCTATTCGTTCGACGACTATTTCGACGATATGGCCCGCGTCACGCAATACCGCGCCGATCCCGATCTGACCGAAATTCTGATCGGCCGCGGCTTCGAGACCCTGCAATGGATGCGCGGCCAGGGCGTGCGCTTCCAGCCGAGCTATGGCCGCCAGGCCTTCAAGCACGGCGAGCGCTTCAAATTCTGGGGCGGCCTCGCGGTCGAGGCCTGGGGCGGCGGCCCCGGCCTGGTGCAAGCGCTGTTCGACGGCGCCGCAAAGGCAGGCGTTCGCCTGGTTTACGAAGCGCGGGCGCGTGAGCTCGTCCTCGATAGCGGGCGCGTGGCCGGTGTGCGCGCTACTTTGCGCGGCGGTGAGGTGCTCGATGTCGAGGCCGGCGCGGTGGTGCTGGCGAGCGGCGGCTTCGAATCGAATGCCGAGATGCGCACACGCTATCTCGGCCCCGGCTGGGATCTCGCCAAGGTGCGCGGCACGCGCCACAATATGGGCGACGGCATCAAGATGGCGCTCGAAGCCGGCGCCGAGCCGTTCGGCAACTGGTCGGGCTGCCACGCCGTCGGCTGGGACATGAACGCGCCGCCATACGGCGACCTCGCCGTCGGCGATGGCTTCCAGAAGCACAGCTACCCCTTCGGCATCATGGTCAATGCGGCGGGTGAGCGCTTCCTCGATGAAGGCGCCGATTTCCGCAACTACACCTACGCCAAATATGGCCGCGAGATTCTCGCCCAGCCGGGCCAGTTCGCCTGGCAGATATTCGACGCCAAGGTGACCCACCTGCTGCGCGACGAATACCGCATCCGCGAGGTCAGCCGTGTCACGGCCGCGAGTATCGCGGAACTGGCCGCCAAGCTGGAGGGCGTCGACGGTGGCGGGCTGGAACGGACGGTGGCCGCGTTCAACGCCGCCGTGCAGGGCGACATCCCGTTTGATCCCAACGTCAAGGATGGCCGTGGCACGGCGGGCCTCGAGATCGCCAAATCCAACTGGGCCAATCCCCTCGATACCCCGCCCTTCGAGGCGTATGGCGTCACCTGCGGCATTACTTTTACCTTCGGTGGCCTGCACATCGATGGCACGGGGCGCGTGCTCGATGTGGCGGCGCAGCCCATCCCCGGCCTCTACGCCGCCGGCGAGCTGGTCGGCGGCCTGTTCTATTTCAACTATCCGGGCGGCATCGGGCTGACCTCCGGCGCCGTGTTCGGACGCCTCGCCGGCGGCGCGGCGGCGGCCTATACGGAAAAGAAATGAGATTTTTGGTTCTCGCGTTTCTCGCCCTGTCGGCGCTGCTTGCACCCGGTACTTCCTTCGCCGAAGGCCGCACCGGTCTTGCTGTCGAGGTGGTGGCGCGCGGCTTGACGGCGCCGCTTTACGTCACCGCGCCGCCAAATGACGCGCGCCTCTTCGTCGTCGAACAGAACGGGCGCGTGCTTATCATCGAGGATGGCCGCGTGCGCGAAAGGCCGTTTCTCGACGTCTCGGCGCGTCTTCGTTTTGGCGGCGAGCGCGGCCTCCTGAGCCTTGCCTTCCATCCGAACTACGCTCGGAACGGCTATTTTTTCGTCAACTATTCCGAAAAGGTGAATGGCGCCACGCGCGTCGAGCGCTACCGCGTCTCCCAAGACACGGGCCGCGCCGATCCCGCCTCGGCGCAATTGATCCTGCGCGTCGAGCAGCCCTATTCCAATCACAATGGCGGCCATATCCTGTTCGGCCCCGACGGCATGCTCTATATCGCCATGGGCGATGGCGGCTCGGGCGGCGACCCCAAGGGCAACGGGCAAAACCGCGCCAGCCTGTTGGGCGCGCTGCTGCGCATCGACGTCGACCACGGCCTGCCCTACGCCATTCCGCCCGACAATCCCTTCACCGGTGATGCCGGCGCGCGCCCCGAAATATGGGCCTGGGGCCTGCGCAACCCGTGGCGCATCGCCTTTGACGGCGCGGCCGGCCTGCTTTATGTCGCCGATGTCGGTCAGGATGAGTGGGAAGAAATAACCATCGTGCGGGCATCCGCCGGCGGCCTCAATCACGGCTGGAATCTGATGGAAGGCAATCACTGCTTCGCCGAGGATGATTGCGACCCCGCCACGCTTACGCTGCCGGCCTATGAATACGACCATGACGAGGGCTGCTCGATCACCGGCGGCCCGGTCTATCGCGGCACCGCTATTGCGGCGCTGGCCGGCCATTATCTATTCTCGGATTACTGCACCGGCTTCCTGCGCAGCCTCAGCTACAGGCAAGGCCGGGTCGTCGAAATCCACGAATGGGCGGTCGGCGATATCGGCAACGTCACCTCGTTCGGCGAGGATTCAGCCGGCGAGCTTTACATCACCAACAGCGATGGCGAGGTCCTGAAGCTGGTGCCGGCGCCATAAGCCCCGGCGTTACTACTCCGCCGCCTTGCCGAGCTCGGCGATGTTGTCGTTCCAGTGGTCGGCGCTGCGCATTTTGACCGATTCGCGGAACTGCTCGGTCGATTTCGGCATCAGCTCGCCGGTGCCCCAATCGACGATCACCGCGTAGCGCCGCACCATGTCCATATTGTCGATCTCGCCCTTGCGGTAGCGCGCCGCGATCTCGACCGGGTCTTCGGCGAGCCAGCCGCGCCGCGCCTTGGCGATGTCGCGCCGCGCCGCCTTGGTGGCCTCGCCGTCGACCTCATATTGGGCGAGGTCGATATCGATCACCTTGAGCACCACGCCATAATCGATCTTGGCGCGCTCGAGCGAGACGTAATCGTCTTCGACGTCGCGCATCACCGCCTCAGGATCGCGCTCCAACGGATCGCCGAGGCCGCCGCCGCCGCCGGTCGGGCGGCTGAATATATCGCCGGATTCGATGTCGACATCGGAGAAAATCGTCCCCAGCCATTCCTTCTCGCCGGTCTTGGCGCGTTTCACCCAGAGGCCGTGCGGCAGCGAAGGCAGGCCGCCCTTGATGCCCCAGATGATGGCGCGCTCGCGGTCGCAAATATAGGACAGCACCGTGCTTTCCGCTTCGCGCAGCGTGCTGGTCTTGACCACGCCGGCGCCGCCGCGGAATTTTCCCGGCCCCGGCGAATCGCGCAGGATTTCGAACTCATTGGCGAGAATCGGCGACAGCCGCTCCTGGCCCTCGATCGGCTGGGTTTGCAGGCCGGTACCGAAGCAGGCGGTGGTGACGTTGCAGCCATCCTTGGTCGCGCGCCCGCCCCAGCCGCCCGGCAGCCAGTCATAAAACATGAACATCGGCTTGCCCTCATGGCGCGTATCGCGCCCGCCGGTGAGCAGATATTCGAGGTTAAAGGCGCAGGCGATGGCGCGCTCGGGCATGATCTCCGACCAGATCTCATAGATCGAATTCATGATCTTCTCGAACGGCATCAGGAAGCCGGTCACCGCCACCGGCCAGCGTGCGTCGACGATGGAATTCTCCGGCGCGATCACCTTGATCGGGCGGTAGAAACCGGAATTGAGCGGCAGGTCGGGGAAATAGGTCTTCATGCCCGCGACCACGGCCGAGAAGGTGCCGCCGAAGGCCGAATTATAAAGCGTGCTGATGGTGTCGTGGCTGCCGGTGAAGTCGTATATCACCTCGTCGCCCTTGATGGTGAGCTTGACGCGGATCGGAATGAGGCCCTCGCCGAGCGCCGGGTCGCGGTCGATATAATCCTCGGTTTCCCAGCTGCCGTCGGGCAGTTCGGCGATGCGCTGGCGCGTCGCCTGCTCGACATAGTCCTGCACTTCCGCGAAGCCCGTGACCACCGTGTCCTTGCCGTATTTATCGACCAGGCGGAGGATTTCGCGCTCCGCCACGCGCGTCGCCTCGGTCTGGGCGCGCATGTCGCCGATGACGGATTTGGGATCGCGCGTATTGGCGGCGATCATGTTGGCCACGTCCTCGCGCAGCACGCCCTGGTCGAGAATGCGCACCGGGGTAATGCGGATGCCCTCGCGGAACATCTCCTTGGCCAGCACATCGAAGGAGCCCGGCACGCTGCCGCCGACATCCGACCAATGGCCATTGGACTGGCTGAAGCCGATGATCTCGTCGCCGACGAAGATCGGCCGGATCAGGCGGACATCGTTGAAATGGGTGCCGCCGGCGTAGGGATCGTTGATGATATAGACGTCGCCCGGCGCCATCTCGCCCTTGAATGCCCGGATCACGTCCTTGCAGGTGTAATGCAGGGTGCCGACATGGACGGCGATGTCCTGATTGCCCTGGGCGATCGAATCGCCGTTGGCGTCGTTCAGCGCCGAGGAGAAGTCGCGGTTGTAGATGACGAAGGAATAGCAGGTCCTGAGCACCTGCTCGGCCATCTGGTCGACGGTGGTGATGAAGGAGTTTTTGAGCACCTCGAAGGTGACCGGATCGAGGCTGAGGCCGGTGCGGGTATAGCTCATTTGGAATCCTCCGCGACGTAAATTCGGATATTGAGCCACTCGTCCACTTCGGCCCGCACATCGGGCGGGACGACGGTGGTCGAATCGAGCTGCTCGATGATCGCCGGGCCGCTGAACGTCGATCCGGCGGAAAGCTCCTCATGTTGGTAGATCGGCGTCTCGACAGGCGCGTCGAAGCCGTCGAAGGCGACCGCGCGGGTCGTGCTCGCCGCGGGCGCGCCGCCGGTTTTCTCATGGCGCTGCAGTTCGGCCTTTTGGGTGATGCCGATGGCGGTCAAATTGAGGCGGAACAGATCGATCGCCGCATCGTCGCGGCGGAAGGCGTATTCGCGCTCGTGGTCGCGGTGGAAAGCCTCGACCGCATCCGCCACCGAGGTAAACGGTGCGCCCACCGGAACCGTGAGCGAGCGCCACTGGCCCTCATACATCATGTCGATGGCGCGCTGCAGAACCATGTCCTCGGCGGCGACGCCTTCGGTATCGAGGCGGGCCCGCGCCTCGATTTCCATGTCGGCGAATTTGGCTTCGATGTCGCCGGCGTCGGCCTGGCTGACCGGCATCAGATAGCTCTGCGCCAGATCGTGGCGGATATCGACGAGCAGGCAGCCGAGCGCCGAGGTGACGCCCGGATTGGGCGGCACGATCACCGTCGGGATCGCCAGTTCCTTGGCCAGGGCGACGCCGTGCAGGGCGCCGGCGCCGCCGAAAGCGACGAGCGCGAAATCGCGCGGATCGTAACCGCGGCTGATCGAGATCAGGCGCACCGCGTCGGCCATGTTGGCGTTGGCGACGCTGATGATGGATTTGGCGGCCTCGTCCTTGCTCATGCCGAGCGGCTCACCGACGCCGCTGATTACCGCCTTTTCGGCGGCGCCGCCGTCGAGTGTGATGTTGCCGCCGGCGAGCGAGGTGCCGAGACGGCCGAGGGCGACATTGGCGTCGGTGTTGGTCGGCACCTCATTGCCGCGCCCGTAGCACGCCGGCCCGGGATCGGCGCCCGCCGATTGCGGGCCGTTGTGCAATGCGCCGACATCGTCGATCCAGGCCAGCGAGCCGCCGCCGGCGCCGATGGTCAGCACTTCGATGCTGGGGAAGCGGATGGGATGGCCAAACTCGATGCCCCACTCCTTGGTGATGCGCGATTGCCCGCCATGCACCAGCGACACGTCGCAGCTTGTGCCGCCCATGTCGAGGCCGATGGAGTTTTCATAGCCGCACAGCATGGCGATGTGGCGGCTGGCGATGGCGCCCGCCGCGATGCCCGAGCCGGCCAGGCGTCCGGCGAAATGCTGCGCCGTGGCCGGCGTCATCACGCCGCCGCCCGAATGCAGCAGCAATAGGTCGCTGGCATAGCCGCCGTCCTTGAGTTGCTGGCTCATGCGCTTGACGTAGCGCCCGATCACCGGGCTGAGGATGGAATTGACCACCGTGGTGGAGAAGCGCTCATGCTCGAAGATCTCGGGCAGGGTCTCGCTCGAGGTGGTGATATCCGCCTCCGGCATCTCGGCGATGAGGATTTCCTGCAGGCGCTGCTCATGCTCGGGGTTCATATAGGCGTTCATCAGGCAGATGGCGACCGATTCGACGCCGCGCTTTTTCAGCACCCGCGCCACTTCGCGCGCCTCACCTTCGTCGAGCGGCTCGACCACTTGCCCGGCATGGTCGATGCGCTCGCTCACCACCAGGCGGTCGCGGCGCCGGATATAGGGCGGCGCCACATCGTTATAGGTATCCCACAGCTCTTCTTTGTTGGCGCGGCGGATTTCGATGACGTCGCGGAAGCCGCGCGTGCACACCATGGCGGCGGGCGGCAGGCGGCGCGTGATCAGCGCATTGGTCGCCATCGTGGTGCCGTGCGAAAACAGCGTCACGTCCTTGAGATCGACCTTGGCCTCGCCGAGGCCGTTCATGGCGCCTTCCAGGGGATCGTCCGGGGTGGAGGAGGTTTTGGCCACGCGGACCTTTCCGCTGGCCTCGTCCATGACACAAATATCCGTGAACGTTCCGCCGATATCGACGGCCACTCTAAGGTTCGACACGCCTGGGTCACTCCTCTCAAATATGCTTAAGGACGCCACTTTATTCCTCGCACGCCTGAGGTCAATTGCCCAAATCAGGCCTTGCGCTTCGGCCGCGCCCACCTCAGCGCGGCGCCGCAGGCGAGGCTGAGAACGGCGAGGCCGGCCGCCAGGGGCAGCAGCGTGCCGTCGTAGCTCTGGCCGATCACGGCGCCCAGAATAAAGGCCATAAACATGGTCAGCGAGCCGATGACGCTGGCCGCGACGCCGGCGATATGGCCCAGCGGCTCCATCGCCAGGGCATTGAGATTGCCGAACAATATGCCCATGCAAAAGAATGTCGCGGCGAGAAAGAGCATCGTCCCCCAGAGCGGCGGGTTGCCGCCAAAATCATAGGCGACGGCGAAAAAGGCGATCGCCAGCACCGCCTGCGCCGCCGCC
>CAJXFT010000149.1 GCA_913053235.1 uncultured Alphaproteobacteria bacterium
GAATGCAAGAGATGCATTCCGGAAGTGTGCCGTTTGAGAGAGTCTTTGTGGGTTCCGGTCATGCGCTGGGGGTCGCAAAGACTCCGGCTATCCCTATATGTCATTACCATTGCTCCTTGGTATGACATAGTGGTGGCATGGTACGGCAGTTTTCAGCTCACCCGGCGGCGGGCCTTTTCATCCTGCTCTTGCTGTTCGCCACCCTCGCCATCGCGCCGGCGCGCGCCGAGGAGTCGGCTGAATATGATGCGCCGAGCCCGGCGGTGCTCAGCGCCGACGAAGCGGCGTGGCTGCAGCGGGCCGAGGATTATTTCAATTCGCTCGAAACGATTCGCGCTTACTTTTTTCAGACCTCGTCGGAAGGCGCCATCGCCGAGGGCGTATTCTATCTGCGTCGGCCCGGGCAGCTGCGCGTCGAGTATCTGCCGCCGACACCGATATTGATCGTCGGCGACGGGCTGTTCCTGCATTTTCACGATACCGAGCTCGGCCAGGTCGACGATTGGCCGATCTTCGACACGCCGCTCGGCGCGCTCAGCTCGGACGAGGTCATATTCAACGACGATCTGATCGTCATCGGGTTTCTGCGCCGCTCGGGCGCGCTCGCCATCACCCTGGTCAAGCGCGAGGATCCCGGCCTCGGCAGCCTCACCCTTTATTTCAGCGAGGCGCCGATGGAGTTCAAGCAATGGAAGGTGATCGACGCGCAAGGGCTGGTTACCACCGTGGCGCTGATGAATGCCGAGACCAATATCGATCTCGACGCGCGGCTGTTCGTGTTCGACGATCCGCGCGAAAATCGCCCGCGCCACTGAACGGCGGCGCGACGGAACGATGGCAAGCCAGAATCGTAAGCCTCTGATCGCGCTTTCCGCCTGCGTGCGCGAGATCGGCATTCACCCGTTCCATGTCGTCGGCGAGAAATACATCACCGCCGTTCGCGACGGCTCGGGCGGCTTTCCGTTTCTGCTTCCCTCGCTGGCCGAGGCAACCGAGCCGGCGGCGGTTCTGGCGCGCGTCGACGGCCTGTTGTTTACCGGCAGCCCGTCCAATGTCGAGCCGCATCTCTTTGGCGGCCCACCCAGCGCCGAGGGCACCCACCATGATGCGCAGCGCGACGCCACCACGCTGCCGCTGATTCGCCACGCCGTGGCGGCGGGGGTGCCGCTCCTGTGCATTTGCCGCGGCTTTCAGGAGCTCAACGTGGCGCTCGGCGGCACCCTCCATCAGGCGGTGCACGAGGTTCCCGGCCGCCGCGATCACCGCGAGGACAAAAGCCAGCCGCGCGATGTGCAATATGCCCCGGTGCACAGCCTCGACCTGGCGCCGGGCGGGGTTCTCGCGGCGCTGTGGCCGGAGCGCGAGGTCGCCGTCAATTCGCTGCACGCCCAGGGCATCGATCAGCCGGCGCCGGGACTGCGCCTCGAGGCGACCGCTTCCGACGGCCAGATCGAGGCGCTGAGCGGCGCCGAAACGGCCGGCTTCTGCCTCGGCATTCAATGGCACCCGGAATGGAAAGTGCGCGACAGCGCCTTCTCCATGGCCATCTTCACCGCTTTCGGCGACGCCGCCCGTGAGCGTGCCCGCCGCCATACAAAAAATTAACCAGCTATTAATATTTAGCCGGGCAATAGGCAAATTGCTATGCGCTTAACGCATAGCTGAAGTACCATCCTGGCGGTTGCGCGGACAGCCCGAACTCCCATATTCAGTCACTAACGCGAGGCCGCCAGGAAGACGGCGCCGACCGACGATGCGAACCCTTGTCCAGGAGAACCCGAGATGATTACCGATTCCATTTTTTAAAGCCATCCGCGAATGGCGCAACCGCAGCCGCGACAATTACGAGCTCAACGGCATGAGCGATCGTCAGCTTGCCGATATCGGCATTTCGCGTGGCGATATCAACGCCGTCGTGCATGGCCGTTTGGTGCGTCAGGCGCGCCACGAGACCCGCACCTGACGATTCGCAACGATCATCACAAACTATTGACTTGTTTCGCGCCGCCGCCGACGCCACATAATCGATGACGGCCAGTCCGTTTCCGGCGACGCCTCGGGCCTAGCCAACTGTTCGGCGCGGCGCGGATACGGACTCCTAACCCTACTCAGGGTCCCCCCACAACTGGCGGACCGGCGTAAAGCCGGCCCGCCTCTTCTTTTTTGCCGCCTTTCCATCGCCCGCCCTTCCGTGAAATACTCGCGCCCCGCGGCGCGCGCCGGGCGTGGCCGACAATATGAAATATGGGCGGAGAAACTGTATGTCCTATCGTTTGGGCGTCGATGTCGGGGGTACCTTCACCGACCTGCTACTGATCAACGAAGCCGATAGCTCGTTCCATATAGCCAAGGTCCCCTCGACACCGGCCGACCCCTCGATCGGCGTGTTGAACGGCACCGACAGGGTGTGCGAGCTGGCCGGCATCGCGCCCGGTGAGATCGACCATGTCATGCATGGCAGCACCATCGCCACCAACGCCATTCTCACCGGCCAGGGCGCGCGCGTCGGACTGGTGACCACCGAGGGCTACCGCCATGTCCTGCAAATCGCCCGCTCCTACGTGCCGGGCGGCCTCGGCGCCTGGGTGATCTTCAACAAGACGCCGCCGCTGGCGCCGTTGAAGCTGACGGTCGAGGCGCGCGAGCGCATCGGCGCCAAGGGCGAGATCGTGGCGCCGCTCGACGAAGAGGCGCTGCGCCAGTCGCTGCGCCATCTCAAGCGCCACGGCATCGACGCGCTCACCATCTCGCTGTTCAACTCCTATACCAACGACGCCCATGAGCGCCAAGCGGGACGCATCGCCGCGGAGGAATTGCCGGATGTGCCGGTGTCGCTGTCATGCGACGTGATTCCGGAGATGCAGGAATATGAGCGCACCATCACCACGGTGTGCAATTCCTATGTGCGCCCCATCGTCTCCAGCTATGTGCGCAATTTGAGCGACGAGTTCAAGCGCCGCTCGAGCGGCGTGAAGCTTCATCTGCTGCGCTCCGACGGCGGCCTGACGACGCCCGCCGGCGCCGAGACGGTGCCGGTCAACCTGCTGATGAGCGGCCCCGCCGGCGGCGTCGCCGGGGCGCTGTGGATCGCGCGGCAGGCCGGCTTCGACGATCTCTTGACCTTCGACATGGGCGGCACCTCGACCGATGTCTGCCTGATCCAGGGCGGCGTCGCCCAGACCCGGCGCGAGACCACGGTCGGCGATCTGACGGTGCGCGCATCCTCGCTCGACGTGCGCTCGGTCGGCGCCGGCGGCGGCTCGATTGCGCACGTGCCCGCGCTCACCAAGGCGCTCCGCGTCGGCCCCGAAAGCGCCGGCGCCGATCCCGGCCCGGCCTGCTACGGCGCGGGCGGCGAGGCGCCGACCGTGACCGATGCCAATGTGGTGCTCGGCTATCTGCCGGCCTCGGCGCGGCTCGGCGGCGATATGGAAATCGATGGCGCCAAGGCCGAAGCGGCGGTGCAGCACATCGCCGAGGCGCTCGATTTTTCCACCGAGCGCGCCGCCCAGGGGATTTACGATATCGTCAACGAAAACATGATCGGCGCGCTGAGGCTGGTATCGGTGCAACAGGGCAACGATCCGCGCGAGTTCGCGCTTATCGCCTTCGGCGGCGCCGGGCCGCTGCACGGCAACGCACTGGCCCGCATCCTCAATTGTTGGCCGGTCATCGTGCCGCCCGGGCCGGGCGTGCTGTGCGCCTACGGCGACGCCACCACGCGCTCGCGCGACGAGGCCTCGCGCAGCCTGATGCGGCGCTTCTCGGAAACCAGCGCCGAGGAGGTCGGCGGGATTTTCGCCGAGCTCAACGCGACGGCGGCGCGCACCCTGGAAGCCGAGGGAATCGGCGAGGCCGAACGCAGCGACAGTTACGAGGTCGATGTGCGCTATACCGGCCAGGTGCTGTCGCTGCCGGTGCCGGTCGATATCGCGGCGCTCAGGAAACGCGGCCTCGATGTCATCGGCGAGAGCTTCGACCGCCTGCACGAAAAGCTCTACACCTTCGCCATCGAGACCGAGCGCGAGATCATCAATCTGCGCGCCATCGTGCAGGGGCGCGAGACCCTGGCCGACGCCGGGCGCATCATGGAGGGCAGCGCCGATGCATCCGCCGCCATCCTGGCCGAGGAAAAAATCTACGCCGACGGCGAATGGCGCGCCGCCTCGGTCTACCGCCGCGACAGGCTGAAATGCGGCAATATCGTCGCCGGCCCCGCCATCGTCACCCAACTGGATTCGACCACCCTGATCCTGCCCGGCCATAACGGCGAGATCGCCGCGATCGGCAATATTCTGATCCGCCCCACCGAGCCCAGTTGAGCAGAGCCGAGTTAAGGGAGAACTTTATGCCCGCCACCGTCATCGAGACCAATCAAACGCCGTTCGAGACCGTCGAGGTCGATCCGGTCGACCTCGACATCATCGAGAACGCGCTCCGCAGCGCGCGTCATGAGATGGACGCGGTGCTGTTCCGCACCGCGATGTCGCCCGGCATCCGCGAGCAGCATGACGAGTTCCCGCTCGTCGCCAACCGCGACGGCAAGATGGTGGTCGGCCAGTTCGGCGCCTTCATCCACACCTTCCTGCAGCATTACGAGGGCGAGATCGAGGAGGGCGATATCTTCCTCACCAACGATCCCTATTCCTGCGACGGCGCGGTCAGCCACACGCCGGACTGGCTAGTCCTGATGCCGATCTACAAGGAGGGGCGGGTGATCGGCTGGGCGGCGATGTTCGGCCATATGACCGATTCCGGCGGCCGCGTGCCGGGCAGCATGCCGACCGACGCGCAGCAGATTTTCGAGGAAGGCATCATCATCCCGCCGCTGAAGCTCTACACCAAGGGGGTCTTGCAGCAGGATATCCTCAACCTGATCCTGCACAACTGCCGTATGGCGCAGTGGAACGGCAGCGATCTCAACTCGTTGATCGCCGGCTGCAAGCTGGCGGCGGAGCGGGTGACGGAGCTTTCCACCCGCTTCGGCGACGATGCCTATTACTCGGCGCTCAATGAGCTCCTCGACCGCACCAAGCGCGCGATCCGCGAGCTCATCGTCGCCAATATCCCGGAGAAAAAACAATATTTCGAGGATTGGGTGTGCGACGACGGCATGGGCATGGGACCGTATCGCATCGCCTGCTCGATGTGGCGCGAGGGCGAGATCATGATCATGGATTTCGCCGACACCGACCCGCAATCCGCCGCCGCGATCAATTTCTACTGCAACGAGGAGATGATGAAGATGTATTGCGGCGTCTTCATGATCTATCTCGCCGATCCGCAGATCCTGTTCAATGACGGCTTCTACGATCTGATGGAGTTCCGTATCCCCAAGGGCTCGCTGCTGGCGCCGCAGAAGCCGGCGGCGCTGTCCGGCCGCACCCACGCGCTCGCCCGCATGTGCGACGTGCTCAATGGCCTCTTTGGCCAGGGCAATCCGGACTATCTCTGCGCCGCCGGCTTCTCGGCCAGCCCGCATTTCTTCTTCTCCGGCCATAACGAGCATGGCGAGTGGTTCCAGCAATATCAGATCGGCTTCGGCGGCATCGCCGGCAAGCCGTCCGGCGACGGCGCCGACGGCCACGCCATGTGGCCCGATTTCACCAATGTGCCGAACGAGTTCGTCGAGGCGATGTATCCCTTGAGGATCGAGATCTACGAGGCGATCGCCGATACCGGCGGCGCCGGCCTGCATCGCGGCGGCAACGGCGTGCATACCGGCTACCGCTTTTTACGGGAAGGCCAGGTGTCGATCCATGACGACCGCTGGCTGACCCATCCCTGGGGCGTCAAGGGCGGCACGCCGGGCGCGCGCTCGTCGAAGCTCCTGGAGCGCGCCGACGGCAGCAGCGAAGTGCTGCCGGCGAAATGCGACCGGGTCAAGGTCCAGCCCGGCGACATCCTGCATTTCCGCACCTGGGGCGGCGGCGGCTGGGGCGATCCGTTCGAGCGCCCGGCGGAGAAGGTGCTTTACGATGTCGAAGGCGGCCTCGTCACACCTGCCGGTGCCAGGCGCTACGGTATTGTCATCGTCGAGGCGGACGGCGCGTTCAGCGTCGACGCGCCGGCCAGCGAAAAGCTGCGCGACGAAATGCGCGCGGCACGCGGCAACGAGCTTCCCCTGTTCGACAAGGGCGGCGCCATATCCGAGTTGATCGCGCGCTGTGAAGAGGATACCGGGCTGGCGCCGCCGGCGCCGCCGGTTTTCCCGAGCTGGGTGCAGAAGGACCAGGCGGCGCAATAAGACCGCGGCCCTAAAACCTATGCGTATCTGCACTTGGAATATCAATTCCGTCCGTATCCATGTCTCCCATGTCGAGCGGCTGCTCGAGGAACAGCAGCCCGACATCCTGTGCCTGCAGGAAATCAAGGTGGTGAACGAATTGTTCCCCGAGGGTCTCGGCCACGCGCTCGGCTACCGCCACCAGCTGATTCACGGGCAAAAGGCCTATCACGGCGTCGCCATCCTGTCGCGCCTGCCCTTTGCACAGAGCGGGACGCGCCATTGGTGTGGCAAGGAGGATGCGCGCCATGCCTGGGTCTCGGTCAAGGGCGGGGACGGCAAGAAGATCGAGCTGCATAATTTTTACGTGCCGGCGGGCGGCGATATCCCGGACCCGGAGGCGAACGAAAAATTTGCCCACAAGCTGCAATTCCTCGACGAGATGGCGGACTGGTTCGCCGCCCGGCGCAAGAAATCGAGCCGCTTCGTGCTGGTCGGCGACCTCAACGTGGCACCCTTGGAAAACGACGTCTGGTCGCACAAGCAGCTCCTTAAAATCGTCAGTCACACGCCGGTCGAAACCGACGCGCTGGCGCGGGTTTATGGATCGCATGGCTGGGTCGATGCGCTGCGCCATTTCGTGTTGCCTGAGGAAAAACTCTATTCCTGGTGGAGCTACCGCGCCCGCGACTGGGAAAAATCGGACCGCGGCCGGCGGCTCGACCATATCTGGGTGACGCCGGCGCTCACGAGCGCGCTCGCCTCGGCGCAAGTGCTCAAGGATGTGCGCGGCTGGCAGCGCCCGTCCGACCACGCCCCCGTCATCGTCGAGTTAAATTTGTAAAAGCTTTTTGTGACACTCACAACGTCACAAGCCATTCTTCTCCAGCGGGGAAGGAGGGTTTGGGTGGAAGGGGAGAACCAAGCGCGCAACGCGCGCTCCTTCCGCCTGATCAATTACTCTGACCCCATTGATCCCGAGCACCCTCTGAGCCAATAGCCCAGGAATTCCTGTTACCCATCGGCTGATATACCAAGCCAGTTCGTGCAACTGCTACGCAGCGGCTACCAGTCCACCGCCTTGCTATTATGGTCGAGTTGACCGTCAGCGCCCTCAAAGAAGTGACTGATGGCCTCCATAACATCGCGAATGTTCTCCATGTCGATCATTCGATCCGGCAGAGCGATGAGGACGCCGTTTTTGTCCTGCGAGTATCGGAATGCCAGGGCGGATTTATCTAGGTCGTGGAAGTCTTTGATGATCTGCTCGACCACCGGGATCGCCTCATCTTCGCCGCCAATCTCGATTACGATCTTCTTACACAACTTCCAGAGCTGCCAGAGGTTATGGTGCTCTATCTCACCTACTGACACGCTCGCGTATCGCCCGTACATCATGATGATCCATTTCATCGCTAGCTCTATGCCGTGCCGGTAATTGAACAGGATCGGATAGATCAAAAAATGCCGGTCACGCGGGTCTTCCTGGCACGCGTCGATGAGAGCTTCCCCGGCACTCATGTAACCGCTCCAGATATGCACGTGTCGCGAGATTTGGTCACGAGTGAAATCGACGCCCCGGTCCCAATCCTCAGAATCTCGGAACAGCCGGTCGCCTTTTTCTGGCCAGCGGTAATTCTCCGTTGCTTCCACAATCTCTGCAAAGCTTTTCGGTCGCTTGCTCATATCAGGCTTTTCGCGCTCCAGGCTTCGTATTTCATGGCACGAATGGCGGGGCGTTCGCCAGTTCCTGAGCCTGCACCAGGATAAGACAACTTCGCTGCGCACGCGTGATGGCGTTGTAAAGCAATCGCCGCTTCTGTTCGTCATCATTCGGAATTCTGTACGGCCAAATCACGACAACATGGGCAAATTCCCGGTTCTTTGCCTGCTGAATCGTCATGGCACTGAACTCGGATTGCCCACGCCCGATATAGCGTCGATGCGCTGACAGGGTACGATTGATTTGTTGTCGAATGACGTCTGCTGTGACTTCTTCAATCCCTCGTACCCGTTTCTGACGCGCGATCCAGTCTCTAACCGTTCCTACGGCAGGCGTGTGCCGATGCGGTTCCAGATGAGCAAGCGCCTCGGTAACGGAAGACCGCGCCGGCATCACCAATCTCCGCCATACCGCGTTGCGTTCCGCTTCGTCGTTGCTCTCCCATTCGACCGGATACGGCCCATTCTGACGCTGTCCCAGAGAACGGGAACATACAAGATTGACGATACCATCTGCGAATCCCCCGCGTCGCGAGGGGGTGAGCACGGCGACGTTTCCGCCACCCCGCCATGCGATAAAGTTTGCCAAGAATGTTGCGGCCAGATTCGGGCGGCCGGGAGTCACTGCAACCTTGAATCGACGTCCGTCTCGTTCAACAGCCCTTCTTGACGATGGCGCAAGTGTTCAATGGGCTGCGATAGACATTGACGTTAATGAGATCGATCACACTGGCTTAGATGCAAAAGTCCGCGAACTTGGCCTGCCTCTTGTTGTTTGCCGAAGTAAGTCCGGTGGTGCTCATTGCTACTTGTTTCTGGAAAAACCCTGTCCGGCAAAGGACGCGGTTGATGCACTCACGAATTGGTCAGCCGCACTCGGTCAATGAGCGGTCTCAGCGAGCATCGGGACCAACTGCCCGAGTTTCAAGCATTGTTTCCCTCATATTCACAAGCACACGGGACATTTGAAATCACTGAG
>CAJXFT010000150.1 GCA_913053235.1 uncultured Alphaproteobacteria bacterium
GGTGTTGCGAGCGCGCGGCGCGCGCTTGGTCTCCCCCTTCTTCCCAGATGCTTCTTCCCCTCTGGGAAGAAGGGCTTATTCCGCCCGCCCCTATTCAACGGAAATCGCGGGATGCGACGGCGAGCCTGGTATGCGGCGCCGGCGGCTCGGCGTCGCGGCCCAGATCCACCAAGCCGTCGAGATGGCGGGAATAATCCTCCAGCCGCCCGGCGATGATGTGAATGACCAGCCCTTCGCGCTGTAGCCGGCCGGTGCAAACAAGCAGCCGTGCCGCCATCGCGGCGCGGCGGAAGCGCTCGAAGACATCCGCCCAGATGATCAGATTGGCGATGCCGGTCTCGTCTTCCAGGGTGGCGAAGATCACACCCTTGGCGGTGCCCGGGCGCTGACGCGACAGCACCAGCCCGGCGACCGTAACCGAGCGTTCGGGCTTGAGGCTGGCGAGCTGCTCGGCGGCGACAACGCCACGCGCCTCGAGCTCGGGGCGCAGCAGCTGCAGGGGATGGCAACGCAGCGACATGCGCAGCGTCGCGTAATCCTCCACCACCTGCTCGCCCATGCGCATGGCGGGCAGTTGGACGGCGGGCTCGCCGGTGTCCGCATGCACGCCCTCGCCGTCCCCGGCCAACGCCGCAAAGAGCGGCAGCGGCGCATCATGGAGGGCGCGGATATTCCACGCCGCCTGGCGCCGCGTCAGACCCATGGAGCGATAGGCATCGGCGCGCGCCAGCCTTTCCAGCACCGCCTTGGAAAGGCCGGCGCGGTGGCGCAAATCGGCGATGCTGGAGTAGCCGCCGCCGCGCGCGGCAACGATGCAGGCCGCCGCCGCCTCGGGAAAGCCCTTGATTTCGCGAAAGCCGAGGCGCAACGCACGGCCTTTGTGGCTTGCCGGCGCCGGCTCCAGGGTGCAATCCCATGTGCTTGCATTGACATCGACATCCAGCACCGCGACGCCATGCGCGCGCGCATCGCGCACCAATTGCGCCGGCGCGTAGAAGCCCATCGGCTGGCTGTTGAGGATGGCGGCGGCGAAGGCCGCCGGATAGTGGCACTTCAACCAGGCCGAGACATAGACCAGGAGGGCGAAGGAGGCGGCGTGCGATTCCGGAAAGCCGTAATCGCCGAAGCCCTCGATCTGGCGGAAGCAGCGCTTGGCGAAATCCTCGTCATAGCCGCGCGCCACCATGCCGCCGATCATCTTGTCGTGAAAGGTATGCACCAGGCCGGTGCGGCGGAAGGTGGCCATGGCGCGGCGCAGCTTGTCCGCCTCCTCCGGCGTGAAGCCGGCGGCGACGATGGCGATCTTCATCGCCTGCTCCTGAAACAGCGGCACCCCGAGCGTCTTGCCGAGCACCTGCTCAAGCTCGGCCGAGGGGAAGACAACCTGCTCCTCGCCGTTTCTGCGGCGCAAATAGGGATGCACCATGTCACCCTGGATCGGCCCCGGGCGCACGATGGCGACCTCGATGACGAGATCGTAAAAGACGCGCGGCTTGAGGCGCGGCAGCATCGACATCTGGGCCCGGCTCTCGACCTGAAAAACGCCGACGGAATCGGCCTGGCACAGCATGTCGTAGACCGCCGCATCCTCGGCCGGCACGTCGGCGAGGCCGAGCGCCAGATCATGTTCGCGCGCCAGCAGATCGAGGCCCTTGCGGATACAGCTCAACATGCCGAGGCCGAGAACATCGACCTTGAGAATGCCGAGCGCGTCGAGATCGTCTTTGTCCCATTCGATGTTTGTGCGCTCCGCCATGGCCGCGTTCATCACCGGCACCATTTCCGAGAGCGGCCCGCGGGTGATGACGAAGCCGCCGACATGCTGCGACAGATGGCGCGGAAAGCCGATCAGCTCACGCGTCAGATGGAGGGCGAGGGCGAGGCGGCGGTCGGCCGGGTCGAGGCCGGCCTCGCGCACCCGGGCTTGCATGTTATCGTCCCGCCCCCACTGCCTGAGCGCGCCGGAAAGCGCGCCGACCACATCGCCCGACAGGCCGAGCGCCTTGCCGACCTCGCGCACGGCGCTGCGGCTGCGATAGCTGATCACCGTCGCCGCGATGCCGGCGCGGGCGCGGCCATATTTGGCGTAGATATATTGAATCACCTCCTCGCGCCGCTCATGCTCGAAATCGACATCGATATCGGGCGGCTCGTCGCGCGCGGCGCTGACGAAGCGTTCGAACAGCAAATCCATGCGGTTGGGATCGACCGCCGTGATGTTGAGGCAATAACACACCGCCGAATTGGCCGCCGAGCCGCGTCCCTGGCAGAGAATGCCGCGCCCGCGCGCGAAAAGGACGATATCGTAAACGGTGAGAAAATAAGGCGCGTAGCCGAGCCTGCCGATCAACTCCAGCTCATGCGCGATCTGCGCCCGCACCTTGGCCGGCACGCCGCCCGGCCAACGCGCTTGTGCGCCGAGCCAGGACAGGCGCGCCAACTCTTCCTGTGCCGTGCGCCCGCCGGGCACCGGCTCGGCCGGATATTCGTAGCGCAGCTCGTCGAGACTGAAACGGCAGGCCCGCGCGATCTCCACGCTGCGCGCAACGGCGTCGCCATGGCGGGCAAACAGGCGCGCCATCTCGGCGCCGCTTTTGAGATGGCGCTCGGCATTGGCATGGAGGCGCCAGCCCGCATTGTCGATGCTGCAATGCTCGCGGATGCAGGTCAGCACATCCTGCAGCGCCCGGCGCGAGGGATCATGCGCGTGCACATCGTTGGTGGCGACGAGCGCCGTGCCGGCGCGCCGGGCGATGGCCTCGAGGCGCGCCAGACGGCGCGCATCGTCGCCCCGGTAGAGATGATGCGCGGCGAGATAACAGGTGGCGGACGCCACACCGGCGGCGGCGGCGAATTCCCCGAGCATCATGGCGAAGGCCGCTTCCTCATGCGCGTCAGGCGGCAAGGCGACCAAAATCTGCCCGCGCGCATGGCCCAACACATCCTCCATGGTGATCCAGCATTGCCCCTTGGGGGCGCGCCGCTTGCCGAGCGTAAGCAGGCCGGAGAGGCGGCCATAGGCGGCGCGGTCGGTCGGCAGGCAGAGGAAACTCGCCCCCGAATGCTCGTCCGGCGCGTCCAGATCCGCCGTGAGGTCGAGGCGGGCGCCCGGTATCAGGCGGATGGTGCTGTCGCGCGCCGCGACATGGGCACGCACCACGCCGGCCAGCGTGTTGCGGTCGGTCAGCGCGATGGCCGCATGGCCGAGTTCCGCCGCCCGGGCGATAAGCTCATGGGGGTGCGAGGCGCCGCGCAAAAAACTGTAATTGCTCGCCACCTGCAATTCGGCGTAAGCGCTCATGCCCCCAACGCCCATTCCCGGTTCACCCGAACAGGCCGTGCAGCCACCAGCCGGGGGCCATGCCGGGGCGGTAGGGGGCGTCGCGGTAGAGCCAGAAGCGCCGCCCCCGGTCATCCTCGACGCGGTAATAATCGCGCATCGAATCGGCCTCGCCGCCAAGCGGCTGGGCGCCCTCCGCGTGCCACCATTCGGCGGCGATGCGCTCCGGCCCCTCGGCCTTGGTCACGCGGTGCAGCATGCGCCGCCAGCGGAACATCAGCGGCGGCGCGTCGGGCAGCATGGCCACCGCCTCGACCGCCTCGGGCCGCGGCAAAAGGCGGAGCGGGCGCTGCCTGCCGGCGGGCCAATGCGATATTTGCGCGGACGGCGGCGGCGCCGCCGCGACGCCGGACAGCGCCGCGCGCTCGGGTATGTGGCTCTGGAAAAGCGCCAGGCGGCGCACATTGGCGAGCCCCAGCCGCCCGCCCAGGCGGTCGATCAGGCGGGCCACTTCGCTGTCATTGTCGTTGTCGGTGCCATCTTGCGCCAAGAGATTGCTCTGCGTGGTGGCGGTTTGGCGGTCGAGCGCGAGTTGGGCCGGGGCGAGCGCTTCGCATATGCTCGCCGCCAGGGCAACGCTGTCGAAACCGAAACCGGCGTCGAGCGCACCCAGTGGCTCGGCTAAGAGACGCATCAGATGCGACGGCGCGCGCACCGGGGCGCTGGTGCCGACCGCGATGCGCTCGACCTTGCCGTCGCCGCGATAGAGGGTGAGTTCGAGGCGCCGCGCGCCTTGGCCCGCCGCTTCCAGCACGCCCGCCAATTCGCCGAGCAGGCGGCGCGCCGTGACGGCGATGGCCTCGCGGCTGGCGATCGGCTCGGCGAAATCCTGGCGCACGCGGTGCGGCGCGACGGGGCGGCGCGGCGACAGCGGCTCATCCTCGCGCCCCAGCGCCTGGTCCAACCGGCGCATCACGCCCTCGCCGAAGCGCCGCGCCAGGGCGCCGCGCGGAATGCCGTAAAGGTCGCCGATGGCGCGAAAGCCGAGGCGCTCCAGGCCGTCCGCCTCGGCCGCGGCAAGCCTGAGGCCCTTGAGCGGAAGCTTGGCCAGGGCGGCGCCTGTCTTGCCCGGCGCAACCACATGTCCATGCCTGGCGCGCTCCCGTTTTGCCGCACCATGATGGGAGACTGCCCAGGCAGCGCCGGGGGTATCGGCCAGCGCCGCGCGCGCGGCGAAGCCGAAACGCGCCAGCCGGCGCGCCATATCGTTCAACAAGGCCGCCTCGCCGCCGAACAGATGGGCGCAGCCGGTGATATCGAGCCACAACCCGTGGCCGGCGCCGAGCACGGCATGCGGGCCGGCCGCATCGAGCGCCACCCATGGCGTCCAGCGGCCGCACCAATCGCCGAGCGCCGCCAGCGCTTCCATATCGGCGCCGCCCGCGGCCGGCACGGCGCGCAAATCCGGCAGACGCGCCCGCGCGTCGGCCAGGGCAAGGCCCGGCACGATGCCCGCCGCCGCTTCCGCCGCCCGGTTCGCCGCCGCCACGCGCATGACCGAGCCACCACCGCCATCATGGCGGCCACCACCAATGTCGCGCGCGCCCAGCGGACCGCGCGCGGTGGCGAAGCCGCCGTCACAGAACGTGACCAGCGGCTCAGATCGCCAGGCCGGCTGCCGCCTGCTCAACCGGTCGGTCGCAAAGCGGGGCAGCCACAGTGAAATTACCCGTCTCATGATGCCACTCCACGAGCCATTGCCGGGATGCGGCGGCGCGGCAGCGGCGCAACTCGGCATGCCAGCGCAGCCGCCCCGGACCGAACCAACGCTCAGCCGCCGCCGCCGCCAGACCCGGAACCGGGCCGCTCGGCGCCGCGCGCAGGCGCCACCGGGAAAGCGCCGCGCTCGGCTCCTCGACATTGCCCGGCGTGATTTCCGATGCCGCGCCTTCCGGCAAAGCATTGTTGAGTCGCCCGCCTTCCGGCGGGACAGTACGCAAAAGAAAACAGCCGGCGCCGCTTTTCTCCGCCGCCAGTTGCAGGCGGCGGCTGACGGTCAGCCCGACCGCCGCCGTCTCCACCTCGCCGACCACGGCCAGCAGGCGCGGGCAGGAAAGCCCCTCGCGCATGGCCCACAGCACATCCCGGCGCTGCTTGGCGCCGAGCAGGATCAGGCGCGACGGGTCGAGGCCGAAGGCGGCAAGGCCCGGCGCATAAATATCGCCGCTCTCGTAGGATGCGCCGCGGCGCCGGCACCACAGCACCGCGCCCGGCGCGCGGGCGGCAAGACGGGCCAACAGGGCGCTGACAAAGCCGAGCGCCGCCGCGTCGCGCGCCGGACCCGAAACCTCGTGCAGCGCACCCGCCGCCAAGCCGCGCCACGGCAAGGCATCGTCGATCTCCGGCGCGCCGAACGGCAGCGCGCGCAGCGCCGGAGCGGCGCGCTGTCCCGCCATATGCCCTGGGCCCGCGCGCTCGAGGGCGTCGATGCGCCGGCGCAGTTCAGCCAGCCTGGCGGAAACCTGCGGCGCGGCACGCCCGGAAGCGGCGCTGGAGGGGATGCTGGAGGGGGTGGTGCGAAGCATAAAAGACAGTCTCCCTTATTTTATGTTCTCTTTTTGTTCTAACACAACAGAACGCCCTGTCAAGGCCGGGGAATGACATGGCCGCTAAATAAAGACAAAAACAATGCCGCCGGGCGCGGCTAAATTCCGACTGCACGGCGAAAAGATATTCATCAAGCAAGGAATAATTAACTAATTGAATTTACTAGCAATGCGGTGATTCCCCATTCAGGCGATCGCATTATTGAAAACTACTCACAGGTGACACCCATGGCTGCCAAAGCGAAGACAACTCGCAAACCGGCGAAACGCAAAACGTCAACTGCGCGCCGCACATCCACCGCCGCCAAACGGCGGGCAACCGCGCGCAAAGCGACAAGCCGGAGCACGGCGCGCAAACGGACCACCGCCAAGAAGGCTACGGCGCGCAAGACCACGACGCGCAAAGCCGTGAAGAAGACCGCAGCCAAGAAGGCCGCACCCAAAAAGAGTGTGAAGAGGACCGCCAAGAAGGCCGTGAAGAAGACCGCCAAGAAGGCCGTGAAGAGGACCGCCAAGAAGGCCGCGCCGAGAAAGATCGCGAAGAAGCGCACCGCCAAAAAGACCGCGACAGCACCAAGCCTGATTCAGATCGAGCGCGCGATCGCGCGTGCGGTGAAAACGCTGCAAGCTGAAATCAAGGCGATGAAGGCGGATATGCGCAAGCTGGCCGCCAGCGCCAAGACCGCTACGAAGAAGAAGGTGGCTAAGAAGACCGTGGCCAAAAAGCGCGTGGCGAAGAAGACCGCCAAGCGCAAAACCACGGCGAGAAAGGCAGCAAGTCGGAAAACCGCCAGAAAAGCCGTTCGCCGCTCGACGGCCAAGCGCCGGGTGAGCGCGAAAACATTGCGGAGAATGCCGATCAGGGGTGCCCGCTCCAACGGCAATATGCAGCGCGCACGCGCCTAACCGGGACCGCCGACAGTAAAAATGGGGCGCTCCAGCGGGGCGCCCCAATTTTTTTTGCAGTAACCGCTGGCGCGCCACGCCCGGCCGAGATTGCAGGACCGTGCCGGGCGTTCTAACGTCAGCCAGGGAGAATGAAGAAGCAGAGCCCGGCAATGTCATCGTCGAAATCCACTGGCCGCCCGAGATCGACGCCGATGTCGATCTTTGGGTGCGCGCGCCCGGCGACATGCCGGACGGCTATTCCAACAAGGGCACGGCGCTGGCCAATCTGCTGCGCGACGATCTCGGCCAGTTCAACGATCTCACGGAATCCAATTACGAAGTCACCTACAGCCGCGGCATCGTCGCCGGCGAATGGACCGTCAACCTGCACGCTTTCCGCATGGATCCGGGGCACCCGCCGCCCTACACCGTCCGCACCGTGGTCAGCGTCATGCGGCCCGCCTTCCTGTCCGACAGCAGCTCGACCAAAAGCAAGGCGCCATCGCAATCCGTCACATGCGTCAGGACGCAGCGAATGTGAAGTTCGGCAACACGGGCATCGTCATCCGAAAGCGGGCCGCGCTCGATCAATTGATAAAGCTTGCGCAGCGTGGCGATTATCAAATCATGTTCGGTCAGCAAATGTTCTAACTGGTTGTCCATATAATATTTGTCGAGCGCCGGGTAGATCGCCTCTTCCTCGCAGCGCATGTGCGGCCCGCCGGCTTCGTCCACGGCCTTGATTAACGGCCTGATTTTCCGCTTGTCGCGCGCCTTGAACGCCTCGATCAGGGCGAGCAGATTGTCTCGCAAATCGCGATGTTCCGCACGGTAGGTGTCAATGATTCGGTCGCGCGGGTTAACAGCCATATCTTCCTCTTAGGGGCCCGTTTCGACGATCGTGAAATCGGTTCGGGCCTCGATGTGTCGCGGTGCGGCCGGGATCCCCCTGCGAACCCCGTATTTGGCGGCGATGATGATACGAATTCGGCCGTTAAACAACTACGCGGGCAGCGGATTATTGCTTCGCGGGGAAGGTCGACGACGCGGTCTGCATGCTGAAATCAGGGAAGCAAATATACATCTACCGGGACGACGGACCGTGCCAGCCCCGCTCAGGCCCGTCTGTTCCGTCTGTTCCGTCAACGCCTATCAGATACTCTTCAATATTAACAAACGTTAAATTCTTTCCATGCACTATCACCCACAACATTTATCCGGCAATTCGGTGAATGGAATTTACATGCGTGGCGCTGAAGACGCTTTCGGTGAAATCGCCAGAAAACACACGAGGAGAGTTAAGCCAATGTTCGCTTTCATGAAAAATACCAAAATCGGCATACGCATCATCATGGCGCTGGTGCTGCCAGTGGTCGGCATGCTGGCGTTTTCCGGAATGATGGTGTTCGAAAAATATCAGGCGTCCGAGGAAATGGGCAAAGTTCTGGAATTGGCCGAAGTGGCGCCGGTGATCAGCGCCGTGGTTCATGAGTTGCAGAAAGAGCGCGGTGCGTCGGCCGTCTTCATCGCCAGCAAGGGGAGCAAGTTCGCTCAGGAACTGCCCGCTCAGAGAAAGCTGACGGACGAAAAGCATACGGCGCTGGGAGAAACCCTAAAGTCTTTTGACGCAGCGTCCTTCAGCACAAATCTGGTCAGCGAGATCGGAGCCGCCCGGACCGCCCTGACGGATCTGAGCAGCAAGCGGGCGCAGATTACAGGCCTTGAGATCACGGTGCCGCAAATGGCCGGATATTACACGCCAACCATTGCCAAGCTTCTGCAGATCGTCGAGGAAATAACGGTGCTGAGCACCGACGTAAAGGTGACCAACGCGATCACCGCGTATACGGCTTTCCTGCAGGGAAAGGAACGGGCCGGTATCGAGCGAGCAATGGGCGCCGGCGGATTCGGCAGCGGAGAATTCAAGCCCGCTATCTACCGTAATTTCCTGCAACTGATCGCCATGCAGAACACCTTTCTTGGCCGCTTCGGCATTTACGCGACCGCGGAGCAGAAGGCGTTTCTGGAATCGACGCTTAGCGGATCGGTTGTCGCCGAGGTCAATCGTCTGCGCAAAATTGCCATCGACAGCCCGGTCACCGGTACCCTTGAGGGTATCGAGGGTGGATATTGGTTCGATGCCATCA
>CAJXFT010000151.1 GCA_913053235.1 uncultured Alphaproteobacteria bacterium
CGAAGGTTACGGCGTTCTTCGGATTGGTCGCCGAATCATAGAGGATCAATTCGACCTGCTTGCCGTTGACGCCGCCTGCGGCATTGATTTTTTCGACATACATTTCGAGCGTCCTTTTCTCGGGATCGCCGAGAAACGCGGCGCCGCCGGTTACCGCCAGAAATGAGCCGATCTTGATCGTGTCAGCGGCGTCGACCGCCTTGACGGAAGCGCCCAGGGTCATGCCCAGGGCCAATGCCGCCACGCCAATCGTTGCGGCAATGCCTTTGATAGAAACGATTTTCATTTAAATCTCCCATGGATTGCGGTTTTCTCCCTCGGACCCGCTAGTTGGCAGCGATAATAGGCAAATTTCCGCATAAACTCCACGCCAATTGGGACAGGCGGGAGTTCGGCGCGATATAATTCGCCTTGACCATTGAGCTGTCAGGACCGACATATCGGCAAGCACGGCATGGTGCGAAGCGGCTGAAGAGAAAGATCAGGAGATGGCGCAACCAGATAGGGTTTCGAAGACGGCGGCGCCGGGCGCCCGGCCAAACGCGGAAGTGCGTCCGCTGATGGGCAACGAGGCTATTGCGCGCGGCGCCTGGGAAGCCGGCGTGCGCGTCGCCGCCGCCTATCCCGGCACGCCCAGCACCGAAATCCTCGAAGCCCTGGCGGGCTATCCCGAAGACGATATTTACGCCCAGTGGTCGACCAACGAAAAAGTCTCCCTCGATGTCGCCATCGGCGCCTCCTTCGAAGGCGTGCGGGCGCTCTCGGTGATGAAGCATGTCGGGCTCAACGTCGCCGCCGATGCGCTGATGTCGATAACCTATATCGGCGTCAATGGCGGGCTGGTGATCGTCGTCTGCGACGATCCCGGCATCCACAGTTCGCAAAACGAACAGGACAGCCGCGTGCTGGCGCGTTTCGCCATGGTGCCGGTGCTCGAGCCCTCGGACGCGCAAGAAGCGCTCTCCATCATGCGCCACGCCTATGAGATATCCGAGGCTTTCGACACCCCGGTTATCGTGCGCAGCACCACCCGCCTGTCGCATACCAGGAGCCCCGTCACCCTCGGCGAGCGCCAGGAAGTGGCGCGCCGCGAATTCGACGACAACCCGCAAAAGAACGTGATGATCCCGAGCCATGCGCGCCTGCGCCACCCGGCGCTGCTCGAACGCGAGGCCAAGCTCAGCGAGTATTTCGAAACCTCGGCGCTCACCCAACTCGACGCGGGGGAACGCTCGGTCGGCGTGATCACCGCCAGCATTTCGCACGGCTATGTCAAAGAGGTGCTGGGCAGCGCCAGCGTGCTCAAGCTGGCCGGCTCCTATCCCCTGCCCGAGCGCAAAATCCGCGAATTCGCGGCCTCGGTCGAACGCCTGTTCGTGGTCGAGGAACTCGAGCCGGTGATCGAGGATCAGCTCAAATCCTGGGGCATCGCCGTCGAGGGCAAGGAATTCTTCCCGCGCCACGGCGAGTTTTCGCCCGAGCTGGTGCGCGACGGCTTCGTCAAAGCCGGGATTTTGCCGGATGCCGGTATCGGCGCCGATGTCTTCCGCATCGAGCCGACGCCGCGCCCGCCGGTGCTGTGCCCGGGCTGCCCGCACACGTCGAGCTATTTGGCGCTGCGCCAGATCGAGGCGCGCGTCGCCGGCGATATCGGCTGCTACACCCTGGCGGCGATCGAGCCGCTGCGCGCCATCGACACCTGCGTGGCGATGGGATCGAGCATCGCCAACGCGATCGGCATGGCCAAGACCGGCGTCGAGGAGCGCCCGGTGGTCGCCACCATCGGCGATTCCACTTTCCTGCATGCCGGGCTGCCGCCGCTGATCGACGCCGTTTACAACGATGCCGACATCACGGTGATGCTGCTCGACAACCATATCGTCGCCATGACCGGCGGCCAGAATCACCCCGGCACCGGCAAGACCCTGCGCGGCGGCCCGACCCACCGCATCAACTATGAAGACGTGTGCCGTGCCGTCGGCGTCAAATGGGTGCGAACGGTGGATTCCTACGATCTCGCCGCCATGCACAAGGCGCTGCGCGAAGCCACCGCCTTCAAGGGCGTCGCCGTGATCATCTCGAACCGCGAATGCGTGATCGACCCGGTCAAGGTCAAGGGGGTGGCGATGGTGGTGCGCGCCGAAAGCTGCACCGCCTGCCAATCCTGCATGAATGTCGGCTGCCCGTCGATCTCGTGGAGCGATGAATGGTTCGACGGCCGCCACAAGGTCAAGATCGATCCCAACACCTGTATCGGCTGTAGCTTCTGCGCCCAGGTCTGCCCGAGCGATTCGATCCAGCCCGGCGAGAGCCTGTAGACCTACATGGATGCCAAACCAACCCAGGCGGAGCCGGTCAATGTGATCATCGTCGGCGTCGGCGGCCAGGGCGTGATCATGGTCTCCAAGGTGCTGGCGACGATCTGCCAGATGCAGGGCCATCAGGTGAAGCAAAGCGAAGTGCATGGCATGGCCAAGCGCGGCGGCGGCGTTTTCAGCCATGTCCGCTTCGGCGAAAAGGTGTGGTCGCCGACCATCCCCAAGGGCGGCGCCGACGTGCTTCTGGCGCTCGAATGGGCCGAGGCGATGCGCTGGATCAACCATCTCAAGCCGGGCCGGGGAACCTTCATTTCCGATACCCAGCACATCATGCCGCCGTTTGCCTGCCGCAGCCGCCGGCGCGACGCCGATGCCGCCTATTCGCGCGAAACGCCGCGTGAGATTCTCGACCAGATCCAGGACGGCTACGCCATGGACGCGACCCAGATGGCGCGCGACCTCGGCAACGAACGCGCCGCCAACACGATGCTGCTCGGCGTGCTCTCGACCGCGCTCGACTTTCCCGCCGATGACTGGCGCGACGTGATTTCGCGCTTCGTCCCGCCGAAGACCGTCGATATCAACCTCAAGGCCTTCGACCAGGGCCGCGAATGGGCGCGCCTGGCGCGCGACAACCCGGATCACGCGGGTGAGGCGTTGCAGCCGCCCAAGCCGGCGCTGCTGCTCGGAAGCGGCGAGCATGAAGGCGATTTCGTCGCGCTCGATATCAATGTCGAATGGTGCAAGAGCTGCGATATTTGCGTCAAGATGTGCCCCGAGCGCTGCCTCAAGCTCGACGACCAGCTGAAGGCGGTGCTGGTCAAGCCGGAGCTCTGTACCGGCTGCCGCATCTGCGAATGGCTGTGCCCGGACCTCGCCATCACCGTGCACCGCGACCCCGCTGGCGTCAAAGCGAGCGCCTGAAATGGCCCAGCCCGAAGCTGCGGCGAATGTTCAGAATATTCAGGGCAACCATGCCTGCGCCCTGGCGGCGGTCGCCGCCGGTTGCCGGTTTTATGCCGGCTACCCGATCACGCCGTCCTCGGAAGTGGCCGAGCGGATGTCGCTGGAGCTGCCCAAGGTCGGCGGCGTGTTTATCCAGATGGAAGATGAGATCGCCTCCATGGGGGCGGTGCTCGGCGCCTCGCTGGGCGGGCTCAAAGCGATGACGGCGACCTCGGGGCCGGGCTTTTCACTCAAGCAGGAGCATATCGGCTACGCCATCCAGGCGGAAATCCCCTGCGTCGTGGTCAACGTCATGCGCGGCGGCCCGAGTACCGGCATGCCGACACGGCCGTCGCAGGGCGACGTGATGCAGGCGCGCTGGGGCACCCATGGCGATCACACGGCGATCGTCCTGGCGCCGGCCTCGGTGGCCGAGATTTATGAGCAAACCTTGCGCGCCTTCAACCTGTCGGAACGGCTGCGCTCCCCGGTCATCCTGCTGATCGACGAGATCATCGGCCATTTGGTGGAAACCATCCAATTGCCGGCGGGTGATGCGCCGCAGCGCGTCGAGCGCAAATGGGCCGACGCGCCCAAAGAGGGCTACCGCCCCTACGAAGCCGGCGAAGACCTGATCCCGGCGATGCCGCGCCCGGGCGGCGGCTACCGCAGCCACACCACCGGCCTGACCCATGACGAGTCCGGCTTTCCGACGCAGGACCCGGCCGCCGCGGCGCGCATGCTCGCCCGCCTGCTCGACAAGACCGAACGCCACCGCGATCTAATCGAGGCCGCACAAACCATTTCTTGTGAAGATGCCGAAATCCTCGTCGTGGCCTACGGCATAGCGGCCCGCGCGGCGCGGCGCGCGGTCAAGCAAGCGCGTGAAAACGGCATCAAGGCCGGGCTGTTTCGCCCGATTACATTATGGCCGTTTCCCGAACGCGCTTTTGGGCAGGCGGCCGCCACGGCGCGGCGCATCGTGGTGGCGGAATTGAATGCCGGCCAATTGCTGCTCGAGATCGAGCGCATCGCCGGGCGCGAGCGCGTGTCTCCGTTGCTGCGCTTCGACGGCGAACATATCGCGCCGGACGAAATCCTCGGCGCCATCACGGAGGCGGCCTGATGAGCGAGGTCAAACTACAAACGCAGTTCGACGTTTTGGACTATCTGCGCCGCGAGCTGATGCCGCATTTCCTGTGCCCGGGCTGCGGCCACGGCATCGCACTGCGCGCCCTCCTCTGGGCGGTGCACGAGCTCGCTATCGACAAAGACAGTCTCGCCATCGTCTCCGGCATCGGCTGCGCCGGGCGCACCGGCGCCTATATCGACGCCAACACCTTCCACACCACGCATGGCCGGCCGATCTCCTTCGCCACCGGGCTCAAGCTGGCGCGGCCGGATTTGCATGTGGTGGTGATCACCGGCGACGGCGATTGCCTGGCGATCGGCGGCAACCATTTGATTCACGCGGCCAGGCGCAATCTCGACATCACCTGCCTGATGCTCAACAACGAGGTCTACGGCATGACCGGCGGCCAGGTCTCGCCGACCACCAGCGAGGATCGCTATACCACCACCACGCCGCTCGGCAACAATGAAGCGGTGTTCGACGCCTGCAAGCTGGCCGCCGGCGCCGGCGCGACGTTCGTCGGGCGCGAGGTGACGGTGCAAACGCCGACCCTGAAAAACCTCATCCGCGACGGCATCGCGCATGAAGGATTTTCCTTTATCGAGGTGATTTCCGATTGCACCGAAATATACGGCCGCAAGAACGATCTCGGCTCGTCGGCGGAAATGATCCTCAGCCAGAAAAGCGCGATGCGCCCCGAGACCTTCGAAAACAATATTATCGACCGCCCGTTCCGTCCCAATGCGCTGCCCACCGGGGTGCTCGCGCATGACGAAGCGCGGCCTGAATACGGCGCCACCTACCGCGCATCGATAGAAGCGCGAAAAGGCGGCAAATGAGCGATCCGGCAAACAAATCGCGCCATTTCGAGATTCGCTTCGCCGGTTCCGGCGGCCAGGGGCTGCAACTGTCGGCCAAGATATTTGCCCATGCGCTGATCGGCGAAGGGCTGTTCGTGTCGCAATCGCAAAGCTATGAACCGACCTCGCGCGGCGGTCTCAGCCGCTCCGATCTGGTGGTCGGCTCGGACGAGCCGGATTTCCCGCTGGCGACGAGCGCTGATTTCATACTGCTGCTCGATCAGGTCGCGGTCAGGGCCGCCGACGGCATGATCAAACAGGGCGGCATCGTCATCACCGACGAACGCCTGGTGCCCGACCCGCCGGCCGGAGATTTTCGCCTGCTGGCGCTGCCCATCACCGATAGCGCCATCGCCATCGGCAACCCGCGTGTCGCCAATGTGATCGCGCTCGGCGTTCTCGATTCATTGGGCGGGTTGTGCGGCCGGCCGGCGCTGGAGAAGGCCGTCGAGACGATGGCACCGGCGAGGTTCCGCCAGCTCAATCTGGAAGCGCTCGGCGCCGGCTACAGCCTAGCCGAAGCCGCCGGCTGACTTTCCATATGCAGCGGTTGTCCGGACGCGGCCTAACTAAAGAGGAAATCGTCCTCATGCAAATCGCTCTCATTGATCCCCAACAGCGTGATCGAATCTCCGCCGCCTAAATCGATCATCACGGTTGTGCGCATCGAGAGCACTCCGCTCAGGATGCTCCGAAACTATGCCCATAAGTTGGTGACGGGGCTATCAGGCGGAGCGTGGCGAGGAAGTTCGCGCTCTTCGTGTCGTCGTGGGTACCGCCGATCGACCCCATCGACGGCAGCACACCGTCTTCCTTGCGGCGCGGGCCAAGGGCGATCGGGGTGTGCTGTCAGTAATCTTTGATAGTGTAATCGCCTAAGTTATTCGACCAATACTACTTCGACGAGATTGTCGGAAAAAGTCGGCGCCCGGCCCATATCGGCGTAGCGCGCCGAATTGACGGCATTGACGGTATTCCCCGAGCGGCTGCTCTTCAGCCAGTAGCCCATCGGCGCCACGACGATGCCGGGCATGGTGTCGTCACTCACCTTGGCCACCGCCGCGAAGGCGCCGCGCCGGTTGTAAACGTTCACGGCGGAACCTTCGGCGATGCCGCGCGCGGCGGCGTCTTGCGGGTGGATCATCACAAACTGCTCGCCGGCATGGCGCAATTGCGCGGGCAGGTTGGCGAAGCTCGAATTGATGAAGGCGTGCGCCTTGGGCGAGAGAATGTTGAGCGGGTAGCGCTTCGCCAGCTCGGGCGCGGTGGCGGCGGATTCCTCGGGCGGTATAAAGTCGGGAACCGGGTCAAGAGGCTCGCCTGGCTGGAATTCCTCCGAACCCTGGCGGAAACTGGCGAATACCATATTGCCCTGTTGCGCCAGCGAGGAGCGAAACTCGCATTTGCCGGAGGGCGTGGCGAAATTGCCCTCGGCGTGCGGCGCGTAGGTCGCCGGCGTCGCCAGGTTGAGCCGGGCGAAGCCGGTCCGGCGCAGCGATTCGAAGCTGATGCCGGCCATCTTGGGGTCGGCCCAATCGACCGCGTCGCACGCCATCTCCTCGTCGCTTCTTTGAAACTGCCGGTCGTCGAATTCAAACGTTGCGGCGAGACGGCGGAACAGCTCGGTGTTGGATACCGCCTCGCCGAGCGGCGCGATGGCCGGCTCGTTGATCGAGAAATAGAACTGGCCCCAGGAATACATCAACTCGAACTGCTCGGCCTGGGTCGTTGCCGGCAGGACGAGGTCGGCACGGCGCGCCGTGTCGGTCAGGAACTGTTCGCTCACCACCGTGAACAGATCGTCGCGCGCCAGCCCGGCCATGACCTTGTCCTGCTCCGCTATGGATACGGCCGGATTGGCGTTATAGACGAAGAGCGATTTGATCGGCGGATCGAGATCGCCGGTAAGGGCGGCGCCGAGTTGCCATTGATTGACGATGCGGGTGCCGGGGTTGAGCCAGTCGGGGCGGATGAGATCGTCCCATTTGACCGGAAAGGCGAATTCCGGGGTGAACAGGATGCCGCCGCCGACATGGCGCCAGGCGCCGACCAGCGCCGGCAGGCAAGAGAGCGCGCGCGCCGCCTGGCCGCCGCCCGGAGAACGCTCGATGGCGATGCCCATGCGGATGGCGGCCGGCTGAGAGCCGGCGAATTCGCGCGCCAGTCGGCGGATGTCTCCGGCGTTTAGGCCGGTGATCGCGGCGACCCTTTCGGGCGGATATTCCTCGGCGCGGGCTTTCAGATCCGTGAAACCGACAGTGTGACGAGCGACATAGTCGTCGTCGGCCAGGCCTTCGCCTGTAATCACATGCATCATGCCGAGCGCCAGAGCGGCGTCGGTGCCGGGGCGGATGGCGAGGTGCCAATCGGCTTTTTTTGCCGTGCGCGAGCGCAGCGGGTCGATCACCACCACCTTGGCGCCACCCCGCTGCGCCTCGGCGATGAACGGCCAGTGATGTAGATTGGTGCTGATGCTGTTGCACGCCCAGATGACGATATATTTCGAATGGGCGAAGCTTTCGGGGTCGAGGCCGGAGACCTCGCCGAGCGTCATGTAAAAGCCGGTGGCGGCGCCCGAGCCGCAAAAGGTGCGCTCGGTGATGGTCGAGCCCAGCCGATTGAAGAAGGCGTCGCCGGCAAAGAGGCCGTTGAGCACGCCCATGGCGCCGAGATAGCTGTAGGGCAGGATGGCGGTAGCGCCGAATTCATCGATAATTTCGCCCCAGCGCCGCTTGATCTCGCCCAGCGCATCTTCCCAGGAGATGCGCTCGAACTCGCCGCTTCCCTTGGCGCCGCTCCGGCGCAGCGGATACAGCAGGCGCTCCGAACTATGCACCCGCTGCCCGTAATTATTGACCTTTACGCAGAGGCCGCCACGGGTGAACGGATGATCGGGGTTGCCGCGCACATCGACGATGCGGTTGTCCTTCACGTCGATCAACATGGCGCAGCTATCGGCGCAGTCATGCGGGCAGGAGGCGATGACGGTGCGGGTTTCGTCGGAGGCCATACGAATATATAACAGCTGTGGCGGAGAGATATTGCCTTAATCAAGAGCAATTGCGGGAGATTGTCGTGACCAATGAAAATTTACACAAAGATGCGCTGATCATCGACGGGTTGGTGATCTCCAAATGGAGCCGCGAAGTTTTTGCCGACATGCGCGAGGGCGGGCTGACGGCGGCAAACTGCACCTGCTCGGTGTGGGAAGGCATCCGTGGATCGATGGACAATATCGCCGCCTGGAAGCGCATGTTCGAGGCCCATGACGATCTTATCCTGCAGGTCCGCACCAGCGACGACATTCGCCGCGCCAAGCAGGAACAAAAGACCGGCATCATTCTCGGCTGGCAAAACACCAGCGGCATCGAGGACCGCATCGAATACCTGGCGATCTTCAAGGAGCTCGGCATCCACATCATGCAGCTCACCTACAACACGCAGAATTTTGTCGGCTCGGGATGTTACGAAAGTACCGACGGCGGCTTGTCGGATTTCGGCCGCGACGTCGTCGATGAGATGAACCGCCTCGGCATTCTCGTCGACCTTTCCCATGTCGGCGCCAAAACAAGCAACGACGCCATCCGCCACTCCAAGAAGCCGGTGGCTTA
>CAJXFT010000152.1 GCA_913053235.1 uncultured Alphaproteobacteria bacterium
GAAGGTCGAGCCCAGGGTGTGCATCTTGACCAGTGGCGTCAGGTGGCCGGTGTCGCCGAAATCATAGGCGTAGGAGCCGCGCGTCAGGCTCGGGCAGGCTTTCGGTTCGACGGCGATAAGGCGGAGATCGCCGCCGTCGCGCAATTTGGCGCCGAGAAACGGAAACGCGATGCCGGCGAAATTGGAGCCGCCGCCGGTGCAGCCGACGATGACGTCGGGATAGTCATCGGCGAGCTCGAACGCCGCCATGGCTTCCTGCCCGACCACGGTCTGGTGCAGCAACACATGGCTCAGCACCGAGCCGAGCGCATAGTTGGTGTCGTCGCGCCCGGCCGCGACCTCGACCGCTTCGCTGATGGCGATGCCGAGGCTGCCGCTCGAATCCGGATGCTCGGCCAGGATGGCGCGCCCGGAGGCGGTTTCCTCGCTCGGGCTGGCGACACAGCGCGCGCCGAAGCTTTCCATCATGGCGCGCCGGTAGGGCTTCTGGTCGTAGCTGACGCGCACCATATAGACTTCGACCTCGACGCCGAACAGGGCGCCGGCGAAGGCCAGGGCCGAGCCCCATTGGCCGGCGCCGGTTTCGGTGCTGATGCGCGAGATGCCGGCTTCCTTGTTGTAGAAAGCCTGCGCCACGGCGGTGTTGGGCTTGTGGCTGCCGGCCGGGCTGACGCCCTCATATTTGTAATAGATGCGTGCCGGCGTATCGAGCGCCGCCTCGAGCCGGTGGGCGCGGTGCAGCGCCGTCGGCCGCCATTGGCGGTAGATGTCACGCACCGGCTCAGGGATCTCGATCGTGCGCTCCATGCTCACTTCCTGGCCGATCAGGGCCATCGGGAAGAGCGGCGCCAAATCGTCGGGTCCGATCGGCTGCCCGGTCCCCGGATGAAGCGGCGGCGGCGGCGGCGACGGCAGGTCCGCCGTCAGATTGTACCAATCCTTCGGGGTGCTATCTTCGGGCAAGGTGAATTTGACAGTGTCCGTCATCGTGACTCCCTCCTTGGGTGCGAGCGGGTTGTGACCCGGTTTCTATTATGTTCCTGAGTTTGGCCGCTCCCGGCGGCATCGTCAAATTAGCCGATCATATGGGCGATCAGGCCGTCGGCCAGTTTGGGCTCGAACCAGGTCGATTTCGGCGGCATGACCTGTCCGCTATCGGCGACCGCCATCAAATCATCCATGGCCGTCGGGAAGAGCGTGAAGCCGGCCGCCGCTTCGCCGCTTCGCAAGGCTGCCTGGATTCGCTCCGGCGCGTCGGCGCCGCCGATGAAATCGAGGCGCGCATCGGTGCGCGGGTCGGCGATACCCAGCAGCGGCTGTAATATGCCGTCGGTGAGCAGGGAAACGTCGAGGCGCTCGAAGACCGGGGCTTCCCCGGCCGGCAAGGCGCGCGGATCCAGCCGATGCCAGCCGGATTTCAGGCACAGGCCGATTTGCCCCGGGCGCTCCGGGCGAACCGCCGCTGCCGCCGGGTGGAGCGAAAATTTCGCTTCCAGGCGGCTTAAAAAAGCCGTCTCGTTCAATGCTCCGAGGTCGCGCACGATTCGGTTATAGGCGAGGATCGAAAGCCGATCGCTGGGAAACAATACGGCGAGAAAGCGTTCGCGCGCCGCGCTGTCATCGCCGCGCCGCGCGGCGGCGAGCCGGGCGGCGGCGGCGGTGCGGTGGTGCCCGTCGGCGATGTAAAGCGCGGTCAAGCCATCCGCCGCGCTCTGAATCCTGTCCAGCGTTTCGCCGTCATCGACTTGCCACAATATGTGGCGCACGCCGTCCTCCGCCGCGACATCGATTTCCGGCGCGCCGCCGCGCCGCGTAATTTCCTCCAGCACCGCCGCCAGCGCCGCCTCGGGGCGATGGGCGAGCAGCACCGGGCCGGTCTGGGCGTTCAATGCCTGCATATGTTTGACCCGGTCCGCTTCCTTGTCGGGCCGGGTCAACTCGTGGCGCTTGATCGCGCCGGCCTCGTACGCCGCCAGCGAGGCGGCGCCGGCAAGGCCGGTCTGGCCGTGGCCGGAAAACTCCATCCGGTAGACAAAATATGCCGGGCGGGGGGAGCGAATCATGGCCCCGCTATCGATCAGGGCGGCCAAATTCCGCGCCGCGCGGCGGTATATTTCGGCGCCGTGCGGGTCGCTGCCGGGCGCGAAACCGATCTCGGCGCGCGACACATGGAGGAAATTCGCCGGCTTGCCGGCGGCGTATTCGAGCGCTTCCTCGCGGCTCACCACGTCATATGGCGGCGCGATAATTTCCGCCGCCCGCCCGCCTGCGGCGCGCAGCGCATCGAACGGCGCCATCAGGCGAGCGCCAGGAGGGGCGTTCGAACGGGCGCTCAGAATCAGCTCCGCTTGATCTCTATGGTCACGAAATCGCTCTCCTCGCCGCGTTGACGGAACAGCACGATGCTTTTCGAATCCGATTGACGCTGCATATCGAGAAGCAGGCGAAAGTCCGAAAGATCGCCAATCCGGTCGGAACCGAATCCGATGATCAAATCGCCGGGACGCAGAGCGCCGTCCTCGTCGATATCCTCGCTCACTTCGGTGACGACGACGCCCTGGGCATCCTCGGCGAGCGCGTATTTTTCGCGCAGCTCCGCCGTGATATGGGCGAGCGTCAGCCCGAGCGAAGAGAACTCCATTTCCAGCGGCGCGCCGGCGCGCGCGGCGGTGGCGCTGGTCAACTCATATTCCTCAAGGCGGCCGATGGTGACCTCCAGCGGCACATGCTCGCCCTCGCGCCACACGATCACGGGAACGGTGCTGCCGACCTGGGTTTCGGCGACGATGCGCGGCAGCGCGCGGCGGTTGGGCACCTCTTGTCCGTCGAAGCGCAGGATGACGTCGCCCTGCTCGAGGCCGCCGGCGGCGGCCGGGCTGTCCTCGATGACCGCCGCGACGAGTGCGCCGGTCGCCGCCGCCAAATTCAGGCTTTCGGCGATTTCGGGCGAAACGGATTGGATACGCACGCCGAGCCAGCCGCGCCGGGTCTGGCCGAACTGGCGCAACTGTTCGATGACCGGGCCGACGATCGCCGACGGCGTCGCGAAGCCGATCCCGACGCTGCCGCCGGACGGCGAATAAATCAGGGTGTTCACACCGATCACCTTGCCGTTCATATCGAACATCGGCCCGCCGGAATTGCCTCTGTTGATGGGCGCGTCGGTTTGCAGAAAATCGTCATAGGGGCCGGCATTGATATCGCGGCCGCGCGCCGAGAGAATGCCGGCGGTCACCGTGTTGCCGAGGCCGAACGGATTGCCGATCGCGATGACCCAGTCGCCGACCCGCGCGCCGTCGGAATCGCCGAATTCGACAAAGGGCAGGCTTTTGCCGTTTTCGACCTTGAGCAGGGCCAAATCGGTTTTTGGGTCGCGCCCGACGATCGTCGCTTCGAGGCGGGAATTGTCGTTGAGCACCACGGTGATCTCGTCGGCATCGGCGATGACGTGGTTGTTGGTGACCACCAGCCCGTTCGGATCGACGATAAAGCCCGAGCCGAGCGAGGTGATCGGCTGCGACGGGGCGCCGCCGCGGCGATTGAAAAATTCGTAAAACTCATCGGGCGGGGTCCCCGGCGGCAGCTCGCCGAACGGCGAATCCTCCGATTCGTGTTCGGGCCTGAAGGAAGTGGCGATGTTGACCACGGCCGGGGTGAGTTTTTCGACCAGGTCGGCGAAGCTCTCGGGCGCCGGGCGCGCGGCGCCGGGGCCCGCTCCCGCGAGCAACACCGCCGAGGCGATCAAAACGGCGATCAGCAGGCGATAGCCGGCGTTCATTCTGTGTATCCTAAGCGGGCCCATGGGGCATCCTCCGGCGCTGCGGCAAACGGGAATTATGACCGGCCGCCCGGCATCTCCCTAAGATACGGTAGCGGGCTGCCGCTGGAAAGAACCACGCGGCATCAATTTGCCGTTATTTCAGCGCACCAGCCAGACGATGGCGAAACCGACCAATGCCATGGTAAGGCCCATCGAACGCAGCCGGTTGGATGGCAGCGTCAGAGCCACCATCATCATTCGTTTCATACCATTGGGAAAAAGCGAGTAAATGACGCCCTCGATAACGAATACCAGGCCGATCGCGGTAATTAGAGCAAACGAAAATTCGGACATTTCCTACCCCGGAAAATGCGAAAGCGCGCCGTGGCTACGGTGACGAATGAGTGGGCCGATGAAGGGCGAGACGCGCCTAACGGGTTGCCGCACCCTCATCATTTTCGTAAATCCGGCCGAAGAAGCGGAAAAATTCGCTGTCCGGCGACAGAACCAGGGTGGTGTCCTCGGCGCCGAGCGCCACGCCGTAGGCCTGCATCGAGCGGTAAAACCCGAAGAAGTCCTCGTCCTGGCCGAAAGCGTCGGCAAAAATCTTGACGGCCAGGGCATCGCCCTGGCCGCGGGCAATTTCCGATTCCCGCTTGGCGTTGGCCAACAGGATGGTTCTTTCCTTGTCGGCGCGCGAGCGAATTCGTTGAGAAGCCTCGTCGCCCTGGGCGCGATATTCCTTGGCCTCGCGGTCGCGTTCCGTTTGCATCCGCCGATAAACCGCCTGGCTGTTCTCGACCGGAAGATCGGCGCGGCGTATGCGCACATCGACAACATCGACACCGAAACTCGCCGATTGGCGGTTCACTTGATCGAGAATGAAACGCATCAATTGCGCCCGCTCGCCGGACAAAACAGTTATCAACTCGACGGTGCCCAGCACCTGGCGGGTGGCGGCGTTGAGAATGGCTCCGAGACGGCTGCGCGCGATGCCCTCCGAGCCGACGGTCTGGAAGAACAGCAGCGGGTTGGTGATGCGGTAGCGAATGAAGGAATCGACGACAAGGCGTTTTTGATCTCCCAAAATGACTTCTTCCGCCGGCGCATCAAAATCGAGGATGCGCTTGTCGAAATATTCGACATTTTGCACGAAAGGAGTCTTCACATAGAGGCCCGGCTCGCGCACGTCGGTGGCATTGATGACTTTTCTCGGCTCACCGAACTGGAGCAGAATGGCCTGCTCATATTCCTTCACCTTATACGTCGAGCTCAACACCAGTATGATAACCACCACGATGGCGACGCCGATCAGCAGTAACTTGGCTCGCCCACTCATTGCGCCGCACTCCCGCTAGCGTCCTGGCGGCGCCTGTCCAATTCGGGCAACGGCAAATAAGGCACCACGCCCTGGCTGCCCTCGGCCGAGGAATCAATCAATACCTTGTTCATGCCGGCCAGTATTTTTTCCATCGTTTCCAAATAGATGCGCCGGCGCGTGACATTCTTGGCCTGACGGTACTCGTTGTACACCAGGATGAAGCGTTGCGCCTCGCCGTTGGCGCGGGCGACGACTTCCTGCTCATAGGCTTCCGCTTCCTGAAGTATCCGCTCCGCTTCGCCACGGGCGCGCGGGATGATGTCGTTGCGGTAGGCTTCGGCCTCGTTCTTGGCTCTTTCCTCGTCGGCGCGAGCGGCCTGGACGTCACGGAAGGCGGCGATCACCGCTTCGGGCGGGTCGATTTTTTGCGGCTCGACCTGGGTGATGAGGATACCGGAATCGTAAGAATCGAGAATTTCCTGCACCAATACTTGCGTCTGTTCGGCGAGAATTGAGCGGCCTTCCGACAGGGCGCTGTTGAGGTCGGTTTTACCGATCACCTCGCGCATGGCCGCTTCGGAAGCATCCTTCACGGTGCGGCTTTGCGCACGCACGTTGAAAAGATATTTGCCGGCATCGCTGATCACCCAGAAGACGGTGAATTTCACGTCGATGATGTTCTCGTCGCCGGTCAGCATCAGGCTTTCACCCTCGATCGGCTTTTGCTCCATCCGTCCGCGATTGTCCGGTAGCGTGCGGTAGCCGATCTCGACGCGATTGACCTTGGTCACCTTGGGCAACAACACGGTCTCGATCGGGCCGGGAAGGTGATAGTTGAGGCCGGGCTGGGTGGTTTTGGTCCATTCGCCAAAGCGCAGCACGACACCCTGTTCATCGGGCTCGACGCGGTAGAAGCCGGTGAGCAGCCAGATGCCGATAGCTATGAGGATAAGAATGATGATGCCGCGCGGCCCGCGCAAAGAGGGCATCCAGCGCCGCACTTTGTCCTGGCCGCGGCGCAACACCTCTTCCAAATCCGGTGGTTGCGGCCCGCCGCCGCCGGGGCGGCGGCCGCCGCCGCGTGGTCCGCCGCCGCGTCCGCCGCCGCCGCCGCCGCGCGGTCCACCCGGGGGGCGTCCCCACGGGCCGTTGCCGCCGCCGCCGCGTTGGTCAGACCATGGCATGGTTCACTCGCTTTCCAGGTTAATATTCAATCCCGGCTTTGCCCCAGCCGGTCGGAGCCTTATATGTCACACCGTCGCCCGGCGCAATGCACCACATCTCCATCTGGGGCATATGGGCGGGATACGGTAATGTTCAAGTTAAAGAGGGAGAAGCCGGCGTATGGCGGAAGTGACACGCGAAGCGATATTGCAAGCGTTGGAAAACGTGCGCAGAAGCGATAACGGCCAGGACGTCGTCAGCCTGGGTATGATAACGGGGGTGGTCGTGCGCGACGGCAATGTCGGCTTCGCGATCGAAGTGGAAGCCTCGGAAGGCGCCGCCAGCGAGCCGTTGCGCCAAGCCTGCGAAGCCGCCGTCGATGCGATTCCGGGCGTGCTTTCGGTGACCGCCGTGCTGACCGCGGAGCGCGCGGCGCAAAGCGGCGCCCAAGCGGCGGATCAGGCGCCGCCGCCAGGCGGTGCGGCCCAGGCCGGTCTGCCCGAGAGCCGCAGCATTCCCGGTATCGCCGCCATCGTCGCCGTGGCATCGGGCAAGGGCGGCGTCGGAAAATCCACGACGGCGGTCAATCTGGCCGTCGCCTTGGCCGCCGACGGGGTGCGCGTGGGGCTGCTCGATTGCGATGTTTACGGACCCTCCATTCCGCGCTTGATGCGCCTCTCCGGCAAGCCGGACGTGGTTGGAGATTCGCATTTGTCGCCGATGGAAAATTACGACGTGAAATGCATGTCGATAGGTTTCCTGGTCGAGGAAGACACGCCGATGATCTGGCGCGGGCCGATGGTGATGAGCGCGCTCGAACAGATGCTCAAAGGTGTGCGCTGGGGCGAACTGGATATCCTGCTGTGCGATTTGCCGCCGGGCACCGGGGATGCGCAACTGACCATGGCTCAGAACGTCCCGCTGACCGGCGCGGTGGTGGTATCGACGCCGCAGGACATCGCCCTCATGGATGTGCGCCGCGGCATCGCCATGTTCGAAAAAGTCGATGTCCCGGTGTTCGGCATCGTCGAGAATATGAGCTATTTCCTGTGCCCGCATTGCGGTGAGCGCAGCGAAATTTTTGCCCATGGCGGCGCCCGCGAGACGGCGGCCAGGCTGGGCGTTGATTTTCTCGGCGAAATTCCGCTCGACGGCGATATTCGCGCCACTTCGGATGTCGGCGAGCCGATCGTCCTGGCGCAGCCTGAAAGCGCCCATACCGCCGCCTATCGCGGCATCGCCCGGCGGGTGCTCGAGCAGTGCCGCGCCGCGCAAGACGGCGCCGAGCGCCAGGCGCCCAATATCGTGATGATGTAGATGTAGAAGACGGGCCGCTTCGGGCGCCCTATGTCAGGCGGTTAATTGCGCCCCTGCTTGAGGCGCGCCGCTTCGCGGTGCCGATGGCGCGCCGACTGATGGCGCGGCGATTGTTCACGGCGTGCCGGGGCCGGCGCGGCGCCGCATTGGCCGATGGCGTGATAAAGGGCGCGCAGGCCCTGCGTTGCGTCGACGGATCCCGGATGCTCCCGCAGAATATCCCAATAAGCTTTTTCCGCTTCCGCGTAACGGCCGAGAATCTTCAAACAGGCAGCGTGGTGGCAGCGGTAAAGCGGATCGATGGCGCCATCGGCGAGCGCCGCTTCGATCAGGGACAGCGCGATATCCGGGCTGTCGGCATGCAACGCGGCGGCGCTTTCGGCGTGCAACGAGGCGGCCGACCGGCCGCGCGCCGCTTTTCGCCAAATGCCGTATTCATTCGCGTGGGGGCTGCCTTCGATAATATTCATAGCCGCTCACCTGTTGTCCGTTTCAAGCCCGCGGCAAATGAATTGAAGCCCGGGCAGTCTCCGACGGCTCCAGAAAGTAAAGGAAGTTGGTTAAACAAAGGTTAACCGGAAACTATGTGATGTTGAGCCTATTTCGACTGGGAGTGGCGGAATTTCCGCTTCAGGCGTCGATCTCCAGAACCGCCATGAGTTCGCGCCATTCGCGTTTGGAAAGGCCGCTCTCGGCCTGGCCGATGGTCTCGCCGGCGATCATGCGCTTGACGGTATCGAGCGCCGTCGCCGAAAGGCGCGCGCCGCCATGGTGATATTCCAGGAAAGCGGCATGCGCCAACGGCACCCAGCGCTTGAGCGTATCCAACATGGCTTCGGCATAGACGCGAATCTCGTACTGCGCATGCGAATCGGCGCGCAGCCCGAGGAAATGCAGCAGATTGTGCAGATCGGTCTTCCAATACCATTGGGTATAAAAATTGAGGGTGAGATTCATGCGCGCCAGCTCGCGCGCCAGGCCGTCACGCTTTAAATCGCGCCGGGCGCCGTCTTCGCCCTCGTTGAGCATCTCGGCATAATGGTCGTGGGCGCGGTTGGCGTCGTCGCGCAGCAGGTCCAATACATGGGCGGCCTCGGCGCCGTGCAGCAGGTTGCCCCGGCCCTGGCGGTTGTCGCTCGATTGGCTGGCCAGCTGATCGGGCGCCGGCAGGTAGAATTCCTTGTCGAGGATCGAATAGCGGGCGGAATATTCGTTGACGTTGGCGGTGCGGTGGCGAATCCACTGGCGGG
>CAJXFT010000153.1 GCA_913053235.1 uncultured Alphaproteobacteria bacterium
ACTCTATGAATCACATAAATTCAACTTTGTGAATCCTGAATGTCGATTGGCCCTAGCGCATCACCGAGAAACTGTTCCGCCGCGGCGTAATCGCCCGACTCAAGGGCGTCGGCGCCGCGCTCCGAAAGGGCAACGTCGGGCGGCGTCCGCACACATGCCGCGATTAGAAAAGCGGCGCATAAAAGCGCCCCAACCTGAACCCAGTGCCTCACCCCGTCCCCAACCTGTTGTATGCTTAAAGTCGGAATTATCAAAATATGGTAGTTGATTTCTTCGCTCGGCGCAATCTCCACCGTCCGGGGCGGGCTATTTTTCAGTTTTCCGGCGCCTCGCCGGCACGCAGCGGAAAGCAATATTCGCCGCCGCGCCTGAGCGCCTCACAGAGCGCCACCGCCTCGCTCTCACGCGCCACCGCGGCTGCTTCGAGCCGCCACATGACGGTTTCTCCGCCGTCCAATTTCAGCGCCGTGACTTTCGGCCGCAATTTGCGCAACAGCTCCGGATAGCGCGATTTTATTTTATCCCACGCCGCTAGGGCTGCGTCTTCGCGGTCGAATGTCGCCAGAAGAATCGTGAATTCCGCTCCGCTTGGCGCCGCCACGTCGGGTTCAGCGCTTTCGGGCTCGCTTTCCCCGAGTGCCGCCAATGGCACCTCGAATTGATTGTCCTCGATCAAAATTTGCAGATGCTCGGCGCCGGCCGGCGTCTCAACACCGGAAGGCACCTCAACGCCGGAAGACGGTGCGGCTTGCGGGGGGTCGCGCGGCAAGGCGGGGTCGGATGCCTCGACGGCCACATTCATCATTTTCAAACGCCGTTCGGCGCGGCCATAGCGTTGCGCCGCTGAACGCCGCAGCCAGGCGATGCCGAGCTCGCGGTTGGGTGCGATGCCCTCGCCGCCGAGGTAAAGCGCGGCCAGATTATATTGCGCCTGGGCGTTTCCCTGCTCGGCGGCGCCGAGGTATAGATCCGCCGCCCGCCCTGGGTCGCGCGCCACGCCGCGGCCATGTTCGTAAAGCGCCCCCAGGCTGAGCTGCGCCTCGCTCATGCCCTGATCGGCGGCCCGGCGATACCAGACCGACGCTTTTTCGGGATCGGGCGGCACGCCATAGCCGCCCTCGAACATCATGCCGACACCGAATTGGGATTGCGCATCGCCGGCTTCGGCCAGGACCAGCCATATCTCGCGGGCGCGCCGGTAGTCGCCGTCGAGGAAGGCGCTCAAGCCGGCATCGAAATCCGCCGCCACGGGAGCCGCCAGGCAAAGGCAAAGCGCCCAGGCGAAAGCGAAAAGCCGGAATCTGGCGCGAGTTACGTGGCGCATGGAAACTATATATCATCATTGCCGGCGCGCCGCGATGCCGGCGGACGGGCGGCGAATCGTTTCATCCCCGGGCCCGGCCAGGACTGTAGTTGGAAATATCACTGGCGCGCCAGTGCTGATAGGATTGGTACCGCCGGCACGGTGCCAGATGGTTGAGAAAAGGAAATAGGTCACATGGCGAAGCGAAGAGGAAAGGCCGCCGCACTCAAGCCATTGCCGGTGAAAAACCTGTGCAGCTTTTGCGACCCGGCACAGTTCTCGTTCGCCACCACGGCGGAGCTTGACGATCAGGTAGAGGTTGTCGGACAGGACCGCGCCGTCGCCGCCGTCCGCTTCGCCCTCGGGGTCAAGCAGGAAGGCTACAACGTATTCGTCCTCGGGCCCTCGGGCAGCGGGAAACACGCCGTCGTTCGAAGGCTGTTGAAAGCACAGGCCAAGGGTGATCCGACGCCTTCCGACTGGTGCTACGTCTATAATTTCGAACGTCGGCACAAACCCCAGGCGCTTCAACTGCCGGCCGGTGACGGCGTCCGCCTGCGCAAATCCGTCGACAAGCTAATCGAGGATTTGAAAACCGCCATACCGGCGATCTTCGAAAGCGACGAATACCGTAACCAGCGCAAGATCATCGGTGACGATGTCAAGCAGCGCCAGGAAAACGCCTTCACGCAAATTCAGCGCGAAGCCAGCGCCGTCAATATCGCCATCATGCAAACCGAGAGCGGCATCGCCTTCGCGCCGATTCGGAAAGGCGAAATGCTGCCTCCCGAAGAGCTCAACTCCATGAGCGAGAAAGAACAGGAAAAATTACAGAAAAATATCAGCGAGCTGCAAAGGCGCTTCCGCGACACCATGATGATGGTGCCGCAATGGGCGCGCGAAGCGCGCGAAAGATTTCTCGCGCTCGACCGCGAAGTCACCAGCGTCGCCGCCAAATCGATGATCGAGGAAACCAAGGCGCAATTTTCCGAACTGCCGCATGTGCTCGAATATTTGCAGGCCATCGAAGCGGACGTGGTCGATAATGTCGGGCTGTTTCGCGGGCCCGAGGATGCCATGGCCGCCATGCCGGGGGCCATGCCGGGGGCCATGCCCGGGCAGGCGCCGGGACAAATGCCGGCGAGCGAGCCCAACGACGCCGAAGCACCGTTCCGGCGCTATCGCGTCAATCTCATCGTCGACCGCTCTCACCTTGACGGCAGTCCGGTGGTTTATACCGATCACCCGACCTATCAGGAACTCATCGGCAGTATCGAGCATGTCGCCGAATTCGGCACCCTCATGACCGACTTCACGCGCATCAAATCCGGCGCTTTGCACCGCGCAAATGGCGGCTACCTGATGTTGGATGCGCGCAAGGTTCTTATGGAACCCTTCGCCTGGGAAGGCCTCAAGCGGGCGCTTCGTTCGCACGAAATCCGCATCGAGCATCCGATGCAGTCGACCGGCGTCATCAGCACCCAGACGCTGAGCCCGGAGCCGATGCCGTTACGGATCAAAGTGGTCCTCATCGGCGACAGGCAGCTCTACTACTTGCTCGATCAACGCGACCCTGATTTCGCCGAGCTGTTCAAGGTCACCGGCGATTTCGAAGACAAGATCGAGCGCACGAAAAAGACCAACATGATGTATGCGCGCCTGCTCGGCACCCTGGCGCGGCGCCATGGAATGCGCCCGCTTAGCCGCGACGCCGTCGCCCGGCTGTGCGATTACAGCGCTCGCCTCGCGGCCGACGCCGAGCGCCTTTCGACGCAAATGCGCCGGGTCGGCGATCTCGTGCGCGAGGCCGATTATTTCGCCGGCGAGCGCGGTCATGACGTTATAGAGGGGGCCGACGTCGATCAGGCGATCAACGACGCGCTGGGCCGGGTCAGCCGCATTCGCGAAGCCTTGCAGGAGCAAATCCTGCGCGGCACGGTGCTCATCGATACCGAGGGCGCCAAGGTCGGCCAGATAAACGGCCTCGCCGTATTGCAAACCGGGCGCTTCGCCTTCGGCAAACCGTCGCGCATCACGGCGCGGCTTCGCATGGGAAGCGGAAAGGTGATCGATATCGAGCGCGAGGTCGAGCTTGGCGGGCCGCTGCACAGCAAGGGGGTGCTGATTTTAAGCAGCTATTTGGCCACCCATTATGCCGCCGACCGTCCGCTCTCGCTCGCCGCCAGCATCGTGTTCGAGCAATCCTACGGCGGCGTCGACGGCGACAGCGCCTCGTCGACCGAGCTCTACGCCCTGCTTTCCGCCATCGCGGATGTGCCGATCAAGCAGTCGCTGGCGGTCACCGGCGCGGTGAACCAGCATGGCGAGGTCCAGGCCATCGGCGGCGCCAATGAGAAAATCGAGGGCTTTTTCGATATTTGCAGCGCCCGCGGGCTGAACGGCGAGCACGGCGCCCTCATCCCCTATTCCAACGTCAAGAATCTCATGCTGCGCCATGATGTCCTCGACGCCGTGCGCGATGGCGAGTTCCGAATCTATGCCGTTTCCACCATCGATGAAGGCATTGAAATTCTGACCGGCGTGAAGGCCGGCAAACGCAATAAAAAGGGCGCTTTTCCAACTGATTCCATCAACGGCATGGTCGAAGCGCGGCTCAACCAATTGGCCGAGCAGCGGCGCGCCTTCGCCCGTCGCAAGCCGGAGAACGACGCTGAAAAAGGCTAAGGCGGCCTAATAGGCGACCGCCGTGGGGTCGAGGCTGCGCCATAGATACCAGGTTGCGACCGAGCGCCAGGGCTGCCAACGCCGCGCCAGTTTTTCGATCTCATCGCGCGCCATGTCTTGCCCGTCGGCGTAATGACGCTCGCAGGCGCGGATCAGGCCGATATCGTCAAGCGGCAGGATATCGGGCCGAAGGAGATGAAATATGAGAAACATTTCCGCCGTCCATCGGCCGATGCCGCGCAATTCGATGAGCCCGGCGATCACCCCCTCATCGTCTTTTTCGCCCCACATCGAGGGCGCTATGTCGCCATCGATGAAGGCCACCGCCATATCGCGAATATAGGAGGCCTTGCGCCGCGTCAGCCCGGCGGCGTGGAGTTCGGCTTCGTCGCGTGCGGCGACATGGTCGGGCGAAATGCCGCCCACGGCTTCGTCGAGCCGGTTCCAGATGCTGTCCGCCGCGCGCACCGAGATTTGCTGCGCCACGATGGCGCGCGCCAGCGTGACGAAGGCATCGCCATGCCCGGTCAATCCGCCGCGCCCGCAGCTCTTGATGATGCCCGCCATGACCGGGTCGGCGGCGCTCAATTCCTTCTTAGCGCGCTTCCAATAAGACGGATGGCCGACCGGTCCGCTGGCCCATTTTGGCATGATTTATTCCACAAACACTTCGCCGGAGGGCGGGAGCTTATGCCGGGCCCGCGGGGTTGCCAATCGCCGATATGAAAGCCGGCGCGCCGCCTATCCGGTGCGCGCCGCCGCCACTTCCGTGCCCGCATCCACGGCACTTCCGAGACTCGCCGCCAGGGAAATCACGATATGGTTCAATTGCGCCGGGCGAAGGCGCAGGTGAAACGGCAGGGCGAGGGTGTGGCCGGCGAGATGCTCGGTCACTTCAAGCGCCGTCCTTGGGCAGGCCAGGAACGCCTCCTGGCGGTGGCAGCCCTCTGCCCACCAGCGCCGGCTTTCAATGCCGACGGCGGCCAAATCCTGCATCACCTTCGCGGTTTCAGGCCGCTCAAACAGCACATTGCAGGTGGTGCTCGCCCATTCCCGGCCGAATCCGGGCATCACCGAGACGCCCTCTATCGCCGCCAGGGCGGCGGCGCAGGCTTGCCCGAGATGCACGTAGCCGGTGCGCACGACCGGCCAGGCGTCAAGCGCCGCCAGGCCGACGGCGGCGCCATATTCGCTCAGTTTGGCGTTGAACCCGGCGAGGGCGGAATTGCGCCCGTGTTGGAAACCGAAATTCGACAGGCTGCGCGCCGTGGCGATCAATTCCTCGTCGCGCGACACCAGAAGGCCGCCCTCGCCGACGCCCAAAACCTTTGTCGCGTGAAGGCTGAGCGCGACCGGGGCGCGGCCCGGGCGCGCCGTATCGAAGCCGGCGGCGGCGTCGATGACGACGGAGATGCCGGTCTCGTCGGCGAACGCATCCCAATCCTGATAGTCGAGCGGCGCGCCGAACGGCGCTACCGGCATGACGGCGCCGACTTTTCCCGGCGCCTGGCGCAACGCCGCGTCGGCAATTTCCGGGGTCAACGCCCAGCTCTCGCGCGCGACATCGACGAAGAACGGCGTCAGGCCCGCCTCGCGCACCGCATGGGCGCTGGCCGAGAAGGTCCAGGCCGGCATCATGCAAAGCGTGCCGGGCGGCGCGGCGCTGGCTCTCAGCGCTAAAATCAGCGCCGCGGTTCCGCTCGACAGGGTGGTCAGCGAGGCCGGTTTGAGGGCGAAATGCGCCGCCGCGCGGGTTTCGAATTCCCGCACCAGCGGCCCGAAATTACTGTAATAGCGCGCTTCGTCGATGCGCCGGAGATAGGGCGTCAGCGCTTGTGCTTCCGGCATTCGCGGGATGGTAATGCGGATATCCAGTGCTGCTTCCTGAGCCATGGGAGGCCCGCCTCCTGCTACACAACGTCTCGACTTCGACCGCCCCGACGCTAGCTCCCGCCGCCCTAAATCTTCGTTAAGACGCTCTCCTCAGCGGCGATTGCGGTGCGGCGCGTTTGACCGTTTCGGGCGTTTCGGCGGCTTGTCGTGAAAGCCGCCCACCTGGGCCTGAGCCGCCGCCCCGAGCAGGCGCGCATCATTGCCGGCGACAATGAAATCGTAACCGCGCTCATAGGTCCAGTTGAGCGTTTGTCCGGGCCGGATGACGGTGCCCAGCAGCTTGTTGGTGCGGCGCAAATTGCGCTCGGCGCGCTCCATCAGGGCGTTGACCTCGGGATGCACCATGTCGAGCATGTGCCCGGCGCTGGCCGAGATGTCGCTGGGCCCGAGAAACAGCATATCGACGCCATCCACGGCGGCGATTTCATCGATGTTTTTGACCGCCTCTTCGGTTTCGATCTGGCACATCAGGAGCAGCTGCTTCGGCCACGCCTTGCGGTATTCGTCGAGGCGCGCGCCCCAGCGCGAACAACGCCCGGCATGCGGCGCCACGCCGCGAATGCCCCGCGGCGGATAGCGGCAGGCGCTGACGGCGGCGCGCGCCTCCTCGGCGTTTTGCACATAAGGCACCATTATGCCCATCACGCCGATATCGAGCGCGCGCTTGATATAGACCGGATCGTTCCACGGCACCCGCATCATCGGCGTCGGGCCGGCCTCGGCCACCGCCTGCATAAGGGTTATCGCGCCGACCAAATCGCCCGGGCCATGCTCATGATCGATAACCACGGCGTCATAGCCGGCATTGGCGACTATTTCGGCGGCCATCGGGCTTTGCATGGCCAGCCAGGCGCCGATCGCGGCCTGTCCGCTGAGTAGTTTCTTCTTGCAGCTGTTGGTCATCGCCATAGAACAATTTCTCCACAATTCGGTTTGAAGCACGCCGCGCCGAGCCTAACACGCGCCACCCTCAGTCCAAAACCCACCGCCACCGCGTTGTTTTGACTTCGAAGCGGGAGTAGGTTCCATGAAACCGGTGTAATAGGCGCTTGATGAAGGTATTGCGTGGCTTACCAGATATCCCGCAGACATCCTGGCCCGGCCGAGGAACAAGATGGCGGCTCGAAGTTCGTCATCGAGGACAGCACTTCGCAGCTGGTCAGCGTCGCGGCACGGCTCTTTGCCCGCGCCCTGCAAACGCGCTTCGCCGAGCATGATGTCGGCACCGGACAGTGGCCGTTGCTGCTCTATCTGTGGGAGAAAGACGGGCTCAGCCAAAAACAGCTCAGCCGGCGCGTCCAGATCGAGGAGCCGACCACGACACGGACCCTCGACCGCATGGAGCGCGACGGGCTCGTCCGCCGGGTGCGCGACGAAACCGACCGGCGGCGCATCAATGTCTATCTCACCGAACGCGGCAACCTGCTGCGCGATGAGCTGGTGCCATACGCGCAAGAGGTCAACGCGCTCGCCACCCACGGCCTGTCGGAGCAGGACAAGGCCAAGATCAATTCCCTCCTGACTTACATGATCGCGCGCCTGGATTGATCGCGACGGCCAAATTTTTGGCAAATTTACCATATATTTAGAAACATCCTGCTCTAATGGTCCGGCGCATATTCCCCTTCGGTCGCCGTCGGCCGCCGCACCCCGCGCCTGTCCGGCATCGGGGCGTGAACGTCTTTAAGCAGAAAGGACTGGCGCTATGTTACGAGCGATCGATGCGATCGGTGAGCCGCATACTCCGATCGAGCTGAATTCATTGGAAGTCGATAATTCCGGCATCATTTCACAGCGTGCACCGAAGTTTCCGCTGAGCTTTAGCTTCATCTGGCGCGAATGCAAATTCGAAGGCTGTGTCGACCAGAAAGGCGGTCGGCTGACGCTTGAACTGGACCTGAAACTGGGCGATGTGCCCTATACCGCCCAAGACTCCGAGCGACGCGGTAAATGGTCGGCCATGATTTCCAAGACGGAGCATCCGGAAAGCGGCACCTTGCAAATCATACGCGACAGTTCCGCCGTTCTTTCGAAAACCATCGATTTGCCCGAAATGAATGGCTTCACCGCCGACGGTTTCGTCACCAATACCGCTCTGATGGTGCTCTCGCTGGCGCCCTATCTGGATTTGATCGCCGAAGTTAACGGCGAGGCGTAATACCAAGGAGCCTCAGTTGAGCACCGGCAGGGCCAGGATCTGGCCGGGAAAGATCATATCCGGGTCGAGGATTTGCGCCCGGTTGGCGCCATAGATCTCAGTATAATAAACCCCGCCGCCATAGGCGCGCCGCGCGATGCGCCACAGGCTGTTGCCGGGCTGAACGACGACCAGCGCATCGCCCAACAATAGCTCTTCCGGGCGGGCCCGGCTGATCGGGGTCTCGATGCGCGCCAGAACAATCCCGCTCTCGTCCACCTTGTCGATGCGCAGACGATGCTGGCCGGGCGAAACTTCCTCCTCCGGGCTCAGTTGCCATTCGCCCTCCTCGCTGGCCTCGGCGCTGCCAATATACTGCTCGTCCACGTAAACATTGACGATGGCTTTGGGCTCCGTGCGTCCGGCCAGGGTGACTTCGCCCTCGGAATCATAATCGACACTGCGGATGGTGACTTCACTTTCTTCACCGAGGCCCTCGCCACCGACATCGGGGCTCTGCAGTATGCGGCTTGGGCCATCGCCCGAGCGTTCCACCAGAACCGCGATAACGGCCTGTTCGGCTTGTTCTTCCGCCGGCGCCCCGACTTCGGCTTCCGCCGATGCAATGACTTCGGCTTGCGCCACCGGCGCCGCGGCTGCCGGTTTATCCAGCGGCAGCGGCAGCGAAA
>CAJXFT010000154.1 GCA_913053235.1 uncultured Alphaproteobacteria bacterium
GCCCGGTCCGCCAGGCCAGGGGATTATCGCGATAATCCCCTGGCTTGCGCGTTCTTATCCAAAAAAACACGCTCGGACCAACATGCAAGGGTTGGGAAGAAGGGGGAAACCAAGCGCGAAAGCGCTTTTGCCGTTCCCTCAAGCGCCGGGCGAGGGCGTCCGCCCCACGTGACTCCCTGGGGGCTCGGGCCGCGCTCGCGGACGCCGAAAAAGAGCGGAACGATGAGCGGCGCCGGCAACCATATCCCACGATTAATGTGATGGGTGACTAGCGGGCTTCGAGGGCTTCGGCGACGATGCCGCAGATTTTTTCGAGGTCGAAGGGCTTGGGCACGACGCAATGCACGAGGGCTTCGAGATTGTGCGCGCGCTGGCGCTCCTTGGCGAAGCCGGTGATGAGAACAATCGGCATGTCGGGCCAATCCCGGCTCACTTTCAGGGCCAGCGAGATGCCGTCCAATTCGGGCATGACGATGTCGCTCAGCAACAGGTCGAATTTGCCCTTTTGCAGCGCGTTCAGGGCTTGAACGCCGTCGGCCACCGCCTTGACATCATGGCCCTGGCTTTGCATGGCGCGGGTCAGGAAGGTGCGCACGGCGCCCTCGTCCTCGGCGATCAGGATATTTGCCATCCTCTTTGCTCAGTCCGCGTCGTCGCCGGCGAAACTGATGCGCATGCTGACGGCGCCTTGCGGCGGGCTGTTGAGGCGGGTTTCGAAAATGGTATGGCTCTCGGCCGCCAATTCGCCTTGCTCGGCGGCGAAGGTCCAATGATGGAGCTCGATATTGTTGGCGTCCATCAAACCGATGCGAATCGGCGGAATATCGCGGCTGTCGTCCGCCAGGTTCTGAATTCGCCCGCTTATCACCAGAATCGGCACGCCGCCTTCAACCACCTGGTCGCGCACGACATTCTGAAATTCGAGGCCGCTGATATCGATCTTGTCGACGCCCAGGCCGATCGCCGAGTAGAGTTTGCCGGCCGGCGGCCAGACATCGACGATCGGCGCCCGCGCCAAAATGCCGACGACGACGATAACGATCACCGCCGCCGCCACGGCGAGCCAGCCGAGGCGGTTGGCGCGCCGCCGGCGCGCCACCACGGCCGGCAAATTCGAGCCATAGGGGATGTCTCTGGGTTGATCGTCGGGCGGCAGGATATCGACCCGCTTGGGCATATCGGCGGGCGGGCGCTCGTGCCAACTATAGCCGCATTTGGCGCAGCGAACCGTGCGTCCCTCTCCGCCCAATGCCGTGGGATCGATCAGATAGCGCGTCGCGCAGGACGGGCAGCTGACAATCATGCGTATAAATCAAACAATTGTTGCGATATGCATCGGCGGTTGCCGAATGGTTTGCATTGTACCGCCGATCGCGCTTCCCCTCCATAGGCATTGCGCAAACGTCCGCGCGAAGATGTACAATGCTGGACGGCTGCCGATCCAGCAACTATTTCAGGGCTTGGAGGCTTTCAAGCGTGGTTCGTTTCGAAAATGTAGGTATGCGCTACGGAATGGGGCCGGAGGTGTTGCACGATGTCACCTTCGCAATCGAGCCCGGCGAATTCCGCTATCTGGTCGGGCCGAGCGGGGCCGGAAAAACGTCGCTGTTGCGCCTGATGTATCTGGCGCACCGCCCGTCGCGCGGTTTGATCTCGATGTTCGGAACCGATGTCATGATGGCGCGGCGCCACGAACTGGTCGGCTTGCGGCGCGGAATCGGGGTGGTTTTCCAGGATTACCGCCTGCTGGCGCATCTTTCGGCGCTCGACAATGTGGCCCTGCCCTTACGTGTCGCCGGGGCCAAGGAAGAGGAAGTGCAGGACCATGTATCGGAATTGCTGGCCTGGGTCGGCCTGGCCGATCATATCCACGCGCTGCCCGATTCGCTTTCCGGCGGGCAGAAGCAGCGGGTGGCGATCGCGCGCGCCGTGATTACCCGCCCGCGCCTGCTGCTGGCCGACGAACCGACCGGAAATCTCGACGAAATGCTCGGCCAGCGCCTGCTGCGCCTGTTCGAGGAATTGAACAGGATCGGCACCACCGTGGTGATCGCCACGCACAATCAAAATTTGGTGGCGCGCAACCCGCATCCCATCATGGCGCTCGATTCCGGCGAATTGCAGCTCGGTGCGGCGATGGAAGAGGCGGGCTGACATGGCGCGACGCTCCGCCGCCGTGGTTCCGCTCGGGCGCGACGCGCCGAGCCGGTTCCTGCCCTGGATCTTCGCGCTGATGGTCTATTTGGCGGTGCTGGCGCTGACCGGCGTGCTGATTCTGCACGCCGCCGTCGAGCGTTGGCAGCGCGGCGAAGTGGACACCCTCACGGTGCAGATCATGCCGCTCGAGAATGAGAGCGAAGAGGCGCGGATGGCGAAGCTGCGGAGTCTGCTCGGCGACGTCGAAGGGGTCAGCGGATTTCGCACCGTCGCGCAAAGCGAAACCATCTATCTGATCGAGCGCTGGCTGGGGGCGGGAAACGTGCCCTCGGATCTGCCGCTGCCGCGGCTTGTCGATGTCGATATCGCCCCCGGATACGGCCTCGACGCCGAAACCCTGGCGCTTCGCCTGCAGGCGTCGCTCGCCGGCGTCACCGTCGACGACGCCAAACTGTGGCTCGATCGCCTCGCCGATTTCGGCCGCTCGCTCGAATTGCTCGCCGTCGCGGTCGTCATTCTGATCGGCCTCGCCACCGTCGCGACCGTCGTTTTCACCACCCGGATGGGGATTTCCATCCATCGCAACGTGATCGAATTGCTGCATCTTATCGGCGCCCGCGACGGCTATGTGGCGGTGCAGTTCCAGCGCCAGGCGATGATATTGGGTTTGCGTGGCGGCGTGCTCGGCATCATCTTCGCGGTGGCCACGCTTTATGGCCTGCGTCATGTCGCCGGGCGCCTGGAGACTCCGCTGGCGCCGGACATACCGGTCGCCCATTGGGCGTGGGGGCTGTTGGCCGCGGTGCCCGTTGTCACCGCCGTGATCGCCATGGTGACGGCGCGCCTGACGGCGCTCAGGGAACTCGCCAAGATGCCATGACGGCAGGATTTTAGGGGATGCTCGCATGACAATCTGCTATCGCATTCTCGGCGCCGCCGTTTTCGCGCTGGCCATCCTGTGGTCGGCCGGCCTGGCCGGCTACGCGGCGGCGCTGCCGCGTCATATTGCCGACCGCACGAGCCATACCGACGCCATCATCGTGCCCACCGGCGGCTATGGCAGGCTGCTTGCCGGGCTCGAATTGCTGCGCGCCGGGCGCGCCGAGCGGCTTTTTGTCTCGGGCGTCTATGGTGGGGTGACATTGTCGAATCTTATCGGTCAAAGCGTCGCGGACGTCGATATCTGCTGTGTCGATATCGGCCACGGCGCCGACGATACATTCGAAAATGCCAAGGAATCGGCGGACTGGATGGCCGGGCGGGGCTATCGCAGCTTGCGCCTGGTGACCGGAAGTTACCACATGCCGCGGGCCATCCTGGAGTTTCGCCGCGCCATGCCGGATGTTAAAATGGTCGCCAACCCAACATTTCCGCAACATGTTAAGGTCGACGAATGGTGGCGCTACAGAGGAACGGCGGGCCTGATCGCCAGCGAATACGCGAAGTATCTGCTGGCGCTCATTCGAGCGCCGTTCAGCGCCGCACCCTCGCCGAGCAATCCGCCGTGAGTACCGTCCGCTCCGCGCTCTGCACCATGTGCTTTTACGTATGGTCGATATTCCTGGCCCTGGTCATGTTTCCCATGCTGCTGTTGCCGCGCCCGGCGTTCCGTTATTTCGTGCAGTTATGGTCGGAAGGAAATTTCCTCCTGTTTCGCTTCATCATCGGCATCCGCGTCGAGGTGCGCGGGCGCCAATATATTCCGGTCGGCTCGGCGATCGTCGCCTCCAAGCATCAATCGGAATGGGAAACGCTTATTTTCCTGCGCCTGTTGCGCGATCCCGTCTACATCATGAAAAAGGAGCTCGGCTATATCCCGGGTTACGGCCAGTTTGCCCGCAAGATGAAAATGATCTTCATCGACCGCTCGGGCTACGCCAAGACATTGCGCAAACTCGTTCAGGATGCACGGAAAGCCACCGCGACCGGCCGTGCCCTGGTCATTTTCCCCGAGGGCACGCGCGTCGAACCGGGCAAGAAATTGCCGTACCGGCCCGGCATCGCGGCGCTCTACGGCGCCCTCGACATGCCGGTCACGCCGGTGGTGCTTAATTCCGGCCTGTGTTGGCCGAAACAGTCTTTCCGCAAATATGCCGGCACCATCACCATCCGCTTCCTCGAGCCCATCGAGCCCGGCCTGACACGCCGGGAATTCATGACCCGCCTGGAGGGTGTCATGGAAAAAGCCGCCGACGAGCTGATGGCGGAATCGGCGGAACATCAACAGAACATTTCTTGACCCCGGCAGCCTCCCGGCCTTAAACTGGTCGATTCCCCTCAAATGGCATCGTTCGATTTCCATGGCCCTCATGACACCCATATCCAGCCAAATCTGGGACATGAAATATCGCCTCAAGGCGGTCGATGGCGCCGCCATGGACAAGACCCTGGAGGATAGTTGGCGGCGCGTCGCCGGCGCCCTGGCGGCGCCCGAGGGTGATGCCGAGCATTGGCAGGCGGAATTTTACAAGGCGCTCGAGGATTTTCGTTTCCTGCCGGCCGGGCGCATCCTCGCCGGCGCCGGGACCGAGCGCCATGTCACCCTGTTCAACTGTTTCGTCATGGGCCGCGTTCCCGACGATATGGCGGGCATTTTCGAACAGCTCAAGGAGGCCGCCCTGACCATGCAGCAGGGCGGCGGCATCGGCTATGATTTTTCGACCCTGAGGCCGAAGGGGGCGCCGGTGCTCGGCGTCGGCGCCGACGCCTCGGGGCCGCTGACTTTCATGGATGTGTGGGATTCGATGTGCCGCACCATCATGAGCGCCGGCTTCAGGCGCGGCGCCATGATGGGCACGCTGCGATGCGATCATCCCGATATCGAGGCCTTTATCGAGGCCAAGCGGGATCCCGGGCGCTTGCGCATGTTCAATCTGTCGGTGCTGGTGAGCGATGATTTCATGGCCGCGGTCAAGGCCGACCAAGCGTGGCAGCTGAGCTTTGCCGGCACCTGCTACAAAACCGTCTCGGCGCGCGAGCTGTGGGACCGCATCATGCGCTCGACTTACGCCTATGCCGAGCCCGGCGTGATCTTCATCGACCGCATCAACAAGACCAACAATCTCAGCTATTGCGAGGAGATATTCGCCACCAATCCGTGCGGCGAGCAGCCGCTGCCGCCTTACGGCGCCTGCCTGCTCGGCTCGATCAATCTGGCCAGCCTGGTGCAATCGCCGTTCGAGGAAGACGCGGCGCTCGATATCGAAGCGCTCGGCCGGCTCGTCGCCACCTCGGTGCGCATGCTCGACAACGCCATCTCGATTTCGCGCTTTCCCCTCGAAGCCCAGCAGAAGGAAGCGCAAGACAAGCGCCGCATCGGCCTCGGCGTGACCGGCCTCGCCGACGCGCTGATCATGTGCCGCGCGCGCTACGGCAGCGAGCATGCCAACGCGCTCACCGCGAGCTGGCTGGCGGCGCTCAGGGATGCCGCCTATCTGACCTCGGCGCGCCTGGCCGAGGAGAAAGGCGCGTTTCCGCTGTTTGCCGCCGAGCCCTATCTGGCGAGCCACACGTTGCGCCATTTGAGCGCTGAAATCCGCGCCGAAATCGAGCGCTCCGGCATTCGCAACGCACTCCTTACCTCGATCGCGCCAACCGGCACTATCTCGCTTCTGGCCGGCAATATCTCTTCCGGCATCGAGCCGGTTTTCAGCTATTCCTATCGCCGCAACTTGCTCATGCCCGACGGCAGCCGCAAGACGGAGAGCGTTTCCGATTACGCCTATCGCCTGTTCCGCGAACTCAAGGGCGAGAACACGCCATTGCCGGAATATTTTGTCGATGCCCAGCAGCTGCACCCCTCCGATCATCTCGTCGTGCAGGCGTTGGCGCAAAAATATATCGACAGTTCGATCTCCAAGACGATCAACTGCCCGGAAGAAATCGGCTTCGAGGAATTCAGGGATATCTATTCCGAGGCGTTCGAGTTCGGCTGCAAGGGATGCACCACCTACCGGCCCAACCCGGTAACCGGCGCCGTCATGGAAACCGCCGATGCCGGCGCCACCGGCGGCGCGGCGGACGAGGCGGGCAGCGGCACCCAGGTAGAGCTTCCGCTCAGGCAGCCCGCGGTCAAGCCGCGCGATGCCTATGAGGCGGGCGGCGTGGTCTATATGACCCAGCCCCTGGAGCGCCCGGAATCACTGCCCGGCAGCACCTATAAGATTCGCTGGCCCGAGAGCGATCACGCCATCTACATAACCATCAACGACATATTGCGCGATGGCCGCCGCGCACCCTTCGAGATATTCATCAATTCCAAGAACACCGAACATTATGCCTGGACGGTGGCGTTGACGCGCATGATCAGCGCCGTGTTCCGGCGCGGCGGCGATATCTCGTTCGTCGTCGAGGAGTTGAAGGCGGTGTTCGATCCGCGCGGCGGCCAGTGGATGGAGGGGCGCTATGTGCCGTCCATTCTGGCCGCCATCGGCGAGGTGATCGAGCATCATTTGAGCGTTATCGGCTTCGCTGCCCTGGCGCCGCCGCTGGCCGGCCGGCAGGGCGGCGGGGAGGGTGCGTCGCGCCAGCGTTTGCGGAACTGCCCGCGCTGCGGCCAATTCGGCGTCATTCAGCAGGAAGGCTGCGATGTGTGCACGGCTTGCGGTTATTCCAAATGCGCCTGATAGCGGGGAGGCCCTAATCTTCGGCGTTGACGTCGCGCAGAAGATTGGCGAGGTGGGTGTCCGGCAGGCCCAATTGGTGGAGGCAATGAACGGTATTGGCCAAATAATCGCGCGCTTCGCCCGCCGTGCCGGCACCGCCGCGGATCAGCTCGATGGTGATTTCCCGTTTCAGCTTGCCGGTATATTGCGGCCCGGCGCGGTCGGCGATGTAGGTGTGCGCGGCGACGCGCGGCCGGCCCGCACGGCGCATCAGCGCTATCGGCAGGCGCCGCGCCACGTAAACGTTATAGATCATCTCGCGGGCATGGATGGCGGCGAGGATGTCGGGCGCCGCATCGGCACTGAGGCGGAAAGCGCGCCCGACGCAGGAGCCGCCGCAATCGAGGCCGAGGACAAGGCCGGGCTTTTGCCGCGAGCCGCGGTAAATATAGGAATAAATGCAAAGGGCGCGATGGTAGCCGCGCAACAGGGCCGGCTCCGATTCGATGAACTCGAATCCGGGCCGCCACATCAGCGAGCCATAGGCAAATACCCAAATATCGTCTTTGCGTGTCGCTGTCATTGGCGGCAAGATCATCGTTGCGCCGGCAGTGTAGCGCCGGCGCAAGCCAGAGCAAGCTTATACCGAGGAACGTCAGAGATCGCCGCATGAAACCCGTAATCCTTGCCGCCAGTGTGGTTGGCGGCATCGCCATCGCCGTCGTCGCCTACACCGCCTATTGGTTCGTGGCGGCGGGGAAAATCGAGGATCGCATCGCCGAATGGGCGGCGGATCAGCGCGCCCGCGGCATCACGGTCGAGGCCGGGGCGCCTGAAGTGAGCGGCTATCCGCTACACTTCGAGGTCGCGCTGCAACGTCCCTCGGTCGACAATTCCGCCGGCGGATGGACATGGCACGGCGACGTCCTCACCGCCAGTTTCCGGCCCTGGCGGTTCGACGAGTTCGACGTCAAATTCGAGGGCGTAAACGATGTGCGCTTTTTCGACGGTGACTCCTGGCACGATTTACAGGGCCGGATCGAAGACGGCAGCGGCTGGCTTCGCCTCGACGGTGAGCGGCGAATCGAGAATATGATGATCGATTTCAAACGCATCGCCGTGGTCGGCTCATGGGGCGAGGATTCGGCTTTCGTCACGCGGCTGAGGGCGCGGGCGCGGCGCACGGCGCAATCCGAATCGGACGAGGCGCCCGAGCCGAGCGAGTTTGGCCCCGGGCCGAGCGAATTCGGAAATGCCGCGCTCGAGTTGGAAGGCGTCAAACTGCCGCCGGGCTTCGGCGAGGAGATGGGAGAAGACATCGAATTTCTCAATTTCGATATCAGCCTGTTCGGCCGGCTTCCCTCGGGCGATACCCAAACGGCGGTCATGGCGTGGCGCGACGAAGGCGGCGTTGTCGAGCTCAATTCATTCCGCATCCGCTGGGGGCCACTCGGCATCGAGACCGCGGGCACCATCGCGCTCGACGGCGAGATGCGCCCGATCGGCGCGCTGACGGCCGATATCATCGGCTACGGCGACATCATCGACGCGCTAATCATGAGCAATGTGATCCCCTTGGGCGATGCCTTCCTGGCCAAGGTGGCGTTCAATATGATGGCCGACAAGCCGGAAGACGGCGGCCCGCCGGTGCTGCGCTCGGTGCCGGTGATGGCGCAGGATGGCGGCCTCTTTATCGGCCCCGTCGCGGTGGCCAATATGCCGGTGATAGAATTCTAGAGCAAATCCCGAGCAGGTGGAATCACCTGCGACGACGCATTTGCTTGCACCCAAAGAGATAGAGCGTGGCGGGTGAGCGCAAGCGAACCTGACATGCTCTAG
>CAJXFT010000155.1 GCA_913053235.1 uncultured Alphaproteobacteria bacterium
GCGCTCGGCCGCTACACCGTCGAGGAGGCGCGCGAGGGGCATGAGCTTTACGCCGCCTGGGCCGATCAAATCCGCCGCTATCTGGCGCGCGAAGGCGTAAGCTCGGAAGCCGTCGCGGCCGAGGATGCGCGGCTCGGCGATCTGTTGCGCCGCGATGACGGCGCGCCGTTCGACGGTGCCGAGGGCTGGGCCGAATATAGGCGCCTGATCGACGATTTTGTTTTTGCCTGCGGTGCCGGCGACGGTGCGCTGGCCGCCGCCCGGCTGGAGGCGGCGCGGCTCTCCTGGCGCGCCACCCATGACCGCGCCTGCGATTGGGTGTATGGCCTGTTGGACGCCGTGGTGCGCCATCTCGGCGAGGCCCGCATCGGCCCGCTCTGGGACGAGCTGATGGCGCCGATGTACGAGACCTATGACCGCTACGATCCTGAGATCAACGCCTGGCCGGACTCGATCCGCCGCCTGGTGCTGGTGGCCGGAGAATCGCTCAAGGGCCATCTCAGCGGGCCCGGGCGCATGGGCGATATCGAGATCGTGGAGGAAGCCGAGCGCTGGGTGCTGAGCTTCGATCCGTGCGGCTCGGGCGGGCGCGCCTACCGCGAGGATGAGGCCGAGGGCTATCGGCCGCGCATGGCGCCGCCCTATGATTTCGCCGTCACCGAGCAGGAATATGACTGGGCCTGGAACAAGTTGGGCGTGTGCGTTTACTGCGTCCATTGCTGCCAGCTCAATCAGCGCATGCCGATCGCCCGTTTCGGCTTTCCCACGCGGATCGTCGAGCCGCCCGTCTGGCCCGAAGCGCGAACCGGCGGAAAATGCGTCTGGAGCGTTTACAAGGACCCGGCAGCGGTGCCGGAAGAAGCCTACCGGGAAGTCGGCCATAAAAAACCGGCGCGCCTCGGCGGCAAAGGGGCATGACATGAAACCCTTCACCGGCAGAGATTTCGCAAATCGCGGCGGTCTGGTCGCCGGCGCCGGCGGCGGCATGGGCCTGGCCATCGCCAACGGCCTGATCGAGGGCGGCGCCGATATCGTGCTCGCCGATATCAAGCCCGAGCCCGAAGGCATCGCCGAGGGCCCGGGCCGGGCGCTCTATCTCGAGGGCGATCTCAGCGACGAGGGTTTTGTCCGCGCCGCCGTGGCCCGCGCGCGGGACCATGCCGGGCGCTTCGATTATCTCGTCAATACGGTCGGCGTGTGGTGGGGCGGGCGCGACGTATCGGTGGTCGATATCGAGCCCGATCTGTGGCGCCGCGTGCTCGAGATCAACCTCGATTCGATGATGCTGACGGCGCGCCACGCGGTGCCCATGATGCGCGCCAACGGCGGCGGCGCGATGGTGCTGATATCCTCGATCCAGGCGCTGCGCGGCGATGCCGTGGCGCAGGACGCCTACGGCGCCTCGAAAGGCGCCATCCGCGCGCTGTCGAAATCCCTCGCCATCCAGTTCGCCGCCGACAACATCCGCTGCAACAGCATCCTGCCGGGCTATATCTGGACCGAAATGATGCACCGCGTCGACGGTGAGCCGGGCGGCCGCGAGAACAAGCAAAACATCATCCCGCTCAAGCGCTTCGGTACGGTGGCGGAGATCGCCGGGCCGAGCCTGTTTCTGCTGTCGGACGCCGCCTCGTTCATCACCGGCACCGAACTGATCATCGACGGCGGCACCACCGCGCTGCCATAGGCGCCGCGGCTTCAGCTCAGGCCGGCGCCGCCTCGGCGGTGAATTCGCGCATGCGCACCGGCAGGCGTCTCGCGCCCCAGTCGCCCGGCGTGGCGTCGAACACACCGGCGCATGGCGTGCCGCATTGGCGGCAGGCGCCGGCCTCGCTCAAACCCCAGGAGATCAGATTATAGCGTTCGCGTCCGATCAGCAGCGCCCGGCAATTGTGGCAATAGGTGCTGGCCCGTCCGCGGTCGCTGACATTTCCGACATAGGCGTGGTGGACGCCGTTCTTGAGCGCCGTGCGGCGCCCGAGATTGAGCGTCTCGGGCGGCGTGGCGGGCTTGTCCTTCATGCGGTAATCCGGGTGGAAGGCGGAAAAATGCAGCGGCACGTCGGGCCCGAAATGCTCGACCACCCAGGCGCTCATCTCGTCGAACTCACCTTCCGAATCATTCTCGCCCGGAATCACCAGATTGGTCAGCTCGATCCAGGTATCGCATTCCGCCTTGACATATTTCAGCGTTTCCAACACGTCCTGCAAATGGCTCTTGGTGAGGTTCCAATAGAAATCCTCGCTGAACGATTTGAGGTCGATATTCGCCGCGTCCATATGGCGGAAGAATTCGGCGCGCGGCTCGGGCGAGATATAGCCCGCCGTCACCGCCACCGTTGAGATGCCGATGTCGCGGCAAGCGCTGGCGATATCGATGGCGTATTCCATGAATATCACCGGATCGTTGTAGGTAAAGGCGACGCTGCGGCAGCCCAGCTTCTCCGCCACCCGCGCCACCTGTTCGGGTTTGGCGCCGTCGGCCAGGGTGTCGATCTCGCGCGATTTGCTGATGTCCCAGTTCTGGCAGAATTTGCACGCCAGATTGCAGCCCGCCGTGCCGAAGGAAAGCGTCGGCGTGCCGGGCTGGAAATGGTTGAGCGGCTTTTTCTCGATCGGATCGACGCAAAAGCCGGACGAGCGGCCATAGGTGGTGAGCACCACCTGATCACCCAGCCGGCCGCGCACGAAACAAAGGCCGCGCTGGGATTCCTTCAATTTGCACTGACGCGGGCAGAGATCGCATTGAACGCGGCCATCCTCCAGCGCGTGCCAATATTTGGTCGGCCAGGTCTCGGTATTTTCGTCGATTCGCTCGTCGCCGCTCATGGGGCATTTTTCCGCTGCGCTGTGCTAGACTGGCAGCCTAGCAAACCAGTAGGGACGTATCCATGGCAAGCATTCGCCAGCCGGCCGTCGCCGGCACATTCTATTCCGCCGAAGCGGCGGAGCTGGAGAATATGGTGACGGCGCATCTCGATTCGCCGCTGGCCTGGGATATCGATGCCAAGGCGCTGGTGGTGCCGCATGCCGGGCATGTCTATTCCGGCGCCATCGCCGGCGCCGCCTATGGCTCGGTGCGCCATATGGCGGAGCGCATCACGCGCGTCGTTCTGCTCGGCCCGGCCCATCGGGTGGCGTTCAAGGGTCTCGCGGTGCCGAGCGCCGACGCTCATGCCACGCCGCTCGGCGAGATTGCGGTGGATTGGGAGGGCCTGGCCCGGGCGCTGGCGCTGCCGCAGGTGCGGATCAGCGACGCCGCCTTCGAGAACGAACATTCGCTGGAAGTTCACCTGCCGTTTTTGCAGCGCGCCCTTGGCGAGTTCGCCCTGGTGCCGCTGCTGGTCGGCGATGCCAAGCCCGACGCCGTCGAACAGGTGCTGCGCAAACTGTGGGGCGGGCCCGAAACCCTGATCGTGATCAGCACCGACCTCAGCCATTTCCACGCCTATGACGCGGCGCAAAAGCTCGATGCCAATGCCACCCGCGCCATCGAGACCTTCAATGTCGAGGGCTTGAGCGGCGACTTGGCTTGCGGCTTCCGCCCGCTCGCCGGCCTGTTGCGCGCCGCCCGGCGCCTCGACCTCAGGCCGACGACGCTCGACGTGCGCAATTCCGGCGATACGGCGGGCGACAAAAGCCGCGTCGTCGGCTACGGCTCCTATGCCTTCGAATATTCCGGCGCCGCGCGGACGCCCGGCAAATACCGCGAGCCGCTTCTCGATATCGCCCAGCAATCGATCCGCCACGGCATTGTGAACGGCAACTGCCCGAACGTCGAAGTGTTGGGCTTTCCCCATCCGATGCGCACGCATCGGCGCACTTTCGTCAGTGTCCATACGGGCGGGCGCTTACGCGGCTGCGTCGGCTCGCTGACGCCCAACAATCCGCTGATCGCCGATGTGGTGCAGAACGCCTATCGCGCCGCCTTCGAGGACAAGCGCTTCAAGCCGCTCAGCGAGGGTGATCTCGCCGAGACCGATATCAGCGTCTCGGTGCTGAGCACACCCCGGCCGATGACGTTCAAGGGAGAAGCCGATCTGGTCGCCCAGATTCAGCCCGACACCGACGGGCTGATCCTGCAGGACGGCGACAAGCGCGGCATCTTCCTGCCCGTGGTGTGGGAGCAGATTGCCGCGCCCGGCGAATTCCTGCGCAATCTCAAGCGCAAGGCCGGCCTGCCGCTCGACCATTGGTCGGACGGAATCAAAGTGTGGCGCTACACCACCGAATCCTTCGGCGCCAAATTCAAGCCGGCGGGCGCGGCCGCGTCGGACGGCGTCGTGCCGGACGGTACCGCGCCGGCTTAGCGGCTGGCGATCAAGGACGGCACCAGCGTTGCCTTCTCCGGGTTCCACACCCAGACCGGACCCAGCCCGCGCCGCCAAGCATGCGAATCTGAATCGTTCTCGGCCACCATTTCGATTTTAGAATCCGCGACATCGAGCTTCGCCGTTGCGACATGCAACCGCGATGGATCATCGATGCTTTCGAGAAAACCGAGCCGGATCGTCTCGCCCGAATCGGCCAAGGCCGGAATCGCGACGTAGGGAACCAACAGGAAGGCGCTCAACGCGAGCGCAAGCGTGGCGTATAGGGGAATGAATGTTAACGGCATACCTTGCCTCCATGGATGAGCTACATGCTACTTGCACCAATGCCATGACAATAAGGCGGACCGGTTTCGGTTTGTTTAAGCATTATGCTTAAGGGCTGGTAAAATTTCCAACGGCGCCAGGTTTTCGAGCACGCATTGCAGGGCCTCACTGATGCGCCCGGCCCACAGAGCCGCGCCGTCCGGCGTGTCGATCAAATCCTGGCGAATCTCGATTTCGATATGCGGCAGGCCGCGTTTCTGGCCATGTTCGGGAATCGAATAATCGGACGGGCCGACGATCGCATAGGGCTCGTTTTCGCCGATGCAAATGCCCGGCACGAGGGCCGTGAAGGCGGCGCGGAGCGGCGCCACCAGGCGTGCGTCATGTTCGAATAAGAGGCCGATATGCCAGGGCCTGGGCGCGCCGCCGTCCAATTGCGGCGTGAAACTGTGCAGCGCGACAAAGAGCGGAATTTTTGCGCTGGCGGTGAGGCGGTCGAGCAACCCCGAGATTTGCCGGTGATAGGGCCAATAGAATGCTTCGGCGCGCGCCGCCGCTTGCTCGGCGGAAACCGCCTGATTGGCCGGAATCGGCCTGTTGTCGCTTGCGTTCGGAATCGAGGTCGGCGAGGTGAGCGGGCGGTTGCAATCGATCACCAGGCGCGAATAGCCGGCGAGAAAGGCGGGCGCGTCGAGCAGTTCCGCCAAATGCCGGGTCACCATGCCAGCGCCGATATCCCAGGCGATATGGCGGCTGAGATCACTTTCCGCCAGACCGAGGCTATCCATATGGCGCGGCACGGCGGCGCTGGCATGGTCGCAGGTCAGGATAAATCGCGGCCGCCCGCCCTGATTGACCAGGGAGTAGGGCGGCGGGTCGTCGGAAGCGAGCCGGGAGGGCTCGAATCGAGGTGGCGCGGGCATGGCGCCCATTAAGCATGGTGCCTCTTTCGGGTCCAGACAGGATGCGCCGGCTGGTCTATGATCCGGTGGCAAAATTTGGGGGTGTAAAATGACCAATTCCAGTGCCGGCCTGACGCGGGAAGTGCCTTTGGAGCCGGGGCGCTCGGCGCTTCTGATCGTCGATGTGCAGAATTATTGCTGCGACCGGACGGGCGGCGCGGTTGTGGATTTGAGCGAGGCCGATTTCGAAGCCGGCTACGGCGAATATTTCCGCCGCCTTGAGAAGGAGACCATCCCCAACTTGCAGAGCCTGATCGCCGCCTGCCGCGTCGCCGGGGTGGAAGTGATCTATACGGTGATCGAGGCGCTGACCCGGGACGGGCGCGACCGCGGCCTCGACTACAAGATCACCGGTTTTCTCGTGCCCAAGGGGTCGAAGGACGGCCGTGTGATCGACGCCATCGCGCCGGGCGAGGACGAGATCGTGTTGCCGAAATCCGCTTCCAGCGTGTTCAACAGCACCAATATCGAATATGTGCTGCGCAATCTCGGCGTCGAGCGGCTCGCCATCTGCGGCGTCTATACCGAGCAATGCGTCGAATCGGCGGTGCGCGACGCCTGCGACCGCGGCTTTCTCGTCACCTTAATCGCCGACGCCTGCGCCACGGCGACGCCGAACGCGCACGATCATTCCCTGAGGGCCATAAAGGGTTATTGCCGAACCGTCTCGACCGCGCACCTTGTGGCGGAGTTGGACTCCTTCGTCTGCCGGCAGGCGAGTTGACGGCACGGCCAAATTCTCGGGAGCCTTGCGAAAACTAAACCCTTCGGCGTAGCGCGCCGCTGCCTCGCTATCGCCCAGCTTAGCCATTACGGCGTAGATTGAATAAGTGTGGCTGCAATTCCAGAGGAAATCGGTCAAGATGCGCGCGGCATTCGTCGCCGATGTTCGAATTCATTCCCGACCCAACGACGCGCGAAAAGACATTGCAGAATACGCCGATTAAACAGCCCGGCCGGTCTCTTTCCGAGGGCGAAAAAGGGCCGGACGCCGGCGGCCTGGCGGGCGATCCGTTGGTCGCGGCGCGTGAGGAAATCCGCGCCCTTGAGGCGGAGTTGGAGCGTTACCGCTTCGCCGTTCTGGCGTCGCGCGACGGGTTGTGGGATTGGCATCTCGAAAGCGGCCGCATCTGGTATTCGCCGCAGATTCTCGAAATGCTCGGCTGGGACATGGAGGGGCCGGACAATCCCAACGGGTCGACCATCGATCTCGATGCCTGGATGGCGGCGATCCATCCCGAGGACCGCCGGCGCGTCGACCAGGCGATCGAGAACCATCTCAAATATGATACCGTGTACGATCTGGAATACCGTTTTTGCCGGCCCGACGGAGAGGTGCGCTGGTTGCGCACGGCGGGCCGCGCGCTACGCGACGAGACCGTCGCGCCGAAGCGTATGCTGGGCACCATCAAGGACGTCACCGAGGACCGGGCAGCCGAAGAATCGCGCCGGCGTAGCGAAGCCTATTTCAAAGCCCTCTTCGACAGCATGAATATCGGCGTCACCATTACCCGGGCGGACGGCAGTTACGTGCTGACCAACGGCGCCTATCAGAAACTGGTCGGGTACGGCGCCGAGGAGCTTCAAAACATGCGCTGGCAGGATATCAGCGACCCGGACGAGATCGGCCAGATAGAGCAGGATATCCAGACATTGGCCGGCGGCGGCGCGCGGGACATCGCCTTCGAAAAGCGGTTTCGTCACAAGAACGGCGGCATCGTCTGGGCGCGCCTCACCATAGCCCTGTTTGGCGGCGATTCGGAAAAAGCGTCGTTGCGCGCCGCGATCGTCGAAGACATCACCGAGCGCAAATTGGCGGAGCAGGCGCTGCGCGACAGCCAGGCCGAATCCGAGGCCGCGCGCGCCTATCTTACCGGCGCGCTGGAAAGCATGGACAATGGTTTCGCCTTGTTCGACGCGGATGAGCGTTTGGTCATGTGCAACGAGCAGTTTCGCGCCCTCGCGCCCCAGGTGGCGCATCTCTATCAACCCGGCGCCCGCTTCGCCGATATCATTCGCGGCGGCACCGAACAGGGTCAGTGGCGCCTCGGCGAGGGCGGCAAAGAGGCCTTTATCGAGCGCCGGGTGGCCGATTTTCGCGCCGGCGGCAGGTTCGAGATGCCGCGCGCCGACGGTGCCTGGATCGAAGCCTACGACCACAAGACGGAAGACGGCCAAACCATCAGCTATCGCATCGACATCACCGAGCGCAAACAGGCCGAGGAGGCGTTGCGGCGAAGCGAGGCGAGTCTAAACGAAGCGCAAAAGATAGGCCGGCTCGGCAGTTGGTATTGGACGGCCGGCAGTGACGAAATTCACTGGTCGGACGGGTTCAAGACCTTGTTCGGCCTGCCGGCCGATACGGCCATCGAAAACCGCGAGGACGCGGTGAGCAGGATCCACCCCGACGATGTCGAGCGTGTAGAGGCCAGCGTCCTCGACGCAATGCAGAACGGCACACCTCATGAACAGGTCTATCGGATTCGGCGGGCCGACGGTGTCGAACGGATATTAAGGGGCACGGGCGAAATCATTCGCGACGAACGCGGCGAAATCGTCCGGCTGTCCGGTGTCACGGTCGACGTGACGGAGCAAATAGAAGCGGAACAGGCGCTGCGCCGAAGCGAAGAGAATCTGCGGGAAGCTCAATTTATTTCCAGCGTCGGCAATTGGGAATCGATCGGTGTCGATAACCTTAACCGCTGGTCGGACGAGGTGTTCCGAATTTTCGGTCGCGACAGGGAAAGTTTCGAAGCTACCTACGACAACTTCTTCGAATGCGTTCATCACGAAGACCGCGAAGCGGTGCGCGGCGAGATCGAGCGGGGATCGGCTTCCGGCAAGGCGTTCTCATACCGACACAGGATCGTCCGGCCCGACGGCGAGGTGCGTCATGTTCTGCAACGTACGGTTCCGCGCAGGGCGGACGACGGGACGCCGCTGGGCCGTGCCGGCATCATTCAGGACATCACAGAGCAAATAGAAGCGGAAGAGGCGCTGCGCAACAGCGAACA
>CAJXFT010000156.1 GCA_913053235.1 uncultured Alphaproteobacteria bacterium
GTAGCCGATCTTGGCAATGGTGTCGTCTTCGCCGCAACGCTCCTTGGCGTCCATTTCCGCGTCGTGGCGATCATGGATATCGCCTGAGGTGAAGAGCTTGCCCTTCTTCAGTTCCTGCCGGAGTTTGCAAACATAAATCTCGGTTACGGAAGACATGCCCGTGCCCTTTCGAGTCGTAGAATTAACTCCGACCAGTATATGATTGAAAATAGTTAAGAAATTCTGTCCACAGACCTATTCACATGGGGCAGATTTGCGGCGCAAGCCGAGTCACCTGGATTGCGCCGTTAATTTCCAAATAAAATTACTTATTTGCAATACTTTACATTAAGTTATAAATATTTTAGATGAATATGCTCCTGCAAAAAATAAATTCAAATATTTCATAATTTTATCTCGCGGTGGTGCCGCCATCGACGGGAAAAATCGCTCCGGTTACAAATCCGGCGGCATCCGAGGCCAAGAACATCACCATGGCGGCGATGTCCTCGGGCCTGCCGATGCGCCCAATCGGGATATGCTCCTTCAATTTCTCGCGCATTTCCGCCGGCGGCAAGTTCAGCGCCCGCCAGGCGATCTCCGTCATCGGCGTATCAATATCGCCGGGGCAGACGGCGTTGACGCGGATATTGTCGCCCGCATGGTCGAGCGCCAGGACCTTGGTGAACATGATGATGGCGCCCTTGGTGGCGCTGTAGGCGGCGAGATCCTCGTAGCCGATGAGGCCACATTCCGAGGACATATTGATGATCGCTCCGCCGCCCTGTTGCTTCATATGGCCGATCGCCGCGCGCGACAGGTAGAAGACGGAGCTCAGATTGGTATCCACCAGCGTCTGCCACGCGGCGTTCGAATGGCTGGCAATCTTACCGTGGATGACGATGCCGGCATTGTTGAACAGGATATCGAGGCGGCCCAGCCGGGCGACGGTTTCGGCGATAAGCGTTTCGCAGAATTCCACCTCCGCGACATCGCCGATGATCAGCTCGGCGGCGCCGCCGGCGGCGCCGATTTCCGCCACCACCGCCTCGCCGCGCTCGCGATTGCGCCCGGCGACCATGACGCGCGCGCCATGCGCGGCAAACGCCTTCGCCGTGCCCTCGCCGATTCCCGAGGTGGCGCCGGTCACCAACACCGATTTTCCGGCAAACGCATCGGCTGCAAATAATTTCTCCACGTCACGCGCTCCCATCCCAATGGATCTGAAAGAAAACGAATATCTTGGCGGACGGGGTTCCGCCAAATTGCCATATTTAATCTAGTGGTCCATGGCAGACCACGATGTTACATGCCCGGCCACGCGTTTGGGCGCGGAAAATGCAACGCCTCTACTCTGCCGCCGGCGGCATGGCGAAGGATTTGCGCGCGCCGTGATCGGCGGCGAGCAGGGTCACCACATTGTTCTTGTGCAGCAGCGCCGTGTCGGCCGGAGCGGCAGCGACGATACCGGCGTCGATCTTGCTTGCCCGGGCGGCGCGGTAAATGTCATCCCACCCGCTGAACAGCGTCATTTCCTCGGCCCGGCTCATCCAACGCGGTCCAAATTTCGCACGCACGGTATGCCACAGGGTTGAGACGCCGTTGCGGAATGCCGTCTGTAGCTTGGAGTCATGGCCGCCGGTCGAGATCATGCCGTGTACCGCCCGGGTGATCGAGGCGATAAGGCCAGGGCCCGCGCGCCGCCGTTTGGCGCCGTAGAAGCAGAGAAAGTATTTCAGCTTCCAGCGAAACAGCTCCATGCGGCTCAGCTGCGCGCAATAGCTCTGCGAGGGCCACAGCGAAAGGGAATCCAGAATGTGCCTGAAATAGGCGCGGTCCAAACGAATCCGACCGCAGTCATAAAGGCTGTGGAACAGCTCGGTCCCTGGCAACGCCATGTAGAAACCAACCGACAGATCGGTAACGCCCGCCGCGACGAGCCGGTCGATAAACTCCAGATTTTCGGCTAGGTGCTCGGGCCGGTCGTGCGGGAAGCCAATGACGATGAACGCGGCGACGTTAAGCTCCGCCTTGACGGCCGATTCGATGCTGGTGAACAGGCGCTCGGTCTTCATCTTCTTTTTGATGAACTTGCGCGTGGTCTCGGAACCGGATTCCGGCGCATAGGCCATCGATACCATGCCGGAGCGTTTCAGCAAGACGGCGACCTCGTCGTCGATGGCCTCCGACCGGGTGCCGGTGGGGAGCTGCCAGGTGATGTCCAGTTTGCGCGCGATCAGCTCGCGGCAAAATTTGCTGATCCAATCCTTGCGAATGATCGCCGTCAGGTCCTGAAACGGGAAATTGCGCGCCCCATGGCGCTCGACATGGTGCTCGATCTCGTCGACCACAGCCACCGGATCACGCGGGATCCAGCGCGGCAGCCACATGTTCGGCGCCGAGCAATAGGTGCACTGGTAGGGGCAGCCCCGCGTCGCCAAAATCGGCACGGTAATCGAATTGGTGTACATGCCGCCGACGAAGCGGTGCCGGTAATAGGTGGCGAGGTCTATATGGTGCCATGCAGGCGGCCGGATATCGTCAACGCCCTGGCGGCGCTCCCGGCGCGGGCAGATCACGACCGCCGCGGCGCTTCGGTTGGCGGCTCCAACGCCGTCTGTCGCGACGTGATCGTCGCGGTAGCCGAGTCCGGCAATATCATCCGGCGTCCGGCCCGACTCCAGCCGCTCGAGGAGCTCGATGATGGTCTCTTCACCCTCGCCCAGCACGACATAGTCGGCTCGCGAGGTCATCAGGCAAAACTCCGGCATGGCGGTGACATGTTCTCCGCCGATCACTACCGGCAAGTCGGGCCTGGTGGCCTTGAGCGCATCGATCAGCTGCACCACCGCCGGCCACTCATGGGTGAAGACCACGCTAATGCCCAACAGGCTGGCTTCGGCTGGCACTCGTGCGACGATCTGTGGTGGCCGCAGGCCTACTAGATAGCCCTGATAATAGGCCGTCCGCACCTTTGGACCTTCGCCGACCGCATCGATCACGCTAACCCGCCGCCCGGTCGCCTCCACCGCGGCCGCCACATATGCAATACCCAGCGGCGCTGTGATCGACGTGGTGGCGAAACGGAAAGCCTCGACGGCAGCGGGGCGTATCAGGCTGAGCAATACGGTCTCCCTCACTTCGGATGCGCGATCCTATGTCCTTTGCATCGTGCCGACAATAACGGGCTCATGCCGTCATACGCATTGTCGTACGCATCAATGAGCGGCGGCGGCGCTGAACAGGTCGGCGAAGGGTTGATGAACGCCGGTGAGATAGAAGGATTCAAAATCGCCGGCGGCGGAATTCTGGATCAGGGCGGCGCTGATGCCGCTCGCCTCCTGGTGGCCCATGACGGTGGCGTGGCCGGGGATCTGGCCGAGATGCCCCTTCATGATCACACCGCCCGTCTTCGACACCAGAATGCCATGGCCGTTTTGAATGAGATGACTGCCGGGAAAGCTCGCCGGATTGAGATTGTTGGCCATCTCGTCGAACGCCTTTTGGCCGAGTACCTTGCCGCTGAACAGGCTATCCATCCAATGGGTGAGGTCGCGCGCCGTCGATACCATATCGCCGGCGGCGCCGGCGCCCGAAAGCGGGAACCAATCGGTGGCGTCCCAGACGCCGTCGACCGGCTCGCCGGCACCTTCGATGTCCCACTGGCCCGATTGCTCTTCGACATGCATATAGGCGCGCGCCACCTGGTCTTCGGGATAGCTTTCATCGGTGCCGCAATAGGTATCGTCGAGGCCGAGCGGGACGAACAGGCGCTTGCGCAATTGCTGCGACAATGTCTCGCCGCCAGCCTCCAGCGAGATGATTATGCCGGCCAGGATATAGCCGGTATTGTTATATTCCATCTCGCCCCAGGGATCGCGCTGGGGCGTCGATTCAAAGGCGAAATCGACGATCTCCCGAGGCGCCCATTGCTTGTTCGAGATCATCGGCATGTGGTTTTCGAATTCGGGCAGGCCGGAGCGGTGATTGAGTAGAATGCGCACCGGCAGCTCATTCGCGCGCGGCATATCCGGGAACCAGCGCGTCACCGGCTCGTCGAGATCGACCACACCCTCCTGCACCAACTGATGCAGGGCGGCGGCGACGAAGGTCTTGGTGCAACTGCCGATGCGGAAGCTGTGCTCGGGCGTCATCGCCGCGCCGCTGCGCCGGTCGGCGATGCCGCTGGCGAGAAGAATATCCGCATCCCGCCCGGGAATGCGCAGCGCCGCGCTGACGCCGGTGATGCCTTTGGCGACATAGGCGTCGAGAATCGCCTGCAACCGTGCTTCGAGATCGCTCATACCCGCCCTCTCTTTCACACCGCCAAACGCGGCGCTTGGCATATCGCCCGCAATTAAACATACTCAATTTAACAATGCTCCTATAGCGACGACAAGCTGGACGACCGGGCCATGTGGGATAAATTCAACCGCGCGGTATCGTTTCCGATCCGGCGAAGATTTAGCTGAAAACAAATCAACAATGGGAGAATGTGAGATGACACGCACAGAGGTTAGCAAGAGGCTTCGGCGCGGGGTGGCGGCGATCGCCGCCGGCGCGATGCTGGCGGCCGGGCTGCTCGGCGGCGCGGCGGCGCTCGACAGCGCCGCGGCGGGTGAAGCGAAGCAAGGCGGCACGCTGATTTTCGCGCTGCCGGAAGAGCCGCTCTCGATGACCGGCTTCACCATTTCGGACAATGGCTCGATCTGGGCCATCGAACAGGTTTGCGATTCGCTTCTCGAGCCCGACGATTCAGGCTATGGCCTGCGTCCCGCACTGGCCGAATCCTGGGACGTTTCCGACGATCAGATGGTCTATACCCTGCATATCCGCGACGCCAAATTCAGCAATGGCGATCCAGTGACGATGGCCGATATCCAGTTTTCCCTCGATAAGGCGACCGACCCGGAAGGTTATCTCGGCTTCGTCTTCCCGGCCATGACCCGCGAAGTCGTCGACGGCAAGACTCTCAAGATCACGCTGGAGCAACCCTTCACACCGCTGCTCTCGACGCTCTCGCTGTTCGCCGCCGGCATCGTCCACAAGGCGACCTATGAGGCGAGCCCCGAGGATTTCGGCGTTCAGCCGGTCTGCGCCGGCCCGTTTAAGGTCGAAAGTTTCCAACGCGGCAACAAGCTGGTGCTGGTGCCGAACGAGCATTACTGGGACGCCCAGCCACATGTCGACAAGATCGAGATGCGCTATGTACCGGAGAGCAACGCGCGCATTCTCGGCCTCAAAAGCGGCGATTTCGACGTCATCAACGTGGTGCCGCTCAATCAGGCCAAGTCGATCGAAGCGGATCCCGGCCTGACGCTTGAGGTCTCGCCGGCATTCCGCCTCGATTATGTCTATCTCAACCATGCCCGGGCGCCGCTCGACAATGAAGACATCCGCATGGCGCTCAATTACGCCGCCAACCGCGACGCCATCCTGAAAGCGGTGTTCTTCGGTTACGGCGAAGTGCCCAACTCCTACATGCCGGTGATCAACTATCACTGCGACAGCGTCGAGAAAATCGCCTACGACCCGGAAAAGGCGAAAGCGCTGGTCGCCGGTGCCGGTTATGACGGCACCACCATCGAACTGATCGCACCGTCCGGCGATTCCGCCACCCGCCAGTCGGCGCAAATCCTGCAACAGGGCTGGCGTGCCGCCGGGCTCAATGTCGAGATCGTCGAGTTCGATATCGGCACCGCCTTCGGCATGATGGAAGAAGGCAACTTCAACGCCTTCGTGTCCTACATCACCAGCGACACCAATGACCAGGATTTCCTCGCCTCGATCGAGGCCGACAACACGATCTTCGGCGGCTTCTTCTCGAGCTACAACAACAAGCAGGTGACCGACTGGCTGACCGAGGCGCGCCAGTCCGGCGACCCGGCGGTGCGCCAGGACCTCTATTGCAAGGTGCAGCAACAGGTCTATTGGGACGGCTACAGCGTGCCGCTCAATTTCAAGCCCTTCGTCAACGCCTACCGCAATGATGTGATCGGCTTCCACAATTCGGTCACCGGTCCGTGGTGGCTGAAGGACGTCTGGCTCGACCGCTAGAAAGCGCCCGCTCTTAAGAGCGGCAAACGGACTCCCCTGCCGCTGGTGGTGAACCCGCCGCGCGGTAGGGGATTTGTTTTGAATTAACCGCGGCCGGGCCGATGCAGTTTCTCGCCTATATCCTCTCCCGCCTGGTGCAGATGGCGCCGGTGCTGTTCCTGGTCGTGCTGATCGCATTTTTGGCGATGGAGCTGGTGCCGGGCGACCCGATCATGCTGATGCTGGGCGGGCGCGCCAACGAGACCATGTTGCAGGCGCTGCACGAAGAATTCGGCCTCGACCGCCCGGCCGTCACCCGCTTCTTCAGTTTTATCGCCAACGCGCTGCAGGGCGATCTCGGCACCTCGATTATCCAGCGCCAGCCGGTCTCGCTGATCGTCGGCGAGCGCGTCGACAAAACATTATTCGTCATCGTCTACGGCGCCGTTCTGGCGGTGCTGGTGGCGCTGCCGCTGGCGATTGCGGCGGTCATGAGGCACAACCGCCCGACCGATCACGTCATCCGCCTGGGCGGCATGATCGGCCTCTCGATGCCACCCTTCTGGCTTGCCCTGCTGCTGATCATGCTGTTCGGGCTTGGCCTCGGCTGGTTTCCCATCGGCGGCTACGGTGAGGGGTTTCTCGGCCATTTGTGGCATCTCTTCCTGCCCGGCCTGACGATAGCGCTGTTTCTTTCACCCATCCTGGTGCAGTCGCTGCGCGCCGCGATGCTCGACGTTATGGGCGAGGACTATATCGAGGTGGCGCGCTCCAAGGGCCTCAGCCCGCGCCGCATCATATTCAAGCATGTCCTCAGAAACGCGCTCATTCCGGCGATCACGGTGCTGTCGGTGAATATCGGCTGGCTGCTGAGCGGCGCGGTGATCATCGAATATGTGTTCTCCATTCCGGGCATGGGCTCGCTGCTGGTGCGCGCCGTCGGCTCGCGCGATCTGCCGGTGATCCAGGGCCTGACGGTGGTCTTCGCGCTGTTCGTCATGCTGGTCAATCTGCTGGCGGATTTGAGCTATATGCTCGTCGACCGCCGCGTGCTGAGGAAATAGGCGGTGCCGGGCGAAGCCATACTTACCGCCGCGCCGGCAGCCTTGTGGCGCGAAATCGGGCGCTGGTCGATGACCTTGAAGATCGGCTCCCTGATGCTCCTAGTGATCGTCCTGGCCGGAATATTCGCCCCCGTGGTGGCGCCCTACGATCCCTATTTCCAGGATTACGACAAACTTCTTCTGCCGCCCAGCGCCAGCCACCTGTTCGGCACCGATCAGCTCGGCCGCGACCTCTTCAGCCGCGTCATATACGGCATCCGCATCGACATGACGGTCGGCTTCATCATCACCTTCGTGCCGATGATCTACGGCGTCGCCATCGGTGCCCTGGCGGGCTATTACGGCGGCGTGCTCGACGGCGTGCTGATGCGCCTGTTGGATACCGCCATCGCCTTTCCCTTTCTGGTCCTCATCATCGTCGTCATCGCCATCCTCGGGCCCGGCGTGCAGAGCATCTATATCGCCGTCTTTCTCGTCGCCTGGACCATGTATGCCCGCCTGGCGCGGGCCGAGATGCTGGTCGAGCGAAGCAAGGATTACATGCTGGCGGCCGAGACCCTCGGCTATCCCGCCTCGCGCATCATTTTCCGCCATGCGCTGCCCAATATCATCGGCTCGTCGGTGGTCTTTTCGATGGCCGATTTCGTGCTCAATATTCTGCTCCTTTCGGGCCTCAGCTTTCTCGGCCTCGGCATTCAGCCGCCCGAGCCGGAATGGGGCTCGATGGTCGCCGAGGGGCGCGATTTTATTTTCGATAACTGGTGGATATGTACGCTGCCGGGCCTCGCCATCGTGATCGCGGGCACGGCGCTTAGCCTTATCGGCGACGGCCTGGCGCGCCGCCTCGGCCAAAGCCACCAGGCGATATTGTGATGACGGGCAAAAACGATGCGCTCCTGGAGGTGCGCGGGCTGTTCACCGAGTTCGACCTCGAGCATGGCACGATCCAGGCCAACGCCGATATCCATATCAGCCTCGGCGCCGGTCGGACGCTCGGCATCGTCGGCGAATCGGGCAGCGGAAAGTCGGTTCTGTGCCGCGCCATTTTGCGCCTGATCCCGTCGCCGCCGGGGCGCATCAGCGCCGGCGAGGTGCGCTTTGACGGCACCGACCTTCTGGCCTTGAGCGAGGCCGAGATGCGCCGGGTGCGCGGCACCCGCATCAAGATGGTGTTTCAGAACCCGATGACGAGCCTCAATCCGGTGCGCCGCATCGGCGAGCAGATTACCGAAGGCCTGCGCGTCCATTACGGCGCGACCAAGGCCGAGGCGCGCGAACAGGGCGTCGAATTGCTGCGCCGGGTCGGCATCCCGAGCCCCGAAACGCGCTTCGCCGAGTATCCCCATCAATGGTCGGGCGGCATGTTGCAGCGCGCGGTGATCGCCATGGCGATGGCCGGCGAGCCGCAACTGCTGCTCGCCGACGAGCCGACCACGGCGCTCGACGTCACCATTCAGGACCAGATATTGGCGCT
>CAJXFT010000157.1 GCA_913053235.1 uncultured Alphaproteobacteria bacterium
GAAGGATGCCGGCATGAGCCGGGGCGATGTATTGATCGAATCGAGCAAACCCTTCTGGCGCCCGTGATCGCCGCCGCCAGCGGCGCGGCGATGATGCTATTCGCCGGCGCGGTACATGAAATAGCGCTCGGCGTCGACGCTGGCCGGCGGCTCTAGCCGGTCGAGGCCGCTGTCCTTCAACGCCTGATCGAATACCACCACGGCGCCGGGCGCCAGCAGCGGCCTGATCGCCGGACCCAGCCAGGCGGCAAGAGCGGCGCTTTTGACCGCGTCGCCGCTGCCGACATCGCCGTGCAGCAACGCCGCCGGCGCACCGAGACGCGCCATGGCGCCCGGAATCGTGGCGCGGAAATCGCCCAGGATCAAATGCCCATCGTCGGGCACACAATCGGGATGCGCCGCGACACGGCGCTCAAAGACGAAAATTTCGCGCCCCGGCAGGAGGCGGCGCAGATGGTCATAGGTGCGCCCGTTGCCAAGGCCCAACTCGATCACCGGCCCTTCGAGCCGGGCGGTGCGCCGCGCGGCATCATTGAGGCAATCGCGCTGGGCGAGAGCGCGGCGGATGAAGCTGTCGAGCCGGCTCATGCCGGGGCTAGGCGTCCAGCGGACTAGTTCCCGGCATCCTTCAATTTGCCGACGGCATCCTGCAGCTTACGGTTGGTGCGCTCGAGACGAAAGGCAAGCTCGCGCATGACTTCGACCGACATCTGCGGAAATTGCAGGATGAGCTGGAAAAACACGTCCTTGGAGATGCGCAGGGTGGTGAGCTGGCTGGTCGCCGTGATGGTGGCGGTACGCGGCACATCGCAGAGTATGGCGATTTCACCGACCCAATCATTCTGCTTGACCGTCGCCACGGTGATCGGGCCGCCCGGCGTATCGATGATGATATCGGCGTCGCCCTCGACGATGACATAGGCGGAATCGCCCGAATCGCCCTGGTGGAAAAGACTATCGCCGGCGCCGAATGTCAGACGCTCGCTGGTAAAGGCCAACAGCTTGAGCTTGGCCGCGTCGACATTGCGAAACAGCGGAATGTTTCTCAGAAGGTCGACGTCTTGTTGAAGATCCGTGGCCATGGGTTGCTCCTGAATCTTTCCGGTCCAGCCGCAGCGCAATATATTTATATCGGGTCGCAACGGCGCCGGCCCAAGGGGTGAAGGGTTATTTTTATCGTAACCTATTCATTTTCCATTAATTCCCTGAACGCGGTGCCTTCCTTATCGACCGACGCGAAGTCGCCATCTTCAACCACCCGGCCGTTTTTCATCACCAGGACATGCTGGAATCGCTCGGCATCCTTGGCGCGATGCAGCGACCATACAACGCCGAGCCCGGAGAACTCCTTCAAAACATTATCAAGAATATGTAATTGGGCGGCGGTTTCGAGGATCACCGTGGCTTCCGACAGGATGATCACCTCGGGGCGCTTCATCACGGCGCGGGCAATCGCGAGTTTTTGCCTTTGCGTGGCGGAAAGCCGCGAGCCGGCGATACCGGCCTCATAATCGAGCCCGACCTCCATCACCGTCGAGCGCAGATTCTGGACGTCGACCACCTCGGCGACCAGCTCGCCGATTTTCTCGGCCGCCTGGGCCTGGCCGTAGGCGACCTTGCCGAACAGGATATTGTCCTGCAGCGTCGCCGCCGAATTGTATTTTTCATGGTCGAACAGCTCGACCGAATTCTGCAGATCCTCCGGCAAATCGTCATGGAAGATGCGCCGCGCCTCAAGCACCTTGGCCTGCATGTCTTCATCGATAAGGCCGAGGCGGTGGCGCGCCGGAATTAATTTGAACGGCAGCGACATCAGGCGGGTGCGATCCTCTTCGCCCAACTCACCGAGCTTATCCTTGTCGGTATGCGTTGCCAGGGTCTGGTATTCGGGCAGATCGTCGGCGCTGATGAAGCTGAAACGCTGGAACAATTCGTGATCCGGCGGCAGGTCGGCGAACAGCTCGATCATGGTGGCGGTGAGCTGGTGGCCGCAGACCAGCAGATCGTCAATCAGGTCGGCCTTTTTCAGAACTTCCAAAACATAGGAATTTTCGGCCAGCTTTTCGATATCGAAGGCGTCGCCCACCGGATTTCCGAATATCAGATTTTCCGCCAGTGTCGCATTCATATTGTAGGTCGCGTTATCGAACGACTCGACCAGATCGGCATAGGCCGGCTCTTGCAGCCGCGCCGTCAAGGCGGCGCGCGCCTTCAGGATGCGCTCGGCGGCCTCTCGGCGCTTGGACGGGTCGAGCGAGCCGCGCATGCCGTATTGATAGACATCCTCCGCCATATCGGCGATTTCGATCGATTTCAGCGCCGCCGCGACGACGCCGTTCGTGGAACCCACGCCGGCGGCCTGGTAATCCACCCAATCGTCATAAATATCGTGCGCGGAATTACCGGAGCGTACCGATTCCGCAAGCCAGCTGCGGCGCGACGAGGCGCTCTCGGCGCCGTCACCCGCGCCCTGCTTCGCCTTTTTACCCTTCTTCTTCTTCTTGCCCTTCTTGCCCTTCTTGCCCTTCGTTTTTTCGGGCGTCTTCGGCGCTTCCGGCGTCTCCGGTGTCTCCGGCGCTTCCGGCGTCTCCGTCGTCTCCGCTGTCTCCGGCGTTTCCGTCGGCTGCGGTGTCTCCGTCGGCTCCGGTGCGGTGGAATCCTCGTCATCTTGCGGACGGTGCTTGAGGCCGTACAGCAAATTGTCCATCAGGCTGGAAGAAAAAATGTATGAGTTTTGCCCGACGAAGCCGATGCGCCGCCCGGTCACCGCTTCCGGCATTTCGCTGAATTCACTGTCTCCGGCGTTGAGGCGCCCGCCGGTCGGCTCGATCAGGCGCGCCAGCATGAGCATCAATTCTTCCTTGCCGCTGCTCGAGGAGCCGACGATGGCGACATGCTCGGAAATCGGAAACTTGAAATTTACGCCATTGACGATGGTCACCTGGTCTTCGTCCTGAAGGCTCAAATTGGCCGCCGCGACATCGCCCTGAAAGGATTCGAATTCGTCGGCGTCGGAATATTGCTTGCCTTCATCCATCAGCCCCTGCGGCTCGAACTGGCTGATCACCTGATCGTATTTGATGCGCGAATCGGCCTGGATTTGATAATAGGTCAGCAGCTCTTTCCACGGCGGCGACAGATCCTTATAGGCGGCCAGCACGGCGACCAGCGAACCGAGCGAAATTTCACCTTCGATGACCAGGTAACCGCCGATCGAGAAGAAGAAGAACGGCGTCAGCTGGGCCAGCAGATTGTTGAGGAACTTGATAAAGAATTTTTTGTTGTAGATCTGGAATCGAATGGTGAAGATCGTGCCCAGGCGCTGGGAGAAATCGGCCAGTTCGTACTGCGCCGTGTCGTTGGCGTGAATCTCCTGGATGCCGGAAACCGATTCACCGATCTTCTCGGACAGCTTGCGCACCTCGCGCACGCGCGCCTTGCCCAGCATATTCACCCGCTTCTGCAGCCTGGGGATGATGTAGCCCTGAATCGGATAGAGCAGGATCGAGGCGACTCCCATCAGCGGATCCTGGGAGAAAATATAAAATATCGCCGTCAAAAGCAGGCCGCCCTGAAGCGCCGGCACGGCGAAGGCATCGCCGATAAATCCGCCGAGCGGCTCGACTTCGGCGGTGATCATCGGGATCAGCTCGCCCTGGCTGACCTTGCGGAAATGCGCCAGCGGAAAGCGCAGGATGCGCGAATAGAGCAGGAAGCGCAGGCGCCGCAGCATGCGCTCGCCCATGCGGCCCTTATAGATGTTGATGTACATCTTAAAGCCGCCATTGATGAGCACGAGAACGAGGAAAATGACACACAGCGAGCCGAGCAGGGTGAGCTGACTCACATCGACGATCTCAATGCCGAGAATGGTCAGCGGGCGCGGAAACTCATCGCCTTGAACCGCCGGATCATCGACCTTCAGCGCCGAATTGATGATGAGCTTGGGAATATCCAGCGAAGCGTAGTAAAACGGCATCGAGCAAACGGTCACCAGGAGAATATAAAGCTGCTGCCCCTTGGTGTGCTTGAAGATGAATTTGTAGATATTTTTGTCCATGCGGACAGGCGCTCGCTAATTTCCCCACCGATTCGGCGGCCTAGGTTAGTGTAACGGCCCTCCGTGGTAAACAGTGCGTTCATGAAATGCTTGCGATTCCATACGCCTAACCAATCGCGCAAGGCGCGAAACCGGCCATGAACGGCGCCGTCGCATTTGTGCTCAAGGGCTATCCACGGCTCTCCGAGACCTTCATCGCGCAGGAAATTCGCGCCCTGGAGAAGCGCGGCCTCGATATCCGGCTCTATTCGCTGCGCTATCCGACCGATGGCGAGCGTCATCCGGTGCATGGCGAAATCATGGCGCCGGTGGCTTATCTGCCGGAATATCTGCACCGCGAGCCGGGCCGCGTCGCGCGCGCCTGGCGGGCGCAGAGGCGGGCGCCGGGCTACCCGGCGGCGCGGGCCTGCTGGCTGCGCGATTTGCGCCGTGACCGCACGCGCAACCGCATCCGCCGCTTCGGCCAGGCTCTGGTGCTGGCCGACGAGCTGGCGCCCGACATCACCCATCTGCACGCCCATTTTCTCCATACGCCGGCCTCGGTCGCGCGTTACGCCGCCCTGTTGCGCGGCCTCGAATGGAGCTGCTCGGCGCACGCCAAGGATATCTGGACTTCCGAGAGCTGGGAAAAATCGGAAAAGCTGGCCGATTGCGCCTGGGCCGTGACCTGCACGCGCGCCAATCTCGATCATCTGTCGGCGTTGGCGCCCGAGGGGCGCGTGCACTTGTCCTATCACGGCCTCGACCTGGCGCGTTTTCCGCCGCCGGCGGCCGGGCCGCGCCCCGCACGCGATGGCGGCGATGCGAACGACCCGGCGGTCGTCCTTTCGATCGGCCGCGCGGTGGAAAAAAAGGGCCATGACGACCTCCTCGCCGCCTTGGCGCGCCTGCCTGGGAATCTTCATTGGCGGTTCGAGCATGTCGGCGGCGGGCCCTTGCAGGGCCGCCTGAAGAACCAAGCCGAGCGTCTCGGCATCGCCAACCGTTGCAGCTTTCACGGCGCCCTGGCGCAAGCGGCGGTGCTCGAAGCCTACCGCCGCGCCGATCTGTTCGCGCTGATGAGCCGCCAGGCGACAGATGGCGACCGCGACGGTCTGCCCAACGTGCTGATCGAGGCGCAGTCGCAATGCCTCGCCGTCGTGGCGACCGATATCTCCGCCATCCCCGAATTGATCGCGCCGCAAACCAACGGCGTGCTGGTGGCGCCCGGCGATATCGGCGGCGCGGCCGCAGCGTTTGAGCGCCTCATCGCCGACGCGGCGCTGCGCCATCGCCTCGGTGCCGCCGGGCAGCGCCTGGTGCATGAGAAATTCGCCCTCGACCCTTGTATCGAAACGCTGGCGGCGCGCTTCGGCGTTGGCGCGCCGGCGCTGGCCTGACACATGCGCATCGCTTTTTACGCGCCGATGAAAGCGCCCAACCATCCGGCGCCGTCGGGCGACCGGCGCGTCGCCCAATTGCTGTGGCAGGCGCTCGAAGCGGCCGGCCATGAGCTTGTGCTGGCCTCCGATTTCCGCGCTTACGAAGGCGACGGCGACGGCGCGGCGCAACAGGCGCTGGCGCGCCGCGGCGGCGAAATAGCAGCGGCGCTGATCGCCGAATGGCAAGACGCGAGCGGCCCGCCCGGGCCCGATCTGTGGTTCTCCTATCACCTCTACCACAAGGCGCCGGATTGGCTCGGCCCTGCGGTCAGCGCGGCGCTCGATATTCCCTATGTCGCCGCCGAGGCGTCCTATGCGCGGAAGCAGACCGGCGGGCCCCACGCCGCCGGCCTCGAAGCGTCGCTGCGCGCCATCGCCCGCGCCGACGCCATTCTCTCCTTCACGCCCGAGGACGAGGAGGCGCTTGTGCCGGTGGTGAAAAGCCCGGCCTGCCTGCATCGCCTGGCGCCATTTCTCGACGCCGCACCTTACCGCGCGGCGCGCCGGCAACGGCAAGTTCACCGCGAAGCGCTCGCCGCGCGCCACGGCCTCGACATATCCCGGCCGTGGCTTCTGGCGGTCGCCATGATGCGGCCGGGCGACAAGCTGGCCTCCTACCGCCTGTTGGGCCGCGCCCTCGATCTCATCGCCGAGCCGCCCTGGCAACTGCTCATCGTCGGCGACGGTCCGGCGCGCCAATCTGTCGAGGCGGCGCTCAAGCCGATCGGCGACGCTCTGGTTTTTTTCGCCGGCGAGCACCAGGCGGAGGATTTGATCGCCTATTATGCGGCCTCGGATCTGCTGGTCTGGCCGGCGGTGAACGAAGCCTTCGGCATGGTCCTGCTGGAAGCGGCGGCGGCCGGCCTGCCGGCGGTGGCGGGAAACTGGCGCGGTGTGTCGGAGATTGTCGCATCCGGCGAATCCGGCATACTGATCGGCCCGTGGGACGATATCGACTTCGCCGAGGCGGTGGTCGAGCTTACCGGCGACAGCGAACGGAGGAACGCCATGGCCGATGCGGCGGCGGCACGGGCGCATACCAAACACGGCATGGCGGCGGCCATTACGGTCCTCAACCGGGCCCTGGACGCGGCGCTGGCGATCCGCCGCGCGGCACAAGAATGACCCGTCTGGTCATGATCCGCCATGCCACGACGGCGTGGAACGAGGCGCGCCGGCTGCAGGGGCGCACCGATATCGCGCTCAGTGAGAAAGGCCGCGCCGAGGTCGCCGATTGGCGTCTGCCGGTGGAATTCGCCGACGGGGATTGGGTGACCAGCCCGTTGCTCCGCGCGGTGCAGACGGCGCGCGCCTTGGGTGCCTGGCGGCTCAGTTGCGAACCCTGTTTGGTGGAGATGGATTGGGGCGAATGGGAAGGCCGGACGCTCGACGAATTGCGCCTCAACGATCCCGAATATATGACCGAAGTCGAAGCCCGGGGATTGGATTTTTCGGCCCCCGGCGGCGAAAGCCCGCGCCAATTGCAGCACCGCCTGGCGCCCTGGCTGAGCGATGTCGCGGCGGCCCGGCGGACGGTGATCGCGGTCTGCCACAAGGGCGTCGTGCGCGCCCTCTTTGCCCGTGCCGTGGGCTGGGACATGCTCGGCCGGCCGCCGCTCAAGCTCGATTGGGGTTGTGCCCAGCTGTTCCATCTCGATGACGATGGCGCGCCCAGCCTCGAGCGCGCCAATGTGAGTCTCAGTGCCGAGGCGGCGCCATGAGGACAGCATGAGCCAGGCGCGGGCGCTGATCTGGGTGCAGCATCTTCTCGGTATCGGACATTTGCGGCGCGCCGTGCTGCTCGCCCGGACGCTGGCGGAAAATGATTTCGACGTTGTTCTGGTTTCCGGCGGCATACCGCTGCAAGGGCTCAATCCGGGCAAAGCCAAATTCAAGCAATTGCCGCCCCTGCGCGCCACCGACGCGACATTTTCGGCGATGGTCGACGCCAACGGGCATGAGCCCGACGGCGCCTTTCGCGCGCTCCGCCGCGACCGTCTGCTCGGCCTTTACCGGGAGCACCGCCCGCAGGTGGTGATCACCGAAATGTACCCTTTCGGGCGGCGCCAATTCGCCGCCGAATTGTTGCCCCTGTTGGAGGTGGCGCACCGCTCGCGGCCGAAGCCGGCGATTATCGCCTCGGTGCGCGATATCCTGACCGAGCGCCGCGACTCCGCGCGCAGCGCCGAGATGGCGAGTTTGGCGCTGCGCTGGTACCGCGCCGTATTGGTACATGGCGATCCGGAGCTGATCCCCTTCGAGGCGAGCTTTCCCGAGACCGAACGGATTTCCCATCTCATCCGCTATACCGGCTATATCGGCGCCGTCGGGCCGGGCGGGCCGTATGGCGCGTCGGGAGAAGTTATCGTCTCGGCGGGCGGCGGCGCCGTCGGTGCCCATCTCCTGCAGACGGCCATGGAAGCGCGCGATCTCAGCGTGCTGGCGGACCGCCGATGGCGCCTGCTGGCGGGCTCCAACCTGCCGCGCGAATGGTTCAACGCGCTGACGCGCCTCGCGCCTGACGGCACCGTCGTCGAACGCGCGCGCGACGATTTTCCCGAGCTTCTCGAAGCCGCCGCGCTTTCGATTTCGCAGGCCGGCTACAATACCGTGCTCGATGTGGTGAGCGCGCGCGTGCGTTCGGTGCTGGTGCCGTTTGCGGCGAAGGGCGAAACCGAGCAGGCGGTGCGCGCGGCGTGCATGGCGAAGGCGGGGCTGGCGCAAATCGTGCGCGAGGACGCGTTGACGCCGGAGCGCCTCGCCGCCGCCGTCGACGCGGCGTGGGCGGCGCCGGCGCCGGAGCTCAAAATCGGCGTCGCCGGCGCCGGCGAAAGCGCCAGAATCATTTCCGAAACGGTCTCGGCATGAGCGGCTGGCGGGCCTTGGACGACGAACTCCACGCCTGGGCCGGCGCCGGGCGGCGCGCCAGGCTGTGGTGGCGCGACGATGACGCGGCGGAGGATTCACCGGCGCTGGCTCGGTTGCTCGACCTCGCCGGCGGCGCCG
>CAJXFT010000158.1 GCA_913053235.1 uncultured Alphaproteobacteria bacterium
GAGGCGGCGGCGCCCGTGCAACAGGGCGAGGGCGCCAGCTACGCCGCCAAGATCGACAAGGCGGAAACGCGGCTCGACTGGAACCGCCCGGCACCCGAACTGGCGAACCTGGTGCGCGCCCTTTCACCGGCGCCGGGCGCCTGGTTTGAGCACCGCGGAGCGCGCATCAAGCTGCTGGCGGCACAAACAGAGGCGCATGACGGTTTTGAGCCGCCCGGCACCGTGCTCGGCGTTGATGGCGATGGTGGCCTTATTGTGGCCTGCGGCCACGCCACTTCGCTCCGCCTGTTGCGCCTGCAACGCGCCGGCAAGGGCGTGCTGGCGGCGGCGGAATTCCTGCGCGGCCATGCCATCGCCGCCGGAGAGACATTGCCGTGTCGCGCTACAAGCTGACCGTCGAATATGACGGCTCGGAATTTGTCGGCTGGCAATGGCAGGCCAACGGCTATTCCGTGCAGCAGGCGCTGGAAGAGGCGGTGGCGGCGTTCGGCGGCGAAGCGGTGCGCGTGCACGGCGCCGGGCGGACCGATGCCGGGGTGCATGCGATGGCGCAATGCTGCCATCTCGATCTCGCCGCCGCGCCGCCGCCGGAGACGCTGCGCGATGCGTTGAACGCCCATCTGCGGCCGCGCCGGGTTGTGGTCCTGAGCGCCGAAACCGTGGCCGAGGATTTCGACGCCCGGCGCTCGGCGGTGGCGCGCATCTACCGCTACCGCATCGTCAACCGGCGCGCCCCGCTGGCGCTCGACGCCAAGCGCGCCTGGCGGATTTCCCGCGAACTCGATTGCGACGCCATGGCGGGCGCCGCCAGGCGGCTCCTGGGGCGGCATGATTTTTCGTCGTTTCGCGCCAGCGCCTGTCAGGCGCCTTCGCCGATCAAGACATTGGATGCGCTCGACGTGACGCGCCGGGGTGAGGAAATTCACCTCACCGCGCGCTCGCAATCCTTCCTGCACCACCAGATGCGCGCCATGGTCGGCAGCCTGGTATGGGTCGGCGAGGGGCGCTGGCCGGAAGCGCATATCGACGAAGTGCTGGCGGCGCGCGACCGCCGCCACGCCGGTCCCAACGCGCCGCCCTGGGGCCTCTATCTGGAGGCGGTGCTCTATTAGCCGGCCCGGGCTATTTTTTCCTGGCCCGCGCCTTTGCTTTTGGTTTGGCTTTCGCTTTGGGTTTGGCTTTCGCTTTCGCTTTCGCCTTGGGTTTGGCTTTCGCTTTGGCCGCCGCTTTCTTTTTCGGCTTGGTCAGGCCGAGCCGCTTCTTCGTGCCGCCGATACCGGTGTCATAAACGCCGCGCGCGAACTCTTGGCAGTCTTTCACCGACTGGCCCTTTTTCGGCTCGAAGCGGCTTGACCATTCGACGGTACAGGAGCGCGCCGTGGCCGGCTTGACCTTGATGGTGGCGGTGTAATTGACGAACGGAACGACATTGTTGGGCTTGTCGATGATGCAATAGATCTGGCTGCGGGTTTGGCTGTCATACTTGATCAGCCGCTCGGTTATCACGCCTTTCACGCCCTTTACCCTGAGTTTGCGTATGGTGCCCGTCTTGTCGATGTCGCAACTTGCGAGCACTCCTGGCGCAATCGCTTTCAGATTGGCAAAGCTGCCGATGAGCTCCCATACCTTGTCGGCGGGTGCGCCGATCTTGGCGGAAACCGAAGCGCGTGAATAGGCCATGACGCCATCTCCCTGTTGAATTTGCTGTTGTCGTTGAGCCGCCATGGTGCCGGATGCGGGGCGGCAATTCAAAAGGTTAATTGAGGGCGCCGCAATTGAATTGTTTTCCTGTGCGCCGGTTTGTCCTATCCTGTGGCCATGAGATGGCTCCTCGTTTCGCTGCTCTGCGTGCTGCTCGTCGCCGCTGCCGGCGCCCGGGCGGAGGAGCGCTATTCGGAATGGGGCGGCGGCGACGCAAAATACGACGCCCTCGTCGATCGCCTGCATGAGTTGATCGACGCGGCGGAAAAGGCGCGCGCGGCGGATCCGCGCCTGTTGCGCGATTTGCGCGACGCCATCGCCGAGCACGGGGCGGCGGCCCCGGAACCAGTGCGCGAGGCCGAGCCGGCGCCGGCGCTGCCGCCGCAAAAGCTCGTGCATGACGATTTCGCCGACGGCAATTTCACGCGCAATCCGGGCTGGACGGTGGCAGAGGGGCGCTTCAGCGTCGATTCGGGGCTGGGTCTGAGGAGCGTCGTCGCCCAGGCCGTGGCGGCGGTGGAGAAAACCTCGAAGCAGAAGCGCAAGGATCTGGTCACCGATGTTTTGGGCTCGCTGCTGGGCACCAAGAAAGAAGAGCCCGCGCCGAGCCAGCCGAGCCAGCCCCAGCGCGCTGAAATATTCATCAGCGCGCCGATTTCGAACGCCTTCCGGCTGGTTTTTGAAATCGTCTCGCGCGAAAAGCATGGCCGCTTCTCGCTCGACCTGTTCCAGGGGCGCTCGCGCCGCGCCGGCTACCGCCTGGCCTATATGCCCGGCGGCCAGCCCTCCCTGGAACTGCAACGTTTCGGCTCGAGCGGCGTGCGCTCCATCACCGCCAGTAATCAAACGCTCAATCTCGAAGATAAATTCCGCCACCGCATCGAATTCAGCCGCGACGCGGCCGGCGGCATGGTGGTCTCCGTCGATGGCGGGCAGATGTTGAACGCCACCGACCGGAGCTTCCGCGATGCCTTCAGCGGCATCACCATCGCCAATGACGGCGGCGATTACTCGATTCGCAAAATAACCGTATTCGGCGACCGCTAGACTGGTTTCAATCTCACCAAAGGCGGATATCAGGCGGCGCGGTCTTCGAGCACGCCGCATTGGCGGATGACTTCGGCGGCGGCCTGCTCGCCATGCGGCGCCATCAGATGGGCGCCCGAGACGCCTTCGATTTCCCTGAGCTGGTGAATCAGCTCGACGCAGATCCGGCGCCCTTCCGCCTTGGCGTCGTCGGCCTGTTCCAGGCGCTTTATGATGGGCTCCGGAATATGCACGCCGAACAGGTTCTCGTTCATCCAGCGCGCCGAGCGCGCCGAGGCGATCGGTCCGATGCCGATGATAAAATGGCTGCGCTCGAGGATGCCGAGATCGCCCATACGCGCCATGTAATCGTCGAGGACATCCATTTCGAAGCAATATTGGGTTTGAAAAAAATCGGCGCCGGCATCGATTTTGGCGATCAGGCCGGTGGCTGAAAACTTATCGTCGAGCTTGCGCGGCGCGTCGGCGGCGCCGATCAGGAGGCGGGGCGGCGTCTCGATCGCCCGCCCGCCCGGAAATTGCGCCTGCCCGCGCATGCGCTCGACGGTCTCGATGAACTGGGCGGAATTGAGATCGAATACCGGTTTGGCCTCGGGCTGGTCTCCGGCTTCCGGTGAATCGCCGGTCAGGCAGAGAATATTGGCGATGCCGAGCGCCGCCGCGCCGAGGATATCGGCTTGCAGGGCCAGGCGGTTGCGGTCGCGCATGGTGAATTGCAGCACCGGCTCGATGCCGGCGCGCGCCATGATCGCCGCCGCCGCCAGCGGCGAGAGATGGGTTTGCGCGCCCGGGCCGTCCAACACATTGACCGCATCGGCGAGGCCTTTCAGGCATTGGGTGCGCGCCAGCACGGCCTCCGCATCGGCGGAATCGGGCGGCGCCGTTTCGGCGGTCAGTGCGAACTGCCCGGCCTTGAGGACGGCTTCGAGTTTACCGCCGCTCAGCGGCGCCGCTGCTTTATTGTCTTTCATGCTTCCCCCTTTTTTTCCGGCCGCGGCTACAATGGCGCGTCGAATTCCATTGCCGCGAAATATAGCCATAGCCGGGAAGGAAACAAGAATGCCCCGAAAATCGTCGGCCAAGCCGGGGAAATCACCCTTTCGCTTTTTCGACAACCGCGAAAAATATTTGATGTTCGTCACCACTTGCAGCGAGAAGTGGCAGGTGGCGGCGCGCATGGCGCGGGAATTGAAGCATGTCAAGCCGAACCCGCCGGCGCTCCGGGTGCTCGATGCCGGCATGGGCGACGGCACCGTTTTGACGCGCACCATGCGCGCCATGCACAACATGCTCCCGACCATCCCGTTTCTCATCCTCGGCAAGGAAATCAGCCTCGAGGATGTCCGGCTGTCGATCGAAAAGATGGTCGACCGCTTCCACGAACATCCGCACACCGTGTTCGTGGTGACCAATCTCTATTACTACGAGGTCGCCGGTCTGACGCCGCGCAATTCGCCGCCGGCCGATTTCAATTGGCGCGAGGTCGAACTCGAAGGCTCGACCACGCATGAATTCGATGCCCAGATCAGCGACCAGATTCAGCCTATCCTGAGCGCCGGCTGGCGTACCCGGACCAGCGCAAAGACGGGAAATCCGCTCTATGAGAAACCGTCCGTCGTGGTCATCTACCGCAAGGACCACCGCTTCGCCCTCGATGCCGTCATTCCACGCCTGGGCGATGCGCTGGAATTCGATTTCATCATGGCCTCGCAGCCCTATCAGGCGCGCCTCGCCGCCGAGGTCAAGAGCCGCAACGTGCTGCGCCCGCTGGCGCGCGCGCTGGCGCCGGGCGGGCGCATGGTCGTCGTCCAGTCGACCGGCAGGGACCCGGGCATGGATATCGTGCGCTCGGTATGGCCCGAGGAAAACCCGTTCCAGACGCCCCGGCGCATGCTTCTCGATGTGCTGAAGAGCGACATGAAGGCGGAGCGGCGCAACTTACGCTATTTTCCCTATACCGATCAGCGCTCCCTGTTCCGCTTTCACCTGCATACCCTGGAGAGCGAAATCTCCAGCAACATCGGCACCTCGACCTTGCTGGCGGCCTGGAACGCCGCCGTTTACGTCGCCCAGATCGACGATGGCAAGCTGATGAAGGCACTACGCAAAAGCGGTTATCTGGAGCAAACTGAGAAGATATTGCGCGCCCATGACGGGCTCTGGTTCACCAACGAACTCTTTGCCGTGGCGCGCGGCAGGGTTTGATATCCTTAACCCGGCGCGAGGCGGCAGCGAATTGCCGCCGCCGGAGCCGACATTCGGAGCGACATGATGCCCTTTATAAAGCGTGACGAAAATGGTGAGATCACCGCCATCTACGACCGCCGCGTTCAGCAGGTCGGCGAGGAATTGCCGCCCGATCACCCCGAAATAACGCAATTTCTCGAGCGCATGGGCCGCACCACGGCGATGCGCGAAGGCCTCGATCGAAGCGACCCCGCCATGGGCCGGGTGCTCGAGGATCTGATCGAGTGCCTGATCGAGAAACGCCTGATCCTGATCACCGATCTGCCGTCGGAGGCGCTCAATAAAATCAGCCAACGGCGCAATTTCAGAGAGGATATGCAGGCGGTAACCGGCCTGTTGTCGGACGATACCGATAAGATAATTTAGTCGATCGAGATGCCTTCAATGCACGGTGCCGCCGCCGCCGGGGGCGGCGCTCGCCACCGCCAATTGCGGGCCCGGGCCGGCATGGTGATGGGCGAGGCGCCAGGCGCCGTTCTCGAGCACGAACAGGTTGGAGGCGAGCAATTGGCCGGCCGGCAGAATTTCACGGCACACCACCAGGGCGCATCTGCCGAAGAGGATGGCTTTGCTTTCGCCGCAGTCTATCTCGAGAGCGCCGGTGTCGGAGAGGATGGCGGCCCAGCTCTCGATGACCGACGCCCGCCCGACCAGCGGCGCCCAGCCCGGATGGATGCAGCAGAGCGGCGCCTCGCGCGCCCAGATGCGCTCCATCGCCGCCATGTCGTGCTCCGAGAAGGCCGTATAGAAGGCCAGGTTGGCGTCCAGAACCGCCTGTTCATCGCTCATCGCATTCATGCTCCGTTGATCCGCACGGCGATTGCCGTGCCTTGAGTTTACACCAGGCCGGCGCCCTTTGCCTTGAGAAGGCCGGCCGATTGGCGTAAAGCGGAGCGCTATGAACGATATTCTCAAAGGGTTACGAATCGTCGAGGGCTCGGCCTTTGTCGCGGCGCCCTTGGGCGGCATGACCCTGGCCCAGATGGGCGCCGACGTGATCCGCTTCGACCTCATCGGCGGCGGCCTCGATTACAAGCGCTGGCCGGTGACCGGCGATGATAAGAGCATCTATTGGGCGACCATGAACAAGGGCAAGCGATCGCTGGCGATCAACCTGCGCGAGGCTGAGGGGCAAGAAATCATCGCCGCCCTGATCACCGCGCCGGGGCCCGAAGCCGGTATCTTCCTGACCAATTTGCAGGTCCGGCCATGGCTCGATTACGACGCCCTGAAGGCGCGCCGCGACGATCTCATCATGCTCAAGATCATCGGCAATCCCGACGCCAGCGTGGCGGTCGATTACACCGTCAACGCGCGCACCGGCTGGCCCTATGTGACCGGGCCGGAAGGCCATGACGGGCCGATCAACAATGTGCTGCCGGGCTGGGATCTGACCTGCGGGCTGACCGCCGCCATCGGCCTGCTGGCGGCCGAGCGCTACCGCGCGCGCAGCGGCCAGGGCCAGTTGGTGAAGCTGAGCCTGGCCGATGTCGCCTACCACCTGACCGGCTCGCTCGGCTATATCGGCGATGTCCAGGTCAACGGCCGCACGCGGCCGCGCATCGGCAACGACATGTACGGCACCTTCGGGCGCGACTTCAGCACCAGCGACGGGCGTCAGATCATGCTCGTCATCGTCACCCGGCGCCACGTCAAGGCGCTCGGCGAGGTGACCGGCCTGAGCGCGCGCCTCAAGGAACTGGAAAAGGCGCGCGGCGTCGACCTCAATCTCGAGGCCGACCGCTGGAAGGTGCGCAGCCAATTGAACGAGATGGTCGGCGCCTGGTTCGCCGGGCAAACCCTGGCCCAGGCCGGCGCCGCGCTAACCGAAGCCGGTATCCTGTGGGGCCCGTTTCGTACCTATGAGCAGATGATCGAGGAAGACCCCTTCGTGTCGACCGACAATCCTCTCTTTGAGGACATCGATCAGCCCGGCATCGGCCGTCTGCTGACGCCGGGCTCACCGCTCGATTTCACCGCCCTACCGCGCACCGAAGTGGCGCGCGGCCCGCTCTTGGGCGAGCACAGCGACGAGATATTGTCGACCATCCTCGGCATGGGCGACGGCGAAATCGGCCGCCTCCACGATGCCGGCATCATCGCCGGCCCCGAGGCGGCCTGAGGCGGGCGTTACAGGCCTTCGACGAGGATCAGCTTGTCGTCGGTGTTGGCGGTGCGCAGCGGCAGGATCTCCTGATAGGCCGGTGAGTTGTACCACGCCTTGGCCGCCGCCACGCTGGGGAAGGCGACGACGACGATACGGCTCGGGTTCCAACCGCCCTCGATCACCTCGATATTGGTGCCGGCGGCGAGCGGCTGGCCGCCATGCGGCTGCAAGGTCGCGCCGACCTTCTCGATATATTCCTTCATGCCTTCGAGATTCTTGATGTCGGAATCGACGATCACATAGGCTGCCATGGGTCTTTCCTTTTATGTATGAGTGGGTAGTTTTGGGTTGTTAAGCGCCTTCGACAAATATCACGCTGCCGGTGGCGGCGCGAAGGCGGATCGCCCGCGCTTCCGAATATTCCGGCGAATCGTACCAACGGTTTAAAGCCGCCATATCGTCGAATTCGAGCACCACGACGCGCCCCGGCCGCCAATCGCCTTCCTTAACCTCATGCGCACCGCCGCGGACCATAAAGCGGCCGCCATATTTTTCGATAGTTGCCGGCGTGAGCGCTTGATAGCCGGAATAGGTCTCGGCATCGGTAACCGTGATGTCGGCGATGGCGTAGGCGGGCATCGGTCTCTCCTCTCCTCAGAACGGCTTCGAATCGGCGAAACGCTTTAACACGTTGCCGGTCAGTTTGGCGATATTGTTCTTATAATCGTTCCACGGCAGGCTGGCGCCATAGGCGATGGAGCCGGTCGAAAAGACGGCGCCGCCATTGGCGGTTTCGAAGAACACGATGTCGGCGCGCACCAGCGGATGGTCCTTGCCCGACATGCCGGGATGGTTGATGAAAATTTCCTCGTTGACCACCATGTAGAGGTCGGTGTGTTCCTCCGAGGTGGCGACGACGAGGGCATTCGGCGGCGTGCCGAGTTCCGGGTCGGCGCGGTCCAACTCGTTGCCCGCGGCGCCGCCGCCATGGAAGCCGAAATCGCCGATCAATTCGTCCTTGCCGATGCCCTTGAACATGAACGCCACGCGCGCATCGTGGCTGTCCGGCGTGCGCCGGTAATAGGAGGAAATATCGAAGCCTTCGGAAGTGAAGCCGATGCCGGTCAGGCGCTGCGGCTCGGTTTCGCCCTGATGGCGCCACAACCCGCCATGTTCGCCGGTGAAGCTGTGAAAATATTCGCC
>CAJXFT010000159.1 GCA_913053235.1 uncultured Alphaproteobacteria bacterium
GCGAGCGCATGATCTGGGGCACGGATTTACAGCCCAAGTTCCAGTGAATTGGTGACAAAAGAATGGCGCGCGCCTCCGATCGATGGAGGTGCGCGCCAGATGTTTTTTTGTTTTCTTAAAGCCTATTCCTGCGCCGCACGCATGCGCTTGGCGATATTGGCGATCGCTGTTGCCGCGTCCTGATTGCCGGCGCCCGCATTGGAGAGTTCTTCGGTGAAGATCTCGGCCCAGGCGAGCCAGGTCGGCGGATTTGGCCGGGGTACCAGCTTGTTGTTTTTCTCAAGCGAGCTATAGAGCTGTTCGCGCTGGATGTTTACCCAGTTCGGATCGCTCCATTCCGCCATCGCATAGACGTCGCTCCGGGTCGGGTTGGCACCCATCGGCATGGTCCGTGCCTGGATCTCCTTGCGGTTGATCCACTGGACGAACAGGTAGGCCGCGTCCGGGTTCTTGGCGCTCTTCGGGATCATCCAGTTGTTGGCCTCGGCCATCGACAGCCCTTCGCCGGGATGGGCAAAATAGGTCATCTTTCCGGCCGAACCCGGGCAATCGCCGGGGATCTCGAGATATGGCGTCGTGTCGCCCCAGGTAAACATGACGAACACATTGCCGTTGCACATCTCGGAATATTCCTCGTCCCAAGTCGATTCCATGTAGCCCGGCGTCGAATAGGGCCTGAGCGAGAGCATGAAATCGAGCGCCTTGACCGCGGCGTCGCTCTCGTCGATCGCCACATTGCCTTTCTCGTCGGTGTAACGGCCGCCCATGTTGTAGAGGATGCGCTCATAATCATAGAGCGCCGCAATATGGCGCTTGAAGGGCACGATGGTGCCGTAGAAGTTTTTGTCGAGCGTCTGGCCGGCCAGCATATCGCCCTTCTTGCGGGTGTAGAATTTCGACAGATCGAAATATTGCTGCCAGGTCGTCGGCGGCAGCGGCATGTCGTAGCCGTTCGCCGCTTTGAAGTTGGCCTTCTCCTCGTCATTCACCAGGTCATGGCGATAAGCCATGAAGGCGAGCACATATTTGGTCGGCACGCTGTAGAGATTGCCGTCGTAAAGGGTCGAGACCTCGTAGAGCGCAGGCACAAGGTCTTCCTTGAAGTTGACCTCCGGGTCCTTCAGCGCGGCATTGCCGATGAAGCCCGACCAGTCATGCACGAAACCCTGGGCGGGAAACACGCCGGTCGAGAAGGAGATCACTTCGACCAGGTCGAAATAGCTCGCTTCGGTAATCTGGTCGGTGAGGAACTGGGTCTGAATCGCGCCGAGGTCGGTAATATCGAATTTCACCTTGATGCCGGTGAGCTTCTCGAACTCTTCCGTCAGACCGACATAGGCCATGCACGACGCATAGCCGTCGCAGATGCCGCGCACCTCGGTGCCGGCATAGGGTTTGGCCGCCTCTTCGAGCGTCCAGGCTTGCGCCTTGTCGGCGCCGCTAATTCCAACCGTCAGAACCGCCGCCAGCGCGGCCGCCCCAACCCATCGCGATAATCCTGTTATTCGTGACATATCATGGCTCCCGTTTTGTTTTTTGATTGGATCGCTTTGTTTTTTACGCCGACATGTTATGGGCAGACGCCGAAACATTCATTTTTACGGTCACCATTAAACCCAGCAGGAATTGGGAAATCAACCACCGTTCCACGCGCAAAGGAACTTCATTTCCGCCACACCACGGAATGTTCGATATTGTATACCGATAGCGGTCATGCAGCCGATTGACCGGGCATCCATATTGAGTAACCATCTCCATCAAACGACAGAACGCGAAGAGCAATAGGGAGAGACCGAAAATGGCGTCCGAATCGAATCACGATATCCTGTTTGAGCCGGTCAAGATCGGCCCGAAGATGGCGCCGAACCGCTTTTTCCAGGTTCCCCATTGCAACGGCGCCGGCTCGTTTCGCCCCGGCGCGCAGGCCGCCTTCCGCGCCATGAAGGCGGAAGGCGGCTGGGGCACCGTCTGCGTTGAATATTGCTCGATCAGCCCGGAAAGCGACGACACGCCGCATTGCTGCGTGCGCATGTGGGACGAGGGCGACGTCATCAATCTGCGCCACACCGCCGACAGCGTGCACGAACATGGCGCCCTGGCCGGCATTCAGCTTTGGTACGGCGGCGGCCACGCGCCGGTGCGCGAGACGCTGGCGATATCGCGCGGGCCGAGCCAGATGCCTTCGGAGACGGCCTATCAGAATTATTGCCATGAGTGCGACGAGGACGATATTCGCGATCTGATCGAGATGTATGTCACCGCCGCCAAGATGTCCGAGCAGGCCGGCTTCGACTATGTCGAGATCATCGGCTCGGATTCGGCGCTGCCGACCCAGTTTCTCCAGCCGATGTACAACAAGCGCACGGACCGCTGGGGCGGCTCGTTCCAAAATCGCGCGCGCTTTTGGATTGAGGCGATGGCGGCGGTCAAGCGCGCCGTCGGTGACCGCGTCGCCGTCGGCACACGCATCGCGATCGACAATTTGCTCGGGCCGGCCGGGCTTGAGCTCGAAGAGGGCTTGCGCTTCGTCGAGCTGATGAGCGGCGAGGGGGTGTTGGATCTGTGGAACATCAAAATCGCTTATTTCATGGAGTGGGGCAACGATTCCGGCCCGTCGCGCTTCTTCAAGTCGGGCTACCAGACCTGGGCCTCCAAGGCGGTCAAGCAGGTGACCAGCTTACCCGTGGTCGGCGTCAACCGCATGACCAGCCCCGATGACATGGCCGAGATAATCCGCGCCGGCGAGGCCGATTTGATCGGCGCCGCACGGCCCTCGATCGCCGATCCTTACCTGCCCAACAAGATCAGGGAAGGGCGCACCGACGACATCCGCGAATGCATCGGCTGCAATATTTGCGTCTCGCAGTTCAATCAGGAGGCGCCGCTGATATGCACCCAGAACGCGACCGCGATGGAGGAATACCGGCGCGGCTGGCACCCCGAGAAATTCGAGCCGGCGACCGATCCCGGCTCGGTGCTGGTGGTCGGCGCCGGGCCGGCCGGGCTGGAATGCGCCCGGGTTCTGGGCCTGCGCGGCTATGAGGTGCATCTGCGCGAGGCCGAGGACGAGATCGGCGGCCATATGCGGGACGTGATGCGCTATCCGGGCCTGGCCGAGTGGGGCCGCGTGATCAGTTACCGCGAGGGGCAAATCGCTAAGCTGTCCTCGGTCGAGCTGCATAGCGGCAGCGGCGCGATGAGCGCCGATGATATCCTCGCCTATGGCGCCGACAAGGTGGTCGTCGCGGTCGGCGCCCATTGGACGACGGACGGGCTGAACGCGGTCGAATTCGGGCCCATCGGCGGCGCCGACGCGTCGCGGCCGCAGTTCTGCACGCCGGAGCAGGTCATGGCCGGCAAGGAGGTCGGCGACCGCGTCGTGGTGATCGACGGCGACGGCTATTTTACCGGCGCCGCCATGGCCGAGATGATGGCCGACCGGGGCAAGCAGGTTTCGATCGTCACCCAGTTCATGGAAGTGGCGCCGTTTTGCGAGAACACATTGGAGGGGCCAAATCTTCAGCGCCTGCTGCACGAGAAGAACATCGCCTGCTACCCGCTGCATTGGACCGAGAGCATGGCGGTCGATAATTCGATCAAGCTCTCGCTCGCTTTTGCCTACCGGGACGGCTCACACATCGAAATGCCGCCGAGGACCGGCCACTCGCCGCGCCGTCCCGGCACCGAGACCACCGATCTGGAATGCGATACCGTGATCCTGTGCACGGCGCGGAAATCCAATACGGCGCTCTTTACCGAGCTCAAGAGCCGCAAGTCAGAGTGGGCGGATAATGAGATTCAGGCGGTCTATCATGTCGGCGACTGCCACACGCCGCGCTTTATTCAGCTCTCGGTTTTCGAGGGCCACCGCCTGGCGCGCGAGTTCGAATCCAAGAACCCGCAATATCCGCAACCCTTCATCCGCGAACAGCAGATCTGGGGCGGCGAGACCTATCCGAAACTCGCATAGTCGTCGCGTTCTGCGGGGTGGTTCGTGGGAAAACTCTCCCCGGAACATGCGGTCAGCCAATCGAAACTGGGTCGCCAACGGGCTCCGGAGCAACAGCCACGGCTTCCGCGTCGTCAGGTCGCTGCCGTGAATCGGCGTGAAACTGGCCGAAATAAGCCAGTAACTTCCTGAAATATAGGCCGGCTAGGCGAATAACCGCCCAAATCCTCTCATACGACATATTGGCCAGTGAGAGGAAATGCCATGCCATCCGAATATCAATCGAACGCGATGACCGAGATCGCCTTGGCGCTGGCGATGGCGTTTTTCAGCATTATGGTGCTGGCGATGCTGTCGATGGGCTCGGCCTTGCAGGTCGAAAGCGCCGCCGCGCCCGGCCTGGCCGAGGGTATCCGGCTCAGCCTTCCCGCCGCCGCCAGCGGTGTCAACGACGCCGCGCCGGCGCGCCAAGTCGCCGCCGATGAGGTGATCGTGCATTGGCGCGGGCGCTTCTTTGACGGTGCGCTGAAGCCCCTCGATCCCGCCGCTCTGGCGGCCGGTGGCCGCCGGGTGCTGGCGATTGCCCCTGATCTTTCCATAGCCGAGGCAATGGCGGTGCGCGAGATGATCGCCACCGCGCAACTGGAAGTCACCACGCTGGATTCGCGTTGGATGCAAACCCTGGAGGAACAGGACCCATGAAATATTTAGCGCCGATCTTTGCGGCTTTGATGATAACGGCGTTTAGCCTCGCCGTGGCGAACCCCGCCGAGGCATCGACGCGCGCCGACGTGCGCCGCCTGGTGGTCGAGGAGGCGATGAACAGCCATGTGCCGCCGTCGCTCGCCATGGCGGTGGCGAAGGTCGAATCGGACTTTCAGCCGCAGGCATTGAGCTCTGCCGGCGCGCGCGGCGTGATGCAGATCATGCCGGCGACGGCGATGGGCGAATATGGTGTGGGCGCCGATGAATTGTGGGATGCGCGCCTCAACGTGCAGCTCGGCATCGATTTCCTGGAGCATCTGATCGGGCGCTATGACGGCCGCTGGGACCTCGCTCTGTCGCACTATAACGGCGGCAGCGTGTCGCGCACCCGCTCCGGCATGGAGCCCTTGGCGGCGACGCGGAAATATGTCGAGGCCGTGCTTAAATGGCAGAAGCGCTACGCCGAGCAGGCCACGGTATGGGCCCTGGCCGAGGCGCCCGACGAGGGCTGGCGGCCGGCGCGCACGGACCGTGGCGATGAATTCAGCGCCGATGCCCCGAGGCGCATCGTGGTGCGTGAAATCACCCCCGAGACGAAGGTGCGGCGCTGGCGGAGATCCGACGAAACGCTGGATGATTTCGGCGACAGGTTGGAAAAACGCGTGATCGAGATGCGCGGCACGCTCGACGATTTCACCCCGATCGTCACCTGGCACGACGGTTGAGAACCGTGCCAAGGCGTGTTGCATTGTGGTTTGTGGCGGCGGCGGCGATGGCTGCCGTCCTCACGATCGCGTTGGCGGCCCATCAAGCGCGGGCCAAATCCGGCCACAAGCCGGACGCGATCCGCGCCATGGTGGTCACCGAGGCGCTCGATCTCGGCCTGCCGGTCGCCCTGGCGCTGGCCGTGGCCCATGCCGAATCGAATTTCAATCCGCGCGCGCTCAGCCATAAGGGCGCGCGCGGCGTCATGCAGATCATGCCGGCGACGGCGCGCGGCGAATATGGCGTAACCGCCGAGCTGCTGTGGCAGCCGCGCGTCAACATCAGGCTCGGCATTCACTTCCTTCGCCGCCTCATCGCGCGTTACCATGGCCGCGTCGATCTGGCGCTGTCCTACTATAATGGCGGCTCGGCGGTCGGCGATCTGCCCAATGCGCGGGTCATTCCGGCGACGCGGAGTTATGTAAAGCGGGTCAGGTTTCTGCATAAGCGCTATAGAAGGGAAGTGTGGTCGGGAGGCTATCGCAAATGGATACGCAAGACGCCAAGCGGCACGCCTTCGAGGCGGGACTGAGCGATGCCTTGGTCGCGGCATTCCGCAATGCCGCCGAGGCGACGGCGGCGGACGGCGAGCTGATGTTCGCACGCGGCGTCTCGCGCGACCTGGCCAAGGCGGTGGCGTGCCGAAATTACGCCATGCTGGTCCTGCAGCTTTGCCATCTGGTGAATATCGCCGATTCATGCGACGAGGAGGGCTGGGAAGCCTTCTTCTTCTCCGGCCAGCGCGCCTCGACGAGCGGCTTTCGCGGCGTGATCGGGGAGCGGCTGCGGGCGCGCGGCTGGCGGCGTGCCGGCTTCGAGACCACCGATGACGGCGTCACCATCAGCTATGAAGACGGCCAGTTCAACGTGCCCTATTCGCGCATGCCGGTTCTGTCGGCGCTGATGTATTTTCTCGTCGAGACCGTCGGCTATCAGCCCTCCGATGACGCGTTCTCCGCGATGCTGGAAAATGCGGCGCGGCAAAGCTCGGTCAGCGATGCCGCCAACCAGGTATCGCGCCGGCTCTACGAATATTTGGGCGATCATCTGCGCGCCGCCCAGGAGCAGGGCAAGTTCGAACTGATCGTATCCTTCCTCAAGGCGCAAAACGGCGGCGGCGAGGCCGAGATTGATGATGCGGTGATTCTTGCCTTCTGGCGCGCCCGGGCCGAGGCCAGTGAAGAGACCGACTTCAAGCAATACCGCTCGGCGCTGCGCGCCTTCGTCGCCTTCGCCAAGGCCATCGAGGGGGGCAGGAGCAAAGGCGCCGTGGCGCGCCCGGCATCGATCGGCGAGGACCGCGAGGCCGGCGAAATCCCGCCCGACATTCTGGCGGCGGCGATGGATATGGAGGGCGAATGGCAATCGCCGTTGCCGCGCCTGGAAGCCGAGCCGGCCAGCCACATCCGCTTTCTCACCAATCGCGAGCAGAAGGACATGGCGCTGCTCATGGATTGGGGGCCGTTGGCCATGACCTGGCCGCTGTCGTTGCTGCGTTACGAGACTTTCGGCTTTACCCAATCGCGCCTGACCCAGGCCGCGCGCGCCGGCGCGCCGGGCGCCGAGATCGACAGGATCGCGTCCTGCGCCGATACCGAGAATTTCACGCGCCGCGTCGAGCGCATCGGCGAATTGGGCGCGCACGCCGCCGAAACGCTGAAAGCCAGCGCCTGGATATTACAACGCGCCGGCCAGGAAGAGGCCGCCGACAGCGACGGTGACACGCTCGTCGACCCCAACATGCTGGCGGCGCGGCGCGCCTTCAAGAAACTCAATCGCCAGGGTTTTGCCGAGGATGCCTTATCGAACCCGGATCTCGTCGCCGGTCACCGGGCCGGCGTCGAGGTGATGCTCAGCGTTCGCGACCGGCTCGACGCCTGGCATGAGATGGCCAACCAACTCGACGCCTCGCCGCCCGGCCTCGGCGAGCAATTCGAGGCCGACACGAAATGTTTCAAGGACGGATTTCACCGTCTTTATGGAGAGAGCGCATGAAACCAAAATTCGATCCCGGCGACCGCGAGGCGGTGGACAATACGCGCCGCCTGTTCGGCGCCTTTCACCGCATGGAGCAATTGGCATCGGGCGATGCGCCGTCGGGCGGACGGCTTTCCTTCGCCAGGCTATACGCCTATGTCGGCGAGGCGGATACCGACCCGGCGGTCGAGGCCGCTCTTCGGGACAGCGCGTCGCTGCGCGCCGATTACCGGCGTTTGGTGGAAAAATTTTCGGCGCCGTTGGTGCCATTGGCGATCGCCGCGGCCAGCGGCGAGGCGAACGTGCGTGAAGGCATCGGCTGCCGGCTGCATTTTGTCCCGTCCAGCGCCGAGCCGAGCCAGACCTATGTGATCGTCGAATTTACCGAGCAATCGGACGCGCCGGCGTCGACGCTGTTTCTCTGCGATAAATCCAATAATTGCCGCAAGGTTGCGTTGGAGGCCGCGCGCGAAGGCAGGGTTCAGCTCTTGCTTGAAAATGATTCCGACCTGCTGGCCCGCCTGATGGACAAAGACACTGAGATCCGCCGCGGCTTGTGAAAACGCGAATCTACATCGGCACGCCAAACGGCCCGGTTCAGGTCGAGCGCATCTGGCGCGAGGACGGCATCGCCGAATCCATGGTGTGCCTGAAACGCAGCACCGAGAAGCTGCCGATCGGCGCCGGCTATGACGATTTCGTCAAGCGCCCATCGGGAATCATCGAACGCGAATTCGGCCCCTTCGAAGCCGGCGCCTTTCGCCTCGACCTGTCGGCCAGAATCACCCAGGGCAAAAGCTGGCAATTGGCCGTCTTCGCCGCCCACGCCTTGGCCCGCGACGGGCTGTTGGCCGGTCCGGACGATCCCTTTGAGCGCGCCATCTGGCTGACCGGCGAGGTCGA
>CAJXFT010000160.1 GCA_913053235.1 uncultured Alphaproteobacteria bacterium
CGGAATGACGCGGCAATTGCCGTTGATCGAATCGGTGGCGTCGTTGCCGTCGGCGAAGTTGCGCCCGCCCCAGCCGGAAAGCTCGATCGCGTAGCACACGAACGCCTCGCCGCTTTCCTCATCGGTGCCGCCGAACACGAAATTGGTATGCGTCGCGCCCTCGGCCGCCATGGTGCGGTCGGGCACCGCCGGCGACATGGCGCCGATGACGGCGCCGGCGATCTTGCAATGGGTCTCGGTGTTGCCGCCGACTTCCGGCGCCGGGTAATCGACATTGAGGAGGGTGCCCGGCGGCGAGACCACGCGAATCGGGCGGAAACATCCGGAATTGGTCGGGATCGATTCGTCGGTGATGTGCAGCATGCCGTTATAGGCGGCCGAATAGGAGACGCCGAGGGTGGCGTTGATCGGCCCCTTGGCTTGCGGCGAGGTGCCCGAATAATCGACCACCGCCTCGTCGCCATTTATGTGGACGGCGACGTTGATGGTGTAGGAGGTCTTGTCGATGCCGTCATCCTCGACTTCGTCGCTGAAGCTGTATTTGCCGTCCGGAATGGCTTGGATTTCGGCCCGCATGCGGCTCTCGGAATAGTCCAGCAGGTCGGAGATATTGCGCCGGAAATCCTCCTTGCCGTATTTCTCGATCATGGTGGCGAGCTGGCGCTCGCCGACATCGGTGCCGGCGATCAGGGCCCTGAGATCGCCGTAATTGAAGCGCGGCGTGCGCACGTTGGCGAGCAGCAGTTTCCACACCTCTTCGACATCCTCGCCGCGCTTCTTGATGAACACCGGCGGCACGCGGATGCCTTCCTGGAAAATCTCCGTCGCCTCGCCGGCGAAGGCGCCCGGCACCATGCCGCCGATCTCGACGAGATGGCCGATGGTCATGGCGAAAGCCATCAACTCGCCGTCGACGAAGACCGGCTGGATCATGGTGTGCTCGGGGCAGTGCAGGCCGCCGCGATAGGGATCGTTATGGACGACGACGTCGCCCGGCTCCCACTCGTCGAGCGGAATTTCGAGGACGCAGCTCCTCACCAGCAGCGGCACGCCGCCGATCATCGACGGGCAGAACTCGGCCTGGGCGATCATTTCGCCGTTCGGGCTGGCCAGCGCGCAGGTAAAATCGAGCGCCTCGTTGAAGATCGTCGAATAGGAGGTGCGCATCAGGGTGATGCCCATCTCGCGGCAAATCGCGGTCATGGTCGAATCGATGATGCTCATCGTCACCATGTCGGTGTCGCGTTTATCACTCATCTCGTTCACTCCTCGGCGATCTTGCCGATCAACAGGTTGCCGTAGGCGTCGACGCGCAGATTCTGGTCCGGGCGCAGCACCGTCACCGACGCCGCTTCCTCGACAATTGCCGGGCCGGCGATGCGGTGGCCGTCGCGCAAGTCCGTCCGGTTATAGATCGGCGTGTCGTGGCGCCCGCCCTCGAAGGTGACCTCGCGGCGCGCCACCGCTTCCGCCGCCGCGCCGGCGCTGTCGCCGATGGTGGCGAATTCGGGCTTCTCGGTCAGCGACACCGTCGTCGCCTTGACGGTGATCACCTCGATCACCTCGCGCGGGATGTTGAAGCCGAAGCGCGCCTCGTGCATGTCGTGGAAGGCCTGCCACAATTGCGGCGTCGTTTCGTCGGTGAAGCTGTCGAAGGAAATCGGGATCTCGAGCTCGTAATTCTGGCCGAGATAGCGCATTTCGAGCGAGCGATAGATCTCCACATTCTTGCCGTAGCCCTGCCCCTTGAGATCGCCGATGCCGGTATCGATCAAGGATTGCATGACCTCCGTGGCGCGCTCCTGATCGAAGCGCTTGGACGTCATTTGCACGGTGCGCTGGGTATCGACGCGGGCGTCGGTGAGGATGAAGCCGAAGGCCGAGAACTGGCCCGGATAGTTGGGCACGATGCCGCTCGGAATGCCGGCATCGTTCATCAGATCGGCGATATGCAGCGGCCCGGCGCCGCCGAAGCCGAGCAGGCTGAAATCGCGCGGATCGAGGCCGCGCTCGATCAGCACCGAGCGTAGCGCGCCGACCATATTGTTGTTGGCGATCTGGATCACGGCGAGCGCGGTCTCGTCGGCCGAGCGGCCCAATTCGCCGGCCACCGCCTGCACCGCTTTTTCGGCCGCCGATTTGTCGAGCTTCATTTCGCCGCCGAGGAAATTGTCGGGATTTATCCGCCCCAATACCAAATTGGCGTCGGTCACGGTGGCTTTGGTGCCGCCCGTGCCGTAGCAGGCCGGGCCGGGATCGGCGCCGGCGCTTTCCGGGCCGACCCTCAGCATGCCGCCCTTGTCGATCCAGGCGATCGAGCCACCGCCGGCGCCGATGGTGCGGATGTCGATCATCGGAATCTGGATCGGGATGCCGAATTCGATCTCGTAATCGGTGGTGAAATTCTCCTGCCCGCCGACGATGGTCGAGGTGTCGGTCGAGGTGCCGCCCATATCGATGGTCACGAGATGGTCGATGCCCACGAGGCCGGCGATATGCTTGCCGGCGATGACGCCGCCGGTGGGGCCGGAGACGGTCATCTGGATGGGCGAGTTTTCCGCCGCCTCGAGGGACATTTCGCCGCCGTTCGATTTGATCACGACGATATGATCGGTGATGCCGTTGTCGGCAAAGCGCTGGCGAATATTGCGCACCTGCTTGCTCACGGTGGGTTTGATGTAAGCGTCGGCGATGGTCGTCGAGGCGCGCTCATATTCCTTCCATTTGGGCAGCACGTCATAGGAGATCGAGACCGGAATATCGGGCAGTTCCTCGGCCAGGATATCCTTGACCCGTTGCTCGTGATCGGGCCGCACATAGGAGAACAGGAAATTGACCGAGAGCGCCTCGATCTCGCCCTCCTGCTTGATTTTTTTGGCCATTTCGCGCACCCCGGCTTCGTCGAGCGGCACCTCGACTTCGCCGTTCGCCATCACGCGTTCGGAGATCTCAAAGCAGTGGCGGCGCTTGACCAGCGGCTTGGGCTTGATCCAGGTGATGTCGTAATGGCTGCGCCGGTTGCCGCGCTGGATGAACGGGATATCCTTGAAGCCGGCGGTGGTGACATAGCCCACCGTGGCCCCCTTGCGCTCCAAAATGGCGTTGGTCGCGACCGTCGTGCCGAGGCGGACATTGTTGATGTCGCCGGGCGCCTCGAACTTTGCCAACCCGGTGAGAATCCCGTCATTTGGGTCCTTCGGCGTGGACGGGTTTTTCCACACCTCGACGGCCTTGGTTTGAGGGTCGTAGGAGACGAAATCGGTAAATGTCCCGCCGACGTCAATACCCACCATATAACTTGCCACGCGATCTCTCCCCGAAATTGTCGATCGGCGCGCCACCGGGTGCGCCAATCTTTGTCAATACTGATTTTGCGCGGTTTCTCCACGCAATTAGAGGCGCGATGTTATCGGCGGGCCGCGCCGGGGGCAACTCGAATTGCGGCGCCCCTGCGGCGCCGGGCGAAGCGCTCCCGATTCAGCGGATGAGGATGAAAAGCGAGCCGTCGCCGCGTATGATATTGAGCAGCAGCGAGCCGCCGCCCTCAGCCGCGATCGCCATCAGTTCGCCCGGATCGGCCACCGGTTTGCGGTTGACCGAGGTGATCACGTCATTTTCCCTGAGGCCGGCTTGCCAGGCTGGTGAATCCTGCACCACGCTGACCACGAAGACACCTCTCACGCGGCCGAAAAACGGCGAGCTTTGCGGAATCTCGCTGAAGGCGGCGCCTTTGAGTTTGGGAACCTCGCTGCCCGGTTCGGTGCGGGCTTCCTTGATCGCGCCGACTTTGAGATGGATGGCGATTTCCACGCCGTCGCGCACGACGCCGAGATCGATGCTCGAGCCGACGCGCAGCAGGCCGATGATGTTGCGCAGGTCCGCCCCGCTATGCACGGCTTTATCGTTGACCGATATGATCACGTCGCCGGCGCCGAGGCCGGCCGCGGCGGCCGTTGAATCCGGCAGAACCTGCGCGATCAAGGCGCCGCCATCATGCTTGACGCCGAATTCCTTGGCCAATTCCGGCGTCAGATCCTGGATTTGCACGCCGATGCGACCGCGCTGGACCTCACCATACTCGATGATCTGGTCCATGATCTGGCGCGCCATGTTGATCGGGATGGCGAAGCCGATGCCGATATTGCCGCCACCCGGGGCGATGATGGCGGTATTGATGCCGACCAGCCGGCCCTTCAAATTGACCAACGCGCCGCCTGAATTGCCGGGGTTGATCGAAGCGTCCGTCTGGATGAAATTCTCATAGGATTCGATGCCGAGGCCGGTGCGCCCCAAGGCGCTGACGATGCCCGAGGAAACCGATTGGCCGAGGCCGAACGGGTTGCCGATGGCGATGACGAAATCGCCGACCTCGAGATAATCGGAATCGGCCATCTTGATCGCCGTCAAATTTTCGGGAACGACCTTGAGGACGGCGACATCGGTACCCGGGTCGTGGCCGATCAATGTCGCCTTGAGCTGGCGCCGATCGGTCAGCGTGATGATGATTTCGTCGGCCTTGGCGACGACATGGCTATTGGTGAGAACGTAGCCCTTGGCGGCATTGATGATGACGCCGGAGCCGACGCTCTGGGATTGGCGGCGCTGCGGCTCATCCTCTCGTTCGCCGAAAAAACGGCGGAAGAAGGGGTCGTCGAAAAACGGATTGCGCTCGACCTCGACGGTGCCGCTGGTGGCGATATTGACGACCGCCGGAGACACTTCCTTGATCAATGGCGCCAGGGTCGGAATTTGATCGCTGGGCATGACCGCGCGCGCCGGGTTGAGGGCGGCGGCGGCAAACGCCGAAATCACCATGGCGGCGAAAACCGCCGCTGTAAAAATTCGTCCTGATCGAGGCGACATTTCTTCCTCCATGGGGCGGCATCGGCGCCGAGGCCTGGGAGCGCGCGGCATCCGTGACCATGCTATTGCCGCATTGTGGCCTTTAAAAGGCGCGGCGGAAAGCGGCTGTCGGTTAACCGATAAAATGTTTCCCGGCCAATGGGAAGTAAAGTTTTTCGTTACCGCGCAAAGCGGCGCCGCGCGGTGTCGCGCCCGAGGCGGTCGATAAGCAGCGGCGCCAGCGGCCGAATGATGCGCTTTGGCTCGGAAAATTGCGTCCGCCCCGACGCCCGGCCGCGCCACTGGAGAGCACCGTCGGCACCTTCCAGCGCGAGTTCGAACAGGAACGCGACTTGGCGCACCGAGCCGGAGCCGCCGAGAATCGGCAGATCGAGGCCGATGCCGAAATCATTGACGCCGCTGCTGCTGCCGACGGAGCCGCCGAGCACGATACCGAGGTCGCTATCGCCCGAATCGCCGAGAGCGGTATGAATCATGTAGCGCAGGGTTAAGGGCGCTTCCCCGTCGAGGCTGTAGCCGCGGCGCTCCAGCGAAAGGCGGATGATGCCCTCGATATCGCTATCCGGCGCGCCGCCCCGTGGCGGCGCCACACGAATCGCGCCGATATCGCCAACCTCGCCGTAGACGCCGGTCTCGAATTCTCCCCATACTTCGGCGCCGGGGGCGCCGGGGGCGCCGGGCGTCGCGGCGCAAGCGGCGGTCATAAGAGCCAGGGCGAGAACGAGCAGCGCGCGCATCGCACCAGTTTGCCGCGCCTCTCATCGACTGTCGATAGATGCGCCCGGGCGCCGCGTGTTATGCTGCCTCAAATCGGCGCAAAGAGGTATCCATGGCGACGACATTGTTATACAGCCATCCGATTTGCCAGGAGCATGAGGCCGGCCCGCAGCATCCCGAGCAGCCGGCGCGTCTCAAGGCGATCCTGGAAGCATTGGAGGTGCCGGAATTTGCCGGTTTGCAACGGCGCACAGCACCGATCAGCGATATCGCGGCGCTAAAGGAGGTCCATCAGGCCGATTTGGTCGATATCATTTTCGACAATATGCCGGACGCCGGCTATGCCGCGATCGACGGCGATACCATCATATCGCCGGCTTCCGGGGAGGCGGCGTTGCGCGCCGCCGGGGCCGTGCGCGCCGCCGTCGACGCAGTCGTCACGGGCGCGGCCGACAATGCCTTTTGCGCCGTCCGCCCGCCCGGCCATCATGCCGAGCCCGGCCGTTCGATGGGCTTTTGCCTGTTCAACAATGTCGTCCTCGGCGCCGAGCGGGCGCGCCGCGAACACGGGCTTGGCCGCGTCGCCGTGGTCGATTTCGACGTTCACCATGGCAACGGCACCCAGGCCGCTTTCGAACGCGACGGCGATATGCTGTTCGCCTCGACCCACCAGTCGCCGCTCTATCCCGGCACCGGCGCCGCCGACGAGCGCGGCGTCGGCAATATCTTCAACGCGCCGCTGAGGCCCGAATCGGGCTCGGATGCGTTCCGCGACGCCATGCGGAGCAAGCTGTTTCCGGCGCTTCGCGTATTCGCGCCGGAGCTGATTTTGATCTCGGCCGGCTTCGACGCCCATTCCGACGACCCGCTCGCCAATTTACACCTGTTCGAAGCGGATTACGCCTGGGTGACGACGGAGCTCGGCCGTATCGCGGCGGAGAAATGCTCGGGCCGCATCGTCTCGACGCTGGAGGGCGGCTACGATCTTCAGGCGCTCGCCGCCAGTGTGGCCGCCCATGTCGGCGCCCTGATGTCGGCGTAGCTCTGCTTGCCCTGCCTCGGAGCAGACATTATTCTGACCCGGTCATGAGCAAAAGCGACAAATCCCAGGACCTCGAAAAAATCAGCTTCGAGAAGGCGCTCGGCGAGCTTGAGGACATCGTGCAACGCCTCGAATCGGGCGATACCAGCCTCGAAGGCGCCATCGACGCCTATGAACGCGGCGTTCTCCTAAAGAAACATTGCGAGGGCAAGCTGCGCGACGCGCAGCTCCGGGTCGACAAGATCGAGGCCGACGGCACACTCAGCGCGGAGCCGTTGGACAAGGAATGAGGGGGCCGGTTTGAGCCGCCTGAAAGAGGCGATGCGGGCCTCGGCCGCCGAGGTCAATGCCGCGTTGGACGGCTATATTCCGCGATCCTCCGACAGCGATGGCCCGCTGTTCGACGCCATGCGCTATTCGACCCTGGCCGGCGGCAAACGGCTGCGCCCGTTTCTGGTATTGAATTCGGCGGCTTTGTTCGAAGTGCCGCCCGAATGGGCGATGCCGAGCGCCGCGGCAATCGAAATGGTGCATACCTATTCGCTGGTGCATGACGATCTTCCGGCCATGGACGATGACGATCTGCGCCGCGGCCAGCCCACCTGCCACAAGAAATTCGGCGACGCGACGGCGATTTTGGCCGGCGATTCGCTGCTCACCCTGGCTTTCGAACTGGCCGCCGCTCCCGATGGCCATCCGGACCCCGCCGTGCGCGCGGAGATCGTTCACAGCCTCGCTACCGCCGCCGGCGGCGCCGGCATGGCGGGCGGCCAGATGATGGATTTGGCCGCCGAGGAGGGCGGCGATCTCGACCTCGCCGCCGTGATGCGCCTGCAACGCGGCAAGACCGGCGCCTTGTTCCGCTTTAGCTGCACCGCCGGCGCCATTTTGGCCAAGCGGGAAGGGGCGGAGCGCGAGGCGCTCGGGCGTTACGCCGACAATATCGGCCTCGCCTTTCAAATCGCCGACGATCTTCTCGACGTCGAGGGCAGTGAGAGCGATCTCGGCAAGGCGGTGGGCAAGGACGCCGCCGCCGGCAAGGCGACATTCGTCGATCTTCTCGGGCCCGAGCAAGCGCGCCTGCGCGCAAGGCAATTGGCCGAGGACGCGGTGATGGCGTTGGCGCCGTTCGGCGAGGCGGCGGATCTGCTGCGCGACGTGGCGCGCTATATCGTCGCGCGGCGCAACTAGCCACAGTAAACAGAGTGCAAAAGAAGGCCTGGGCAAACGGCAAAACGCGAAAAAATCCGGCTCGACAGCCTGCTCGTCGAACGCGGCCTGGTCGATAGCCGGAGCAAGGCGGCGGCGCTGGTTATGGCCGGCAAAGTCTATTCGGGGACGCGCAGGCTCGACAAGCCGGGCCTGAAACTGGCCGCCGATACGCCGCTCAGCCTGCGCCAGGCGGCGCATCCCTGGGTCTCGCGCGGCGGCGTCAAGCTGGCCCATGCGCTCGATCATTTCGCGCTCGACGCGTCGGGCCGGACGGCGCTCGATATCGGCGCCTCGACCGGCGGCTTCACGGATGTTCTCCTGGCCCGGGGCGCGGCGCGCGTTTACGCCGTCGATGTCGGCTATGGCCAGCTCGCCGACAAG
>CAJXFT010000161.1 GCA_913053235.1 uncultured Alphaproteobacteria bacterium
GACCGAACCTGGAGCCTAACGCCGCCTTGACAAACAACACAGATGCTTCTTCCCCTCGGGGAAGAAGGGTTTATCCTTGGCGACGCTTCGGCGCGAATCCCTCAGTGTGACTCCCTGGGCACCGCGGCGCCGCGCCCGCCGACCAGGAAATCGAGATCGACGCCTTCGTCGGCCTGTAACACATGATCGAAATAGAGCTTTTGGTAGCCGCCCGTCATCGGCGGCTCGGGCGGCGACCAGGCTTCCCGGCGGCGCGCCAGCTCTTCTTCCGAAACATCCAAATGAAGGCCGCGGCCGGCGACGTCGAGGGTGATCATGTCGCCGTCCTCAACCAGCGCCAGCGGCCCGCCGGCCGCCGCCTCGGGCGCGGTGTGCAGCACCACCGTGCCGTAGGCGGTGCCCGACATGCGCGCATCCGAGACCCGCACCATATCCTTGATTCCCTTCTCCAAAATCTTCGGCGGCAGGCCCATATTGCCGACCTCGGCCATGCCCGGATAGCCCTTGGGGCCGCAATTCTTGAGCACCAGCACGCAGCTTTCATCGACATCGAGATCGGGGTCGATGATGCGCGTCTTGTAATGATCGATATCCTCGAACACCACGGCGCGGCCCCTATGCTGCATCAACTCCGGCGTCGCGGCGGAGGGTTTCAGCACCGCGCCGTTGGGCGCCAGATTGCCGCGCAAAACGGCGATGCCGCCATTCTCCGTCAGCGCATTGTCGAGGCCGCGGATGACGTCATTGTTGTAGTTGGGCGCCGCGGCGCAGTTTTCCCAGATCGTGCGGCCGTTCACCGTGAGGGCGTCCTTGTTGATGAAATCGCCAATCGCCTTGATCACCGCCGGCAGGCCGCCGGCATAATAGAAATCCTCCATCAGGAATCGCCCCGACGGCATGAGGTCGACGATGGTCGGGATATCGCGGCCCAAATGGTCCCAGTCGTCGAGGCCGAAATCGACGCCGAGGCGGCGCGCGATGGCGATCAGATGCACCACCGCATTGGTCGAGCCGCCGATGGCGCCGTTGATGCGGACGGCATTTTCGAACGCCTGGCGGGTCAGGATTTGCGAGACGCGGACATCCTCGCGCACCATCTCGACGATGCGCCGCCCGGCATTCTGGGCCAGCACGTTGCGCCGCGAATCGACGGCCGGAATGGCGGCATTGTGCGGCATCGCCATGCCCAGCGCCTCGGCCATGCTGGCCATCGTCGAGGCCGTTCCCATGGTCATGCAATGGCCCGGGCTGCGCGACATGCCGGCCTCGGCATCCATGAAATCGGCGAGCGACATCTCGCCCGCTTTGACCGCTTCCGAATAGCGGAACACATCTGTTCCGGAGCCCACCTCCTTACCACGCACACGTCCGCTCAGCATCGGCCCGCCCGACACCACCAGGGACGGCAGATCGCAGCTTGCCGCGCCCATCAGGAGCGCCGGCGTCGTCTTGTCGCAGCCGACCAGCAGAACGACGCCGTCCATCGGATTGGCGCGGATCGATTCCTCGGCATCCATGCTGGCGAGGTTGCGGAACAGCATCGCGGTCGGGCGCAGGTTCGATTCGCCCAGCGACATGACGGGAAATTCGAGCGGCATGCCGCCGGCTTCGTAAACTCCGCGCTTGACGCGCTCGGCTAGGTCGCGCAGGTGAGCGTTGCACGGCGTCAATTCCGAAAAGGTGTTGCAGATGCCGATCACCGGGCGGCCGTCGAATTCGTCGGCCGGGATGCCCTGGTTTTTCATCCAGCTGCGATGCAGGAAACCGTCCTTGTCGGCCTTGCCGAACCAGGCCTGCGAGCGCAGCGCGTCCTTTTTTTTCTTTGCCATCAGTTGTCAGTCCAGACGTTTGAGATATTGCGCCACGAAATCATGATCGACGAACTCGATATAGGCATCCGTGATGCGTTTGGTGATCGGGCCGGGAACGCTGCCGTCGCCGACCTCGATGCCGTTAAAGCTCTGCACCGGCACGATGCAAAAGCTGGTCGAGGTGATGAAGGCCTCGTCCGCCGTATAGGCGTCATAAAGGTCGAGATCCCTGCGCACCACTTTGATGCCCGCCGCTTCGGCCAAATCGATCGCCGTCTCGCGGCTCACCCCGCACAGCACGTAGCGGTCCTCGGGCGTGTAGACGGTGCCGTCCTCGACGATAAAGATGTTGGAGCCGACGCCCTCGCACAGGTTGCCATTGACATCGAGGAGAATCGCCCAGGCGTTGGGGTTGCCGCGCCGCGCTTCCTCATGGGCGATCATCAGATTCATGTAATTGTGGGTCTTCGCCCGGGGCGTCAGGGAATCGGGCGCCGTGCGCCGCGTCGATGGGATGACGACTTCCATGCCGTCGCGGAAATAATGCGCCCGCGCCTTGAACGGCAGCGGCGTGCATTCGATGACCACGGTGGGTTCGGATGCTTCGTGAATATCGCCGCCGACCGGCTCGACGCCGCGCGACACGCGCTGAGCCACCCAATAATCCTCGTCATCGCCGAGAAGGTGGAGGTTGCGGGCCAGCACCTCCTCGCTGATTTCCTTCATCTTATCCAGGCTCATGCCGGGATCCATCTGAAGATATTTGAGCGATTTGTAGAACCGTTTGAGATGTTCATCGAGCTTGAAAATACGGTGGCCGAAGGTGCGCGTCATATCGAACGCGCCGTCGCCATATTTGAAGCTGCGATCGCGGAACGAGACCATGGCGCGGCTTTCCGGCACGATCTCTCCGTTGATGTATACGACCCGTTCGTTGGCCAGTTCCGCCATGTCAAATTCCTCCGCGATGTTTTCGTTTAATCGGGCTCGACGCCGTAATCCCGCCTGGCCCCTTCCGGCGTGATATAGCCTTCGCGCAAATCCTCCTCGATCATGGCGCGCTGGCGCTCTTGCGGCCGGCCGTAGCCACCGCCGCCCGAGACGCTCAGGCGCACCCGGTCGCCGGGTTTGAGCGTGATATTGGAATATTTGCTGCTCGACACCTTGCCGTACGCCTCGGTGACCGGGCGCCAATCCTCGCGACCCTTGTTCTGAATAAGCGTCGCGCCGTTGCCGCCCTCCTTGCCGCCGAACAGCGCCCAGGTTTTGACGCTGTGGCGGTCGGTGCATTGGCTGGCGGTGATATCGGTGGTGGTTGCCCTGAGCGTCTTGTGATAGCCGAGGCCGCCGCGAAAGGCGCCGGCGCCGCCCGAATCGGGGGTCATGGCGAAATCCTCGACATGGAAGGGAAAGCGCGTCTCGAACACTTCCACCGGATTGAAGCGGCAATTGCCGTTGATGGCGATGACGCAATCATTGCCGTCGGCATAGCTGCGCCCGCCCCAGCCGCCGGACATCAGATCGTAGCAGGCGAAATATTCGTCATATTCCGGATGGTGGCCGCCGAAGACGAAATTGCAGCCGGTGCCGCTTTCCGAGGCCATGGCGCGCTCGGGCATGCATTCGGCCAGCGCGCCGATGACGATGGCCGCCAGGCGCGGGTGGGTTTCGGTGTTGCCGGCCACCTCGGGCGCCGGATAATCGACATTGGTGACGCTGCCAGGTGCCGCGACGATGCGGATCGGGCGGAAGCAGCCGGCGTTCTTCGGGATCGACGGGTCGGTCATGTGGAACATGGCGTTATAGGTGGCGCTCCAGGTGACACCGAGGGTGGCGTTGATCGGCCCCTTCGCCTGGGCGGCGCTGCCGCTGAAATCGGCCACCACCTCGTCGCCCTGGACGAACACATCGACGCGCAGCAGATAGGGTATGTCCTCGATGCCGTCATTCTCGACGCTGTCCTCGAAGCTGTAATGGCCGTCGGGAAAGGCCGAAATTTCGGCGCGCATGCGGCGCTCCGAATATTCCATCAAATCATGGCAGGTGGTGGTGAAGGTTTCCTCGCCGTATTTCGCCAGCAGCTCCCTCACGCGCAGCTCGCCGAGATCGAGGACGCCGATCATGGCCCTGAGATCGCCGTAATTGTGCCTGGGCGTGCGCACATTGGCGAGCATCAGCTTCCACACCGCATCGACATCCACACCGGCCTTCTTGATCTTGACCGGCGGCACCCTCAGGCCCTCATGGAATATCTCCGTCGCCTCGCCGGCGAAGCCGCCCGGCACCATGCCGCCGACTTCGGCGATATGGCCGATACAGACGAGATAGCCGAGTGGCTTGCCGTCATGGAAAAACGGCTTGAACAGGGTGTGCTCGGGCACGTGCAGGCCGCCCCGATAGGGATCGTTGTGAATCAGCACGTCGCCTTCATCGAGGGTATCGATGGGAAATTCCTCGGCGCAGGTCTTGATCAGGAGTGGCATGCCACCGATCTGTGCCGGGCAAAATTCGGCCACCGCGATCATGTCGCCATTGGTGTCGGCCAGCGCGCAGGTGAAATCCAGGCCCTCGTTGAAAATCGTCGAATAGGAGGTCTTCATCAGCGAGATGCCCATCTCGCGGCAGATCGAAACCATGGTGGAATCGAGGATATTCATCGTCACCATGTCCATGTCTGAAACCTTTCTTTTTTGGCCCCTCAAGCGCCGGGCGGTCGCATCCGCTCCCTTGGCTACCTCGTATTAACTCGGGCGCGCCGTCGCGCTTGCCAGAATGCATTATGCATTCTGGAGGGTGGTTCCTTCTGATAGAATCTGTGGATGCCATGTTATGGAGGCCCAGGGAGCTATGCAACGCGGAGATTAATAAGATGACGATCAGCGACGAACTCCTCGAACAGGCGCGCGCCATACTCTACACGCCGGTTATTTCCGACACCCTCGATTCGATGGGACTATTGAGCCAGGCTTTGCCGCCCGCCGTGCGCCCGCTCGATGAAAATCTGGTGCTGTGCGGGCGGGCGCGCACCGGCCTCTATATGCCGGTCTATCACGACGATGCGGCGCTCAATGTCTATGAGCATGAAATCGCCCTCGTGGACGATCTCAGGCCCGGCGATGTCGCCGTTTTCTCATGCGCCGGAAATCAGCGCATCGCGCCCTGGGGAGAGCTGTTGTCAACGGCGGCGCGGGCGCGCGGCGCGCTGGGTTGCGTCACCGATGGCCTGGTGCGCGATGTGCGCATGATCCGCGAGATGGGTTTTTCCGTGTTTGCCGGCGGCATCGGCCCGCTCGACACCAAGGGGCGCGCAAAAATGATGCTGGCCGACGTGGCGGCCGAGATCGGCGGCGCTGTAATCGCCCCGGGCGACATCATCTTCGGCGATGTCGACGGCGTGGTGGCGATCCCGGCCGGGATCGCCGAAGGCGTTCTCAATACCGCCATGAAAAAAGTCACGGGCGAGAATGCGGTGCGCGACGAGCTGGCCGGCGGCGCCAAACTCAAGGATGTGTTCGACAAATACGGCATCTTGTGAATATTCGGCCCATAACCACGAAATCTAATTGGAAAGAAAAAATGTCATGAGCGAACGGCTGCACGGAAAGACGGCGCTGATCACGGCTGCCGGCCAGGGCATCGGGTGGGCGACAGCGCTCGCCTTTGCCCGTGAGGGCGCGGCCGTTTGGGCCACCGATATCAACGAAGCGGCGCTGGCCACACTGGCAGAGGAAACGCCCGGCATCATCACCCGGCGCCTCGATGTGATGGATGCGGATGGAATTTCAGCCTGCGTGAGCGAGGTCGGTGCGCTAGATGTGCTCTTCAATTGCGCCGGAATTGTCCATAACGGCAGCATTCTCGATTGCTCGGAAGCGGATTGGGAACTCTCCTTCGACCTCAATGTGCGCTCGATGTACCGCATTATTCGTGCCGCGCTACCGGCCATGCTCGCCAAGGGCGGCGGCTCGATCGTCAATGTCGCTTCCGTCGCCTCCAACGTAAAAGGCGTGCCCAACCGCTTCCTCTACGGCACCACCAAGGCCGCCGTGATCGGCCTCACGAAGGCGGTGGCGGCGGATTTCGTCGGCCAGGGCATCCGCTGCAACGCGATCTGCCCCGGCACCGTGCAAACCCCTTCGCTCGACGAGCGCATCAACGCCTTCGACGACCCCATCGCGGCGCGCGCGGCCTTCACCGCCCGCCAGCCCATGGGCCGCCTCGGCACGGCGCAGGAGATCGCCGCCTTGGCGGTTTATTTGGCCTCCGACGAAGCGGCCTATATGACCGGCACGCAGGCCATCATCGACGGCGGCATGACGGTGTAACCATGCCGGATGGAAATATTGTTGCCGCCGTGGCAGTCCACGCCGCGGGCGAACCAGATGGCGGCCTCCGGTAAAGATTTTGGCAAATCGACTTTGCGAAATTATTTTATTCGAGTGCTGCTCACATCGCTGCTTAGACTAAATCGGACAAATTATTTGCCTTTTGCGATGATTTTAGGGTCTATCTGGCTCTAATGGATAATAGAGTGATTTCATCGGATGCTAGTCCATGAACGATTCTCCCGACTGGTTGACTATTGGCGAAAATATGGTTGGCCCGTTGCTTCGAGATACGTCGGTTAGATTGGAATCATACTCCGGCCCTGAAATTCATATAGCTCAGTTACCAACTATCGCGCTGATTCACTTTGCCCATTCCCTGCAAACGAGCATAGATGCAAATCAGCAGGGTCGGCACGCTGTCGCAATTGCACTTCTTCGTCATTGCGTAGAGTCACTGACAATCATCGAACTCGGTCTCACGGACGCAAAATTCTCATATCCGCTTTTGGAAAAGTGGCACTCCGGAAAAAAATCTCAGGGTAAGCTTCGCCAGGAGTTGGAGCGACGAATTTGGCCGAGATATGGCACGGGACTTTGGGAGAAAACTTGGACTGACCATTTAGCTCGCCTAGCCAAGGCCGTGCAGCCATATGCGCATTTCTCTCCAGAACTGATTCAATGGAACTTCGAAGTTCTCTCTAGTTATTCCTCTGGTCGATTTCTCACAACTTTCGGACCGGGGACATATGACGCCACCAAAGCATCTCGGCTTACCGTATTCCACATAATAGCTAGCTGGACGCTGGGCCGGATCCTCCATGCCAATGGACCTCCCCCTGATGCTCTAGTAAGTCCCGAAGACATTGTCGACTTGGGCTTTGCCCTTGCGGACTGTGAGTTTCTAATTGAGGGGGAAGATTGGTCCGTTCAGTTCTGGCCCCACATGTTCTTTAAGCGTTGAGCTCGAAGTCTTCCTGGTTGGCCTCATGGCCGGCCAGTAATTCGCCCGTATAAAGCGCGGCGGCCTCGGCATCGCCCGAGTCCAAGCCGTGCTCGAAATCGACGACATCCACCTCGAACAAGCCCGCCTCCAGCGCCACGCTCTCCGCTTCCAGCACAAAATCGTCCTGTATGTTCTCCGGAAACAGCCCGCGCAGGCGGTAAAGCTCCTGGCTGAGACTGCGCCGCGCCTGGGTATCGCCACGATCGCCCCACAGAAGTGCGGCCAGTACCTCCCGGCCCACTTGATTGCCCTGGGCGAGCGCCAGATAGGCCAGCAGGCACCTGCCTTTTTTCGAACGTATCGCAACCGGGGCGCCTTGTTCGTCTCGGAGATCGAAGCCGCCGAAAAGGCCAAGACTGTATTTGGACATCCCTCAACCCTCCCAGCCGGCCTTCCTGAGGCCGTCCATAAAATGTTCCTGGTCTGCGGAGTGCTTGAATGGCGTGTTCGATTCCACGAATGCGCGGTCGAATTTCGGAACGAGGCGCGTTAGCTCGCGAAATGCGGCGTTTGCACGATCCGCCTCTCCGAGCTGGGCGCACGATCCAGCAAGATGCCAGTGGCCGAAAAGATATTCGGGCTTCAGCGTGACGAGCTCGAAGGCCGCCTCGGCCGCGGCGGCGTATTCCCGTGCCGAATAAAGGCAAAGAGCGAGACAGTGCAGGAAGAAAAAACGATTCGAATCGCGCGGGCTCAGCCGTAGCGCCAGCTTGCATTCATCCGCGCCCTCTTCAGGACGGCCGATGAAGCAATAGAAACCGCCACGGTATGCGTGCGCCAACACATTGTTGGGGTTGAGCTCGACCGCACGCTCAACTTCCAGCGAAGCCACATCATGGCGTTTTAGAAACAACGACGGAATGGCAACCCATAAGTGAGCACTCGCGTCACCCTCGTCTATCTCGATGGCCTGCCGCCCGGCGCGCAACGCTTCGGCCAGATTCTGTTCAACATCGCCCAGTCCCAGGATGGATTCCCACCAGTATGTGCCGGCAAGGCCGGTATATGCCTGAGCAATCCTGCTATCGAGGACGATTGCCCTAAG
>CAJXFT010000162.1 GCA_913053235.1 uncultured Alphaproteobacteria bacterium
CGTAGCGATAGCCGGATTCGATCTTCTGGGCGAACGGATTGCCCCAGCAGGTGTGCGCCCAAATCTCGGTCTTGTCGCGCAACCCGGCGGTCTCGACATTGAACGCCTCGACATATTGTTCGAGTGTAATGCCGAGCTCGCCCTCGGTGTTGAAATGCAGGCACGGCTCTTCGAGCTGGATCACCGGGCAGCCGGCATCGGCAAGCTCGTGATACTCCTCGTTCATGGCTTCCGACAAAGCCATCATCGCCTCGATGCGGTCCGAGTAATATTCATGGTCCAGCAGCAGTTCGGTGAGTTGTCCGCAACAGCTGCCGAGCTTGACCGGCTTGTCCGTCACGCGCTGCGCCACCCGCCAGATATCGGCGTATTCCAAATCGCCGCGCGTCGCCGGACCCACCAACACCGGCGGCAGGCGTGTTTCGTCGACCTCGTGCAATATGTCGCCCGGCGTCCCCTCGCGCCCGCGCGTTCCCGTCTTCCTGGCGTTGCGCTTGGCCGGCGACATGCCGCCCATGCGGTCGTGCACATAGCCGTGCCAGGCGCGCCCGCCGACATCGAGGTCGAAGCGCATGTCGCCGTCGGTCACGACGTCAAGGCCGGCACGCCACTGGTCGTTGATCGAGATCGCCACGGCGTCGTTATATTGCTCGCGGAAGATGCGGTCGCCCATGGCGAGCGAGAATGCCCTTCCCTCGAGGCCGCTGGTAAACCATTCCGGGCGCGGCAGCGAGCCCGTGATGGAGGTGGCGAGGGGCTTGTCCTTTGTGGCTAGAAACATCTGAGTCCTCTCTGAGTAGAAGGTTGGCTGATTGGCGCCGCGCGGCGCCCGACACCGGGCTGGAGATGTTCAACAGTGGGCAACGCGCCCGGGCATTGCCTTGACGTGGATCAAAGCTCCGCTTCGGTCATTTGGCAAGCCCAGGCGCAAGCCTCGACAAACGCTACTTGATCTCCTTCCTGAGCGAGCGCAGATAGTCGGGTACCTGTTCCGCCGGCACCACGGCGCCCCGGATCAATTGGTCGAAATGCCGGGTCAGCACGCGGATATGCTCGGTCGTGTTGAAAACGAAATACATCTGCCCGAGATAGATCACCGCCCGAAGCGGGCCGAACACCGTCAGCGGCACGGAATAATGGGTGAGTGCATCGAACAGATAGATACGCAGCGACGGGTAAAGTTCGTCACTCAACTGGACCAGCCGGTCGATTTGCCGGCGCCTTGCCTTTGCCGTCAATGCCTGCCAAAGCCCTTCCTTGCGGGCGAATCCGGTGATCGCCTGGGTCGACATGCAGATCTCCATATCGGTATCGGGCATGTGCGAATAATCCAGCAGATCCCGCGCCACGACCTTGATTTGGCCGGCCGATTTGGCGGCGAAATCGCGATATTCATGCTCGATCACCGCTTCGGTCTTGACCAGGTCCGGCAGCGTCGTCGGCACGTAGCGGATCTTGTAACCGCGCGCTTCCTGGTGCCAGCGCGCCAGGCCTTCATCGTCCGGCGACGGGCCGCTCGGTGCGATCTGCAGGGATTCGAGCAGGATATCGGCGCCGATGCGGGCCTCGTGGCTGAGACCGAGAAGCCAATCGAGGCTGACCCGCAGCGTCGACGCCAGCGCCGCCACGGTATCGGCGCGCGGCAGGCGGTCCATATCGTCGGACAGCAACAGCGAAAGCGTGGAGCGGTCGATGCCGACCTTGCGCGCCAGGGCAGTGCGATTTATCTCCGAACGCTGCATCGCTTCCGACAAACGGGTGCGGAATATCTCCGCCACTTCTCTTCGATCCATGACGCGTCGCTCCGTCTGTTGATATATATAAACAATACATTGAAAAGCCAACATATCATGAGAAAACTTTAGCTTTATCACATTGTATCAACATGCACGTCCCGGCACATTAGGGGCGCGAATAAGAAAACAACCCGGGGGCCATTGCTTGACTTCTATTTCACCGCCGCGTGCGGCGCCGAAAAGCGCGATTTGGCTGCGCCTGGAAGCGCCGACATGGCTGCTGTGCGCCGCCATTTACGGCGGCTGGTTTCTCCTCACGGTGAATTACCACGCCCTGCCCTGGTGGGTCGTGCTGGCGCTCGGCGCCTGGCTGGCCGCCTGGCACAATTCGCTTCAGCACGAAATCGTGCACGGCCACCCGACGCGCCGGCGCCAGCTCAACGAGGCGCTCGCCTATGCGCCGCTCGGCCTGGTCATCGCCTATCCGTTCTACCGCACCAGCCATTTGCGCCATCATGCGACGGCGGCGCTTTCCTGCCCGCGCCGCGACCCGGAATCCGAACTCCAGCGACGTCGCGCAGAGTGTCACACGCGGTCAGCACCGGCGTTGCCTATTTATTCGCGAGCACGCTTCGTTGCCAGCTCCGCGTGCCGAAGAAAGCTCAAGATATTGCGCGGAACATGATCGAATTCTCCACCGAGCAGACCCTTCCCTTTTTCTCGGCCTATGCAACGGTGCTGAGCGGATGGGCCTTAACCGAGCAAGGTCACCCGGAAGAGGGTATCGCGCGGATGCATCGTGGCCTGGCGGAGTACACGGCTACAGAATCAGGGAGTTATGTCCCGTTTCTCCTCGCCTTGCTGGCCGAGGGCTACCAAAGGTGCGGCAAGTTCGAAGAAGGTCTAAAAGTGCTGAACGATGCGTTCGATGCGGTCGGGCGTAGCGGCGAGGACATGTGGAAATCAGAACTCCAGCGCAACCGCGGTATGTGCCTGCTGTCCATCTCGCCCGATAACGCGCCCGAAGCCGAGACTGATTTCCGTCAGGCCATCGAAGTCGCGAAACGCCAGAATGTACGTTCGCTGGAACTGCGCGCCGCGGTGAGCCTCGCGCGCCTGTGGCGGAACCAAGGCAAAACGGCCGAAGCGCGCGAACTCCTCGCACCGGTCTACGGCTGGTTTACCGAGGGCTTCGACACCGCCGACCTGAAAGACGCGAAGGCGCTGTTGGTGGATCTGTCTTGAGCAGGCTTATGTTGCCGTGAAATAGCGCTATTATGATCAAGTTGAAGTGTTCAACCATCATGCAGGGGGAAGAAATCAATGGCTATTCCGGACTGGTTCATCGAAGGATTGTGTCTCGTACATTGCAGTTGCGACTATGGCTGCCCGTGCGAATCCAATGCCGAGCCGACGCATGGAAGTTGTGAGGGCGCCTTCGGATTCAAGATCGACGAAGGCTATTTCGGCGAAACCCGGCTCGACGGCGTGCTCGCCGCCGTCACCTATTACTTTCCCCGCGCCATCCATCACGGCGGCGGGCATATGCAGCTAATTCTCGAGGAGCGCAGCAGCGAAGCGCAGCGCAACGCCATGTTCACGATCCTCTCCGGCGAGGATCAGCCGGCCGGCACCATGTTCCAAATCTTCAGCATCATCGTCGAGCACAACCACGATCCCCTGTTTCTGCCGATCGAGATGGAGATCGATCTGGACAAGAGGTGTGGACGGATCGCCGTTCCCGGTGTCGTGAGAACCGACGCCAAGCCGGTCCGCAATCCGGTGACCGACGACGAGCACCGCATTCTCACCATCCTGCCCGACGCCTGGATGTTTTACGAACAGGAGGGTGTCTCGGGTGACGCCAAGGGTATCGGCGACATCAAGTTCGATCTCGCCAGCCGCCATGCCAGCCTGGCGCGCTTCGCCTACAACAATTCCGGCCTCGCCTATAGCTACGACGAGCACCGCGAAAAATACGGGCTCGGTTGACGCCAGTCAGAATTTGCTGTCGGGGAAGGAGCCTTTGCGTTCGGCCATGAAGGCGAGCAGCGCTTCGTCGAGCGCCTCGTCGAGCGGCGGCGGCTGGTAATTGTCGAGCATCTCCTTCCACTGCGCGTTGGCCCTCGCGGCGGAGTCTTTGCGGCCGTCGAGATCCCATTGCTCGTATGAATTATTGTCGGCGATGGAGGAGCGGTAGAAGGCGGTCTCGAAATTGCGCTGGGTATGCTGGGCGCCGAGAAAATGCCCGCCCGGCCCGACCTCGCGCAGCGCGTCCATGGCCTGGCCTTCTTCGCTGAAATCGATGCCCTCGGCGAGCACATGCATCATGCCGAGCTGGTCCGCATCCATCACCAGCTTCTCGTAAGAGGAGCATAGCCCGCCCTCCATCCAGCCCGCCGCGTGGAGCACGAAATTGGTGCCGGAGAGCACGGTGGCGAGCATGCTCTGGGCCGATTCCTGTGCGGCTTGCGCGTCCGGCACTTTCGATGACGTGAACGAGCCGCCGGAGCGGAACGGCAGGTTGAGGCGGCGCGCCAGTTGCGCCGCGCCGTTCAACAGCAGCGTGCCCTCCGGCGTGCCGAAGGTGGGGGCGCCGGACTGCATCGAGATCGAGCTGACAAAGGCGCCGAAGATCACCGCGACGCCGGGGCGGATGAGCTGGGTCAGGGCGATTCCCGCCATCGCCTCGGCGAGCAGCTGGGCCAGCGTGCCCGCCGCCGTCACCGGGCTCATGGCGCCGGCGAGGATGAACGGCGAAACGACCGAGGCCTGATTGTGCCGGGCATAGACCTTGAGCGCGCCCAGCATGGTGGCGTCATAGACCAGCGGCGAGTTCACATTGATCAGATTGAGCAGCACCGTGTTGGCGTCGGTGAAGGATTCGCCGAACAGGATTTCCGCCATGCGCACCGAATCCTCGGCGCGCTGGGGCGCCGTGACCGAGCCCATGAACGCCTTGTCGGAATATTTGATATGGCTGTAGAGCATATCGTAATGGCGCTTGTTGACCGGCAGGTCGACCGGCTCGCACAGCGTCCCGCCGGCATGGTGGAGATAGGGCAGCATGTAGGTGAGTTTGGCGAAGTTGCGGAAATCCTCGATCGTGCCGTAGCGCCGCCCCTGATCGAGGTCGCTGACGAAGGGCGGCCCGTAGACCGGCGCGAACACCATGGCGTCGCCGCCTATTTCGACGCTGCGCGTTGGATTGCGGGCATGCTGGGTAAAGCGCGCCGGCGCCGACTTGATGATGCTCCGCAACATGCCCTTGGGGAAGCGCACCCGCTCGCCCGAGATATCGGCGCCGGCTTCTTTCCATAGCGCCAGCGCTTCGGCGTCGTCGCGGAATTCGATGCCGATTTCCTCAAGCAGGGTATCGGCATTGGCTTCGATGATGGCGAGCCCCTCTTCGCCCAGCAGTTCGGTGAGCGGAATCTTGCGCTTGATATATGGCGCCACGGCTTGCGGCGCCGCCTTAGCGCGCGATTCGCGGCGCGCCTGCCTGCCGCGCCGCGCGCCGCGCCCGGATGATTCCGCCATCGCCCACCCTCTTCAGCCGATTCCGATGGCGCTATTTTGAATGCAGCGGCCGGGCGTGGCGAGGCAATTTGCGCCAATTTTCCCGACGAAAGCGTCATTTTCGGCCGGCCAGCCACGACGGCGGTTCAATCGCGCCCGCGATAGCGTTATTCTGGCGCCGAACAGGCAAACGAAAAGCGGGAAACTCATGCAACAGAATGCGCGCGTCGTGGTCATTGGAGGCGGCGTTGTCGGCGTCTCAACCCTCTATCACCTGGCCAAAAGGGGCTGGTCCGACTGCGTCCTGTTGGAACGCAAGGAATTGACGTCGGGCTCGACCTGGCACGCCGCCGGCCTGTTGCCGCTGTTCAATATGAGCTATTCCGCCGGCCAAATTCACAAATATTCCGTCGCCCTTTACGAGGGGCTGGAAGCCGAGACCGGACAGGCCATCGGCCTGAAGCAGGTTTCGAACATCCGCCTGGCGCGCAGCGAGGCGCGCATGGACGAATACCGCTTCTATGCCGGCGTCGCGGAAACCATCGGTGTCGAGGTGCGCTTTCTCGAAGCCGGGGAAGTCGGCGAGATATGGCCGCTATGCAATATCGACGGCATCGTCGGCGCCATCCAGCACCCGCGCGACGGCTATATCCAGCCCGCCGACCTGACCCAGGCGCTGGCCTCCGGCGCCCGCCAGGGCGGCTGTGAGATCAACCGCGGCGTCACCGTCGGCGCCATCGAGCGCACCGCCGGCGGCGAATGGCGCGTTATCACCGACCAAGGCGACATCACTTGCGAACATGTCGTATCGGCGAGCGGAAATTTCGCTCGCCAGACCGGCGCCATGGTCGGCCTCGATATACCCGTCATTCCCGTCGAGCACCAATTCATCGTCACCGTGCCGCACCCGGAAATCGCCGCGCGCCACGCCGCCGGCGCGCCGGAGATGGGCGTCCTCCGCGAATCCGATTCTTCCTGGTATATGCGCGAGGAGAATGGCGGCCTGCTGCTCGGCATCTATGAGGCCGGCGCGCCGTGCTGCTATGTCGACGGCCCGTCGCCCGAATCCGAGTATGAGCTGTTCCAGGGCGACATGGACCGCCTCATGCCCTATGTCGAGACCGCCATCGCGCGCGTCCCGGCGTTCGCCGAGGTCGGCGTGAAAGAGTTCTATAACGGCGCCATCGCCTATACGCCGGACGGCTCGCCGCTGGTCGGCCCGGCCTGGGGCCTCGACAATTTCTGGCTCAACGAAGGGCACAGCTTCGGCATCACGGCGGCCGGCGGCGCCGGCTGGCAGCTCGCCGAATGGATCACCGAGGGCGAGCCCAGCATCGACATGATGGGCGTCGATCCGCGCCGCTTCGGGCCCTATGCCAGCCGCGGCTATCTGCGGGCCAAGAACGAGGAAGCCTACGCCAATGTTTTTTCGATCCACTTTCCCGACGAGGAACGCGCCGCCGCCCGCCCGCTCAAGCGTTCGCCCTGCTACGGGCGCATGGCGGATTTGGGCGCAATATTCGGCTCGGTCTATGGCTGGGAGCGGCCCAACTGGTTCGCCCCGCCCGGCTACGGCTTGAGCGAAGCGGAGATGGCGCGCCCCAACCTGCTGCTCAACGAGACCGGCGCACCGCCCGACAGACAGGGCCGCCGGCGCGAGCGCTGGAGCTTCCGGCGCTCGAACTATTTCGAACATGTCGGCAATGAGTGCCTCCATGTGCACGAAAAAGTCGGGCTCCTCGATATGTCGGCCTTCGCCAAATTCGAGGTCTCGGGAAGCGCCGCCCATGCCTGGCTCGACCGGCTCTTCGCCAACCGCATTCCAAAGAATGTCGGGCGGATGACGCTGTGCCATATGCTGACGCCGACCGGCGGCGTGCGCGCGGAATTCACCGTCTACAAAAGCGCGCCCGAGCAATATTACCTGGTCTCGGCCGGCGCCTATGAACGCCATGATTACGACTATCTGCAGAAGCTGTTACCGAGAGACGGCAGCGTCACCTTACAAAAAGTCACGACGCAATATGGCGTTCTCGTCGTCGCCGGCCCCGATTCGCGCGACCTGTTGCAAAAGCTCAGCGACACCAGCTTCGCCACCGCCGATTTCCCCTGGCTGTCGGGCAAGTTCATCAATGTCGGCTGCGCCCAGGCGCATGCCCTTCGCGTAAATTTCGTCGGCGAGATGGGCTGGGAGCTACATCACCCGATCGAGATGCAGAACTATATTTTCGATTTGCTGATGGCGGCCGGCGAGGAATACGGCCTCAAGCCGTTCGGCATCCGCGCCATGGATTCGCTGCGCCTGGAGAAATCCTACCGCCTCATCCCGCGCGAATTGTCGATCGAATATTCGGCCTTCGAATCCAGACTCGACCGTTTCATTCGATTGGACAAGGGTGATTTCATCGGCCGGGACGCCCTCGGCGAGCGCCGGGAATCGCCGGCATGGCGCTTTGTGACCATGGAAGTGCACGGCGTGACCGACGCCGACGCGCGCGGCTCCGAGCCGATCCGCAAGGACGGCGAGCTGGTCGGGCGCGCCACCTCGGGCGGTTACGGCTGGCGCCTCGACAAGAGCCTGGCGCTGGCCATGATCAAGCCTGAACTGGCCGAACTCGGCGCCGATTTCGAAATATCCATCCTCGGCACGCCGCACCGCGCCACCATCATCGCCGAGACCCCGTTCGACCCGGAAAACGAGCGCCTCAAGGGTTAGCGCATTTCCCGATCGGATTGAATCGGGATCGGAAATTCTCTTCTTCTCGGTCGTGTGATTTAGGATGCAGGCCGGAACGACGGCCGGCCCCCAGCGACCGCAACCCGCCAGCGCGCCGGATCGCGATATTATACCAAGGAGCGGTGATAATGACTCATAGGGACGGCTTGCCAAGGTTTTCGGCTAGGAGCGTGGGGCGTAGCGATGCGG
>CAJXFT010000163.1 GCA_913053235.1 uncultured Alphaproteobacteria bacterium
GGGTAAACCAGGCCTCCAGGCTTTGGCTGTGCTGCGCGGCGAGGCGAATGCCGCCGCCCTGCGGCCCGCGCACAACCAGCGGCACGGTCGGCTTGCCGCCAAGCATGAAGCGAAGCTTGGCTGCCTGATTGACCAGCATGTCCATCGTCAGGGCGACGAAATCGAATATCTGCAGCTCGACAACGGGCCGCATGCCGGCGATCGCGGCGCCGACGCCGCAGCCGACGAATGTCGCCTCGGAGATCGGCGTATCGCGCACCCGTTCCTCGCCAAAACGGTCCATCAAACCTTTGGAAACCTGAAAGATGCCACCGGTCACACCGACATCCTCACCCATCATGAAAACGCGCTCGTCTTCGGCCATTTCCTGATGCAGCGCTTCATTTAACGCCTCGACATAAGACAGTGTTCTGTCGCCCTTGGCACCCGGCTCGGTGTGATCCTTATGCGCTGCGTATACCGAATTCAGCATCGTTTCCATATCCGGCTCCTCGCTCTTCAGAGCGAAGCTGACAGCGCCCTCGATCTCTTTGTCGATGGCATTGGATATGGCATTGATTTCCTTTTTCGACAGCACCTTCTCGGACTTTAATCGGCTCTCCATCTGCTTCAGCGGGTCGCGCGCCAACCAGCTGGCGACTTCGTCCTGCGGGCGCGGGTCCTGCAAATTGACACGCAGCGAATGCTGCCCCCAGCGGTAGGTCATGGCCTCGATCAGGGTTGGACCTTCGCCGGCACGTGCGCGCTCCAACGCTTCGAGGACGGTGAGGTGAACTTCGACGGCGTCATTGCCGTCGATGGTGATGCCGGGAATGTTATAGGCGGCGGCGCGCTCGGCCACCTGGGCCACGGCGGTGGTGTTTCGATAGGAGGTCGTCAGCGCATATTGATTGTTCTCACAGACGAAAATCATCGGCAACTTCCACACCGCCGCCAAATTGACCGCCTCGTGAAAAATGCCCTGATTGGAGGCGCCGTCGCCGAAAAAGGCGACAGCCACATGATCCGTGCCCTGAAGTTTGGCGGCCAGGGCGGCGCCGGTCGAAAGCGGCATTGCGGCGCCGACGATGCCGTTGGCGCCGAGGATATTCAAATCCAGATCGGCGATGTGCATCGAGCCGCCGAGGCCCTGGCAATAACCGTCCTTGCGGCCCAGCAACTCGGCCATCATGCGGCCGAGATCAGCCCCCTTGGCAATGCAGTGGCCATGGCCGCGATGGTAGCTGGCGATGAAATCACCCTTGTTGAGCGCTGCGCATACGCCGGACGCGATGGCCTCCTCGCCGATGTAACTGTGCGCCGTGCCCTTGACCAGGCCCTCTTTAAACAACTCAGCCGTCTTGTCCTCGAAAGCGCGAATGCGCCGCATAGTGGTGAAGACCTGACGCAGCACTTCAGGCTCGAGCTGGAAGTTCGATCTGTTATTCATGACTTATTCCGTTTCTCCGGCGCGCTTACGCGCGATTAAACCGCCAGATAACCGTCGTCGCACATTACCGTGTGGCCGGTCACCAGCTCCGAAGCATCGCTTGCCAGGAATACCGCGGCGCCGATCAATTCCTTCGGCAGCCCAAGGCGCGTCCGGATCATTCGCTCAACGTTCTTGCAGCTTGTTTGACAGCCAATAGCGATCACCTAAGTTTTTGATATTAAACCTCTATTGCCGAATATGTCGATTCTGAAAGGCGTCGGCAAAACCTTTCCTGATGGCACCGTGGCGGTCAAGGATGTGGGTCTCGAAACCGATGATGGCGAGTTTGTCGTGTTCGTCGGGCCTTCGGGATGCGGCAAGACGACGTTGCCGCGCATGATTGCCGGGCTCGAACCCATTGTCTCTTGTAGGCTATCAACAGCTGCCGGCGACGATCTCACTACACTTCCAGAGCGGGGTGCGGAGCAGGCATTTGCCGCACCGAATCCACGTTTCCAATTTTGATGTCCGGGTTGGTCAGAAGGCGTGCGGGTAGGCGGCACGCGCCGTCTCGTCGCTTAGATAGCCCTGCGCCACGTCGCGGCTTACGAGGTTCGGGTCGCGCTCCGCCGCTTGTCCGTAGCCCGCGCCACCGCTCGTGTAAAGCTTCAGCACGTCGCCCTTCCTGAGCATCAGGCCGTCCTTGGAGCGGATCTGGATGATCTCTCCGTCGCGCTCAATCTCGCAGCGGCCGCGCGATCCGTCGGTGCCGCCGAACAGGCCGTAGGGCGCGATGCGGAAACGGTCGGCATAGATCGCGAAGTTGACATCGTCTTTCAGAATCTCATAGCGCCGGTGGATGCCGAGACCGCCGCGGAACTTGCCGTGCCCGCAGGAGTCGCGCAGCAGGCCATACCCGGTGATACGGAAATGGTCGAAGTCCATGTCGGTCGCTTCAAGCGGCGCGTTCGAGCAGTTCGACAAGGGGCTGTCCACCGCGTCGCAGCCGTCCTGGTGCGCCGAGGCGCCGTATCCGCCGCCGAACACCTCGAGATAAACCCGGTAGCCGGTGTCGCCGAGATGGCTGATGGCGGTGACCGTCGTGGTGTCGTGGCCACCCGAGATGACCTTCTCGGGGACCACCAGCGAGAGCGCCTTCATGACCGCGTTGAAGGCACGATAGGCGGCCTCCATGCGCGCGCGCACCGGGGCGGGGTAGGTCGGATTGAGCAGCGAGCCCGCCGGCGCGGTGATCGTGATGGGGCGCTTGACGCCTTCGTTAAAGGGTATGTCGGGGCTGGTCAGAACCGATTTGACGCAAGAAAGCGCGGCCGAGACGGTCGACGAGATGGGACAGTTGAGGTTGCGCGACACCTGCTTGCAGGTGCCGTCGAAGTCGATCGCGACGGTTTCGCCGGTGATGGTGACCTTTGTTTTGACGGTGAGCGGTTGGTCGCTGATGCCGTCGTCGTCGACCGCGTCCTCGCCGTAAAAGACACCGTCGGGGATCTCGGCCAGCGCGGCGCGGAAGCGCCGTTCGGAGTAGTTCATAAGCTCCTGCATGGTGGCCTTGATGACGTCGGCGCCGTATTTCCGGCACAGCTGCTCGACCCGGTGCGCGCCGATCGCGTTGGCGGCGAACTGGGCGTTGAAGTCGCCGATCGTCTGGCTCGGCACGCGCACGTTGGCCGCGACAAGTCTTTCGAGCGGCCCACCGTTCCAGTCGCTCTCGAAGTTGTACTTCGATGGCGGGAAGATGAAGCCTTCCGCATGCACGTCGGCCGCTGTCGCGTTAAGCCCCGGGTTGCCGCCGCCGAGGTCGAGATGATGCGCGACGGTTCCGGCGAAGCCGACGATCTCGCCGTCGACGAAGATCGGTGAATAGAGGAAGACGTCCTGCAGGTGCTGCCCGCCCTGGAAGGGATCGTTGTTGACGTAGAAGTCGCCGCGCTCGAGCGTCTCGAGGGGGTAGAGGTCGGCGCAGGCGCGGAAGGTCCCGGCCATCGGGCCGAGCTGCATGGGAATGAGCTCGGCCTGGGCGACGACGTTGCCGTCGCGGTCGAGCAGCGCCGCCGAGGCGTCGCCCGCTTCGCGAACGATGGTCGAGTATGCGGAGCGAATGAGTTTGGCGCCCATTTCGCGTGCCGCCGCGATCAATCCCTGGCTGATGACCGCGTAATCGATGGGATCGAGCCGGCTGGCGTCTTTGAGTGGCGCCGTGTCGGCGGTGGGTGGCGCGCTGTCCGCCATGCCGCTAGCCCTTTCTCAAGATCAGGTTCTCATGCGCATCGGCCTCGGCGGACCAGCCGAGGGGGACGAAGATCGTCGATGTCGGGTCTTCGAACAGCGCCGGTCCGGCGACGGCCGTGGCGGGTTCGAGCGCGCCCCGGCTCATCACCGTACAAGCGTGGCGGTGCCGGTCGTCGAAGATCTCTATCACCGTTTCAGGAATCCGGTATTCGTGGGTTTCCCTAAGCACCGGGAGCGACCCTACGGGCAGGGTGACGCGGAGGCGAAAGGACACGGCCTCGATCGGCTTGTCGCCGGCCGCACCGTGAAAAAAGATACGCTGGTGCGCCGCCGCGAAAATCTCCCGCAGCCGCTCGACCGTCAGGTCGTCAAGCTCGGCGGGCTCGATTTCGACCGGCACCTCGAAGGCCTGGCCGACAAAGCGCATGTCGGCGATTAGGATCAGCGACAGGTTTTCGCGCCGGCCGATGTGCTCGAATTTCGCCAGCGCGCGAGCGCGCATCTCGCCGTAGACCTCGGCGATGGCCCGGGGCGCGTCCCGATCGAGCATGAAGCGCCGCGTCATGCTCTCGTACTGGATATGGTCGGCGGCCAAAAGACCGAACGCCGAGATGACGCCGGCGTTGGGCGGCACGAGGATGGTGTGCACGCCGAGATCGTCGGCCACTTGCGCCGCGTGCAGCGGACCGGCGCCGCCGAAGGCGACCATGGCGTAGTCGCGCGGGTCCTTGCCGCGCTGGGTGGTGATGATCTGGATCGCACGGATGATGTTGGCGTTGGCGATGCGGATCGCGCTGTCGGCGATCTCCTCGACGGACATGCCGAGGCGCCCGGCAAGCGTTCGGAACGCCGCCCGCGCGGCGTCGGGATCGATGTCCATCTTGCCGCCCAGAAATGCTTCGCGGCGTATGGTGTTGCGCACGAGATGTGCATCGGTCACGGTCGGCTGGGTGCCGCCGCGGCAGTAGCAGGCAGGCCCCGGGTCGGCCCCGGCGCTCTCAGGTCCGGCGCGCAGCATACCGCCCTCGTCAATCCAGATCAGGCTGCCGCCGCCGGCGCCGACGGTGTTGATATCGAGCACCGGCGTGCGGATCGGCAGATTGTCGATTAGGAATTCGTTGGTGATCCCGGGCGTGCCGTCCTCGACCAGGCAAACGTCGGTGCTCGTCCCGCCCATGTCCAGGGTGATCAGGTTTTCCACGCCTGAGCGCCCGGCCTGGCGCGCGGCGCCGACCACGCCCGCGGCCGGGCCGGACAGCAGCGCCATGATCGCATTGCGCCGCATGTTTTCGGCCGGCAGGCGCCCGCCATTCGACTGCATGACGCTGAACCGCCCGGCGAATCCGTTTTCGGCCAGGCGGGCGCCGAAGCGCCCGATGTAACGGTCGATGACCGGTTGCACATAGGCACTGAGCGTGGTCGTCGAGGCGCGCTCGAATTCGCGGAACTCGCGCGTCACCTCCGAGGACAAGGTGACCAGGACGGCGGGCAGGTGCCGCGCCAACAGATCGCGCAGCGCTTCCTCATGTTCGGGGTTGGCGTAGGCGTTGAGCAGACACACCGCGATCGCCGCGTAACCGCCCACGCTGAGCGCCGGAACGAGATCGCGCTCGACCGCGGCGGCATCCAAGGCGGCCGCCACGGTGCCATCCGGCAGCATGCGCTCATCGACCTCGAAGCTGTTCTTGCGATCGACGACGGGCGTCGGCTTGTGATATTCGAGGTCGTAGATGTTGGTCCGATTGTGCCGTTGCAGCGCCAGGATGTCCTTGAATCCGCGCGTCGTGACGAAGGCGATCGGATACCCCTTGCGTTCGAGGACGGCGTTTGTCGCCACGGTCGAGCCGTGCGCCAGGTCCTCGATAGATTCGAACGGAATGGCGCTTTCGATCAGTGCGTTGAAGGCGCCTTCGTCCGGGCTCGCCGGCACGCTCGGCACTTTCGCGATCCGCACGCCCGACGGCCCGATCGCCACGAGGTCGGTGAATGTTCCGCCGACCTCGACACCCACTCGCATCGCATTCCACTCCCTGCGCCTGTGTCGGCTTCCGTTGCGCCGCACCCGTTGCTTGCCCGGACTACCTTCTTTTAAGAGATCGAGCCGGCAATGGGCGAGAAGTACATCGCGATGTTCGAGCAGGTCAAGACCGGGCCGCGGAACCGGCGGCCGGCTATCTCTTGGATCCACCTGCCGCCACGCTGCGCCTCAAGCGCAACCCTGGCCTTGAAATCCGCCGTGAACCGGCGTCGTGTCGGCATCTTCGTATTCCTCCATCAATGGGCGGAATACAGCTTGGCTCACTGTCCGATTTTCCGGGGCCAGCTCGACAATGCGACGCGCTCGCCACCGCCTGGGCAAGTTGCGTGGCGCCATGCAGCGAGGCATAATCGACGACATTCGCTGCCGACGGACGGGGCTTCGAAACGCAATCAAACAGGAGAATGGGTGTGCGGTTTGTTGTCGCCATGATGAAGCACGAGACGAACACGTTCTCTCCGGTCGCCACGCCGCTTGAAAGTTTCGGCCTCGATGGTCCGCTCTACGGGCAAGCCGCCCTCGATGGGTTTCGCGATACCAATACGCCGTTTGCCGCCTTTGTCGATATCGCCGAGGCGGAAGGCGCCGAGGTCGTCACGCCGATTGCGGCCGAGGCCTGGCCGAGCGGGCCGGTTGCGGCGAACGCCTATCGGCATATGAGCGATGTGATCCGTGAGGCTGTCGCCGCCGGCTGCGACGCGCTGTTTCTCGACCTGCACGGCGCCATGGTGAGCGAGGCGACCGATGATGGCGAGGGCACGTTGCTGAGGCGCATCCGCGCGCTGGCGCCGGATATGCCAATCGCCGTCGCGCTCGATCTGCACGCCAACATGACCAGCGCGATTGCCGATAATGCGGACGCCATCGCCAGCTACCGAACCTACCCGCATATCGATATGTATGAGACCGGCGAGCGCGTCGGGCGGATTCTAATCGGCGCGATCAAAGGCGAAATAAAAGCCGAGATGGTGTGGGGCAACCGGCCGATGCTGCCCCACACCCTGTGCATGAGGACGGACATCCACCCCATGGGGGAACTGGTCGAGAAGGCGCGCGCGGCGGAAGATGGCGAGCTTCTCGCGGCGACGGTGTTCGGCGGGTTTCCGCTCGCCGATTTCAGCGATGCCGGCCTCTCTGTTGTCACCATGGCCGATGGCGGGCGGGACAAGGCGGAAGCCGCCTGTGAGGAATTGCTGGATGACGCGTGGGCGCTGCGCGCCGACTTCGTCTATCAGGGCAAGCCGCTCGCCGAATCGGTCGCCGGCGCCAAGGCGCTCGGCGGGGATGGCCTCGTGGTGATGGTCGATCATGCCGACAATTGCGCCTCGGGCGGCACCCAGGACACCATGGCGGTGGTCGCTGAAGTCCTGCGTCAGGGCCTCGACAATGTCGCGGTCGGCGCGATTCGCGATGCCGAGGCGGTGGCGCGAATGATCGAGGCCGGCGTCGGCGCGACGATAACGCTGGCGCTTGGCGGCAAACTGGATATGCCGTCGATCGGTCGTGTCGGTGAGCCGCTCGAAGTCAGCGGAACGGTGCGCACCATATCGGACGGGATCTTTACAATTCGCGGGCCGGTCTATACCGGCGTGCAGGCCCATATGGGCCGCACCGCGGTGCTCGACACCGGCAAGGTGAAGATCGTCGTCATCGAGCGAAATTTTGAGCCCTGGGATCTCGGCGTCTTCCAATGCGTCGGCATCGAGCCGACGGTGATGAAATATATTGTCCTGAAATCACGGCTTCATTTTCGCGGGGCATTCATGCCGATAACCAAGCATGTCATCAATTGCGACGGCGTCGGCGTGACGAGTTCCGACAACAGCCTGTTCCGGTTTGCCAAGGTGCGCCGGCCGATCTATCCGCTCGATCTCGAGACGGAAGCCTGACCGCCCTCCTCCGCTCAGCGCCACACCGCGGCCGCGACGCGGAGATAATTTTCGCCGAGGATACCGCGCACGTCGGCCTCCGCGTAGCCACGCTTGAGCATGCCCTCGGTCGCGTAGGGCAATTGTTCGGGCTGAACAAACGCGATCAGCGGGTTGATCCGCTCGGCTTTCTGCGTATCAGGGAAGTCGATTAACGCCTCGTCAGCTCGGCAACAAGCTGAAAGCGGGCGCGCACCGAATGCATCGAAGCGGCGCAAAACTGTACCGCCAACCCTATCGGATAATGTGACAGCATTGCTCGGCCGGGCGGCGAGGCGCGACGATTGCTAGAGCAAATCCCGATCAGGTGGAATCACCTGCGACGACGCATTTGCTTCAATTCCAAAGCAAATCCCGAGCAGGTGGAATCACCTGCGACGACGCATTTGCTTCAATTCCAAAGCAAATCCCGAGCAGGTGGAATCACCTGCGACGACGCATTTGCTTACACCCAAAGAGATAGAGCGTGGCGGGTGAGCGCCCGCGCGTCCGCGCCATTTTGGTGTTGGTTCCGGTTTCATCGAGGAAGAC
>CAJXFT010000164.1 GCA_913053235.1 uncultured Alphaproteobacteria bacterium
GCTGACGGTGGCGCTGCTGTCGCTGTTCATCTACCTGCTCCTCGACATCATCCACGCCTATCTCGATCCACGGGTGCAATACTGATGAGCATCGCCGAGCCGGATGGAAGGCAGGACGCGCCGGCACCCAAGGCGCGGCGCTTTGCCCGCATGGACAGGTTCGGCGGCAATAAATTTCTCGTCTTCGGCCTGTTCGTGGTGGCGCTGTCGATATTTCTCGCCGCCTTCGGCGCCACCATCAGTCCCTATGATCCGATCGAGGCGACCGGCGACATCTCGGTGCCGCCGCCGCCCCTTGTCGAATGGCCGAACCTCTTCTATCTCGCCCTGTCGGGCCAGTTGGAACAGCCGCCGCATTGGTTCGGCACCGACCAATCGGGGCTCGACGTGTTCTCGCGGGTGATCTCGGCGCCGCGCGCGGATATGTCGATTGCTCTGGGTGGTGCCCTGATCTCGCTCTTTCTCGGCACCTTCCTCGGCCTCATCGCCGGCTTCTACCGCAATTGGGCGACGGAACTGATGATGCGCGTCTCGGACGTGCTGCAAGCCTTTCCGGTGTTCATCACGGCGATGATCCTGGTCGCCCTGGCCGGGCGCGAGACCGGCAATCTGGTGCTCGCGCTGGTCCTCGTCTACACGCCGATTTTCATTCGCCTGACGCGCGCCGAGGTCATGAGCCAGAGCGCGCGCGGCTATGTCCAGGCGGCCTGGGCGGTCGGCAATGGCGGCTTCAAGATCGCCGTCAAGCATGTGCTGCCCAATTCGCTGGTGCCTTCGCTGGTGCAATTGTCGGTGACCGTCGGCTTCGCCATCATCCTCACGGCGGGGCTCAGTTTCGTCGGCGCCGGGGTGCGCCCGCCGACGCCCGAATGGGGCATCATGATCTCGGTCGGCGCGACACAGCTCATTCTCGGCGAATGGTGGCCGTCGATCTTTCCCGGCCTCGCCATCACCATCACCGTGTTCGGCTATGCCGTGGTCGGCCACGCCATCGAACAGAAATTCCGCGAAGCATGAGCGCCGTGCGCACGGAGGAAGCCGATAGCGGCGCGCCGATTCTCGAGGCGCAAGGGCTGACGGTGCGCTTCCAGGGCGAAGACGGCGCCGAGACGCTGGCGGTGGACGGCTTTTCGCTGACCATCCGGCCCGGCGAATTCGTCGGCATCATGGGCGAGCCCGGCTGCGGCAAATCGACCGCCGCCATCGCGCTGATGGGGCTGGTGCGCCCGCCCGGGCGGATCGCCGCCGGCAGCGTGCATTTTCTCGGCCGCGAGCTGCTCACCCTGGCGGACGGGGAGCTCGCCGCCATCCGCGGCCGCGATATCGGCCTCATCGTGCAGAACCCGCGCACCTCGCTGCATCCCATGCTGAGCGTCGGCAATCAGATTTCCAGGGTCTACCGCGCCCACAACAAGGTCAGTAAAAAGGAAGCCTGGCAACACGCCATCGACATGCTGCGCATGGTCGGCATGAACGACCCCGAACGCCGCGTCAAGGCGCATGCCCATGAATTGTCGAGCGGCATGACCCAGCGCGTGCTGATCGCCATGGCGATGAGTTCCAGGCCCAAACTGCTGATCGCCGACGAGCCGACCAGCGGCCTCGACGTCACCATTCAGGCGCAGTTCCTCGACCAGATGTGGGAGACCGCCAACCAGACCGGCTCGGCGGTGCTGCTGGTGACGCAGGACCTCGGCATCATCGCCAATTATTGCGACCGCGTGCTGATCATGGAACAGGGGCGCATCATCGAAGAGGCGCCGGTGCGCCAGTTCTTTCAGGCCCCCGAGCAGGATTACAGCCGCCGCATCCTCGCCACCCAGCGCCAAGTTGGCGGCGATACATCCGGCGAGGCGCATCATGGCGAACTCACCGATGCCGAGACCATCATCCGCGTCGCCGGGCTCTACAAGCAATTTCCCATCCGCGGCAGCGACCAGAAAGTCCATGCGGTGGACGATGTGTCGTTCGATATCCGGCACGGCGAAGCGCTCGGCCTGGTTGGCGAAAGCGGCTCCGGCAAGACCACCGTCGGGCGCTGCCTGGTTCGCCTGGAAGAGCCGACGGCGGGTGAAATCCTGTTTCACGACGCGGCGCTCGGCAGCATCCGGCGCGCCGCCTTCGTGCCCTACCGCAAGGCCATTCAGATCGTCTTCCAGGATCCCTTCGATTCGATGAATCCGCGCTGGACGGTGGAGAAGGTGTTGACCGAACCGTTGGATCTGCACACCGATCTGACGGCCGAGGAGAAACGCGCGCGCGTGGTCGAATTGCTCGAAATGACCGGCCTCGACGCGGCGCTCGTAAGCGACCAGCCGCGCCAGCTCAGCGCCGGGCAACAGCAGCGCGTGGTCATCGCGCGCGCCATCGCCACCAATCCGGAGTTCATCGTTCTCGACGAGCCGACCTCGGCGCTCAGCCCGGAAACGCGGGTCGAGATCATCCAGCTTCTGATGCAATTGTCGCGCCGGCTCGGCTTCGCCTATCTCTTCATCTCGCATGATTTGACCACGGTAAAAGTGATCTGCCACCGCGTCATCGTCATGTATCTCGGGCAGATCGTCGAAGTCGGCGACAAGGACGCGGTTTTTGGCGAGCCGCGCCACCCCTATTCGAAAGCGCTGCTGGCCTCGCACCTGTTTCCCGATATTTCCGACCGCCGCGTCGACCGCGCCGAGCGCGTCACCCTGGAGGGCGAAATTCCGAGCCCTGTTTCATTGCCCCAAGGATGCTATCTCTATGGCCGCTGCCCGAGCCAAAAGGCTGCCTGCGCCGCGATGCCGCAACAGCTCAGCGCCATGCCGGACGGCCGCGAGATCCGCTGTTGGCGGGTGACCGAGGGCGATTTCTCCGCTACCGACCAGGATTGAAGGAGCCTAAATCATGAAAGCGATCGACATCGTGGTGAACCTCTTCACCGAACAGGAAGTGCGGCTCGGCCAGACCGGTCTGGATGAGACCTTTAAGGCGCAGATCCGCATGCCCGAGGATATGCGCGGCGGCGTTTCGATCGAGAATTACCTCGCCCGCATGGACCGCGCCGGCATCCAGCGCTCGCTGCTCATCGCGGTGCGCGCCGGCGATATGATGATCAAGGGATCGATCGAAATCCCCTATCAAAGAGTGCATGAAATCTGCCGGCAATATCCCGACCGCTTTTCCGGCCTCGCCGGGGTCGATCCGACGCGCGGCATGCAGGGCCTGAGAGACCTCGAGGAGGCGGTGCGCGATTTCGGCTTTATCGGCGCGCACTTCTATCCGCATTGGTTCGGCCTGGCGCCCGATCATGCCCTGGTCTATCCCTATTACGCCAAATGCTGCGAGCTCGATATTCCGATCATGATGCAGGTCGGCCACAATCTGGTCTATTCGCGCGAGCGACGCCTGCCCAGCGTCGGGCGCCCCATTTGCCTCGACCAGGTGGCGATCGATTTTCCCGAATTGCGGCTGCTCGGCATTCATATCGGCGTGCCGTGGACCGGGGAAATGATTTCCATGGCCTGGAAGCACCAGAATATCTTCATCGGCGTCGATGCCTATGCGCCGCGCTATTGGCCGCCGGAGATCGTCCATTACCTCAACAGCTATGGCCGCGAGAAAGTGCTGTTCGGCACCGACTGGCCGGTCATCGACCCCGAGCGCGCGGTGGCGGAGATCGCCGAACTCGACATCAAGCCGGAAGCCAAGGAGCTGCTCATGCGCGGCAATGCGCTGCGCGTCTTCAATCTGCCGGAAAGCGGTGAGGCGGAGGGCTGAGCGCGCCATGACCGATGCCCCGATGAACAGCTACCGGCCGGTCACCATTGCGTCCGGTGTGCGCACTTCCGCCGAGCGCACGCCGCAAAAAATTGCGCTGCGCGAAGGCGCACGCGAGCTCACCTATGCGCGCCTCGTCGAGCGCATCGACCGCGCCGCCAATGGCGCCCGGCACGATCTCGGCCTCGAGCGCGGCGACAATGTGATGCTGCTGGCGCCCAACTGCCTGGAATATGTCGAGATCGTCGCCGGCTTCGCCGAAGCCGGGATCGCCGTCGCCACCATCAACCCGCGCCAGACGGCGCATGAGATCGCCGCCATCGCCGAGGATTGCGCGGCGCGCATCGTCATCGCCCACCCGGCGGTCGAGGAGCTGGTGCGCGACGCCGGCCTGGCGGCGCCCGAGCGCACCATAATTCTCGGCGATGAATATGAGGACTGGCTGAGCAAAGCCAGGCCCGAGGCGCAGCATTCCACCACCGACGAGCGCGACGCCTTCGCCATCTCCTACACCTCCGGCACCACCGGAAAGGCCAAGGGGATCGTCCTCTCGCACCGCTCGCGGGTGATCACCTTCCTCGCCATGTGCTCGGAATATGGCTGCTACGGGCCCGACGATTCCTATCTCTGCGTGGCGCCGCTGTTTCACGGCGGCGGCTTCGCTTTCGCCATGGGCAGCGTCTTTCTCGGCGGTTTTTGCGAGATCCTGCCGGCTTTCGATCCCGAGTACATCATGCGCCAGCTGCATGAGGGGCCCTATACCGGCACCTTCATGGTGCCGACCCATTACCACGCCATCCTCGCCCTCGAAGCCAGCGTTCTCGAGCGCTACCGGCGCCACCATCTGACCAGCCTGGTGTCCAACGCCGCCGCCCTGCCGCAGGCGACCAAGGAATTGATCGTGGCGCAGTTCGGCGACGGCGTGCTGCACGAAACCTATGGCTCGACGGAGGCCGGCATCGTCACCAATCTGCGCCCGCCCGATCAATTGCGCAAGATTCAATGCGTCGGCCTGCCCTTCGTCTGTACGCGTCTCCGCCTGCTCGACGGCGACGGCCGCGACGTGCCCGAGGGCGAGGTCGGCGAGCTTTACAGCAACTCGCCCTATCTCTTTAACGGCTATTGGGGCAAGCCGGAGGAAACCGCCGCCGTTGTCCGCGACGGCTGGGTGACGGCGGGCGATATGGCGCGGCGCGACGAGGAGGGCTACCTGTTCCTTGTCGACCGCAAGAAGGACATGATCATCTCGGGCGGGGTGAACATTTACCCGCGCGAAATCGAGGAGGTGCTGATCCGCCATGCCGGCATCGCCGATGTCGCGGTGGTCGGCGCCGAAGATTCCTATTGGGGCGAGCGGGTCAAGGCCTTTGTCGTCGCCGAGGGGGAGGGTGCGCCGACGGCCGAAGAGATCATCGCCTTCGCCAAGGAATATCTGGCGCCGCACAAGGCGCCGAAGGACATCGCCTTTATCGACGCCGTGCCGCGCAACCCGGCGGGCAAGATTCTGAAACGCACGCTGCGCGATCAATGACGGCGGAATTCGCCGCCCAATTCGGCAAGCTCATCGGGCCCGAGCATGTCATCGAAGAGGCGGCTGAGCGCGAATATTATTCGACCGATATTTCCGGCCGAGGCGATGCCATCGCCGCCTTGGTGTTGCGCCCGGGCAGTGCGGCGGAGGTCGCCGTATGCGTGCGCGCGGCGGCGGATTCGGGTCTGGCGATTTTGGTGCGCGGCGGCGGCATGTCCTATTCGAAGGGCTATGTGCCTGCCCAAGAGCACTCCGTCATCATCGATATGCGTCGCCTCGACCGCATCATTGAAATCAATCCGGAAAAAGGATTCGTCACTGCCGAGGCCGGCTGTAACTGGGCGCGGCTCTATGACGCGCTTGCCGAAAAAAATCTGCGCACGCCGTTTTTCGGGCCGCTCTCAGGGATTCAGGCGACGCTCGGCGGCAGCGCTTCGCAGGACGCCGCATTCTTCGGCTCCGCCAGCCATGGCAGCATGCGCGAGAGCGTGCTCGGCATCGAAATCGTCAGCGCCGACGGCAATCTGTTCTGGCCCGACAATCCGGCGTCCTTTGTCGGCGACGCCGGCGCCTTCGGCATCAAGACAAGCGTCACCCTGAAACTCATCCGCCGACCGCGCGCATGCGCGTTTGCGTCCTTCGCCTTCGACGATTTCCCCGCCCTTCTCCGCGCCCAGGGCGCGATGGCCAACGCTCCGGGTCTGGCCGAATGTTTCGGCTTCGATCCCGAGAGCCACCGCAACCTGATCAAGAGCGGCTTCAACCTGTTCGAAGGCGTGGCGGCTCTCGGCATCGGCCGGGCGCTCAAAAGCGCCGTGCACATCACGCGCATGAAGGATTTGCGTTTTTCTTTACATGTCGTGACCGAGGGCGAAACGGATACCGAGACCGGACAGGCATTGGAGCGCATTGCCGCCAACGCCTTTGATGCCGGCGGCACGGCGCTTCCCGATATCATCCCGCGCGTGACGCGGGCCAGGCCGTTCCGCCCGATCAAGGCGTTGCTCGGCCCGGACGGCGAAAACTGGCTGCCGGTGCATGCCATCACGCCGCACGCCGCAACCGAAAGGCTGGTCAGGTGCACGGAGGAATTTTTCGCGGGCAAGAAAGCGCTCATCAAGCGCCACAACATCCGCGTCTCATTTCTGACCGTGCTGATCGGCGGGCAAATTCTTTACGAGCCGCAATTCTTCTGGTTCGATCGCCTATCGGTGTTTCACCTGCGCAACGTCAGCGACAAACAGCGCGGGCGCTACGGTGGGGCCGCCGCCAACCCGGAAGCCCGGCAGGCGGTGGCGGAATTGCGCGCGGAGTTGATCACCCTCTTCGCCGAACTCAGCGCCGCCCATATGCAGAGCGGCAAGCTCTACCCGTATCTACAGGGCTTGAGCGCCGCCGAGCAGGCCGACATCCGCGCCCTCAAGCAGCGCCTCGACCCACGCGGCCTGATGAACCCGGGTGCGCTCGGGCTATAACACCTCCTCGGCAACAAAGCGCAGGGCGTCAAGGGAAGCGCCGCCGCTGAGCAGGAGCGACGACACCTTGCCCTCCTTGGCGGCGTCTTTCCACACCGCCAGGCGCTCCTTGATTCTTTCGCGCGGGCCGACCAGGGCGATGGCGTCGATCAGTGCCTCGGGCACCTCGGCCTCGGCCTCGGCTTTCTTGCCGGTGAGATAGAGCTGCTGCATTTTTACCGCCGCTTCCTCGAAGCCGAGGCGCTTGGCGTAATCATTGTAGAAATTCTTGCCCGGCGCCCCCATGCCGCCGATATAGAGCGCCAAGTGCCGGCGGATCGGTTGGCGGCAAGCCTCGATATCGTCGCCCATGGCGAGCGGCACGATGGGCGCGATTTCGAAATCAGCCAGGCCCTTGGCGGCCGCGGCCGCGGCAAAGCCGGCTTCCAGATCGTCCTCAAATACATCGAAACGCTCGGGCGACATGAAGATCGGAAACATGCCGTCGGCGATCTCGGCGGCGGTGCGGATGCCGGCCGGTGCGACGGCGGCGGTGAATATCTTCAGGCTGGGATCGCCATGCAAAATACTTTTGAGCGGCTTGCCCAATCCGCTGGCGCCGGCGCCGGTATAGGGCAGTTGATAGTGAAAACCGTCATGCGTGACCGGCGCCTCGCGGGCGAAAATCTGGCGGATGATGGAGATATATTCGCGCGTCCGGGTGAGCGGGCGGCCATAGGCGACGCCGTGCCAGCCCTCGATCACCTGCGGCCCCGACGGGCCGATGCCGAGGATGAAGCGCCCGCCCGAGAGCGCCTGCAGGGTGAGCGCCGTCATCGCCGCGCAGGCCGGGGTACGCGCCGGCATCTGGATAATCCCGGTGCCGACATTGATGCACGAGGTGCGCGCCAATATCCAGGCCGCCGGCGTCACCGCGTCCGAGCCATAGGCCTCCGATGTCCATACCGAATCGAAGCCGAGATTTTCGGCCTCGAGCACAACATCCATGTCGATACTGAAATTGGGACCCGAATAACCCTGAAACAAACCTAGGCGCATGACAGTTTTCCTTTTCCGGTTCGAAGCGGATTGTATAACGATGGCCGGGCGGTGCGTAACCGTCGCGCCGGCTGTATTCCGTACAAAAAATGCCACTTTGCGATTTTTCGCAGGCCAGAAATCGCTGGCGGCAGGCGGTTACTCTCCGCTAGTCTGTAGGCTGGATAAAAGAATAAAAACCAAATCACACCGGGAGTTACGGACTATGAAAAAATTGTTTATCGGCGCGCTCGCCGCGCTTGCCCTGTCGATTACCGGCACACTCGCCACCGGCACCGCCTCGGCCGCGGATTTCTCGCCCGCCATCGTTTTCGACATGGGCGGCAAATTCGACAAATCCTTCAAC
>CAJXFT010000165.1 GCA_913053235.1 uncultured Alphaproteobacteria bacterium
TCATCGACGACGGCGAAGCGGCCGCGCGGAATGGTCTGGCGTATCGCTTCGAGAATGTCTTCATCCATGCCGTCGAGGATCGGCGTCGTCGTCGCACCGGGTGCGACGCAATTGACATTGACGCCGCGGTCGCCGATCTCCAGCGACAGCGAGCGCGTAAAGGAGACGATGGCGGCCTTGCTGGCGGTGTAATGGGCGAGGCCCGGCGCCCCCTTATAGGCGAGCTGCGAGGCGGTGTTGATGATCTTGCCGTGGCCCTGGGCGTACATCAGCGGCAGCACTTTATTGGTGGCCAGGAAAACACCGCGCAGATTGACGGCGATCATCTCGTCCCACATCTCGACGCTCATCTCGCCGACCATCGCCGTGCGCCCGATGCCGGCATTGTTGACCAGAATGTCGATATGGCCGAACTCGGCGATGAACCGGTCGACCATCGCCGCGTTTTCATCGGCCTTGGAGACGTCGGCCTTGATGGCGACCGCTCGGCGGCCGCGTTTTTCGACCTCCGCCACCACGGCGCCGGCGTTTTCGGCCTGCCCCTCATCGGGATAGTTGACGGCCACATCGGCCCCTTCATCGGCGAAGAGAAGCGCCACTTTTGCTCCGATGCCGCTGCTGGCGCCGGTTATCAGGGCGGTCTTGTCTTGCAGTTTGTTCATGGCGAATCCCCAAATGTTATTGCTGGCCGGAGCTGAGAAGTATCTCGGCCTGTTCCTGAAAGCGTTCGGGAGTGTACCAGATGGCTGCCGCGCCTGTATTCTTGGCAAGGATGGCCAGCTTATGTCGAATGTTCCGATATCTTCCCGTGCCATGTTATCCTGGTTGCCGCCCTCGAAGTATTTGGCCGCCAACGTCGCATGACAGATAAAATTAATCCCACGGAAAACGGCGGGAGCGCCATCGCCATTCTCGCCTACGGCTTTCGGCCGTTCTTTTTCATGGCCGGCGTGCATGGCGCGGCGGCGCTGCTGCTGTGGCTGGCCATCCAGGTCGATGCCTTGAGCGCGCCGGGCCATTGGTCGGGCGCGACGTGGCACGGCCATGAGATGCTGTTCGGCTATGCGCCGGCGGTGTTGGCCGGCTTTCTGCTCACCGCCGTGCCCAACTGGATCGGTGTGCCGCCGGTACGGCGCACCATGTTGGCGGCGCTGGTGGCGCTGTGGCTGGCCGGGCGGGCGGCGGTGGCGCTGGCCGGCTATCTGCCCGAACTGCTGGTGACGATCGTCGACGCCGCTTTCCTGCCGGCCTTGATGCTGCTTCTGCTGCCGCCGCTGATCGCCCACAGGAAATGGCGCAATGTCATTTTCGTCGTCCCCTTGAGCGCGCTGACGCTGACGAATCTCGCGCTCCATTTCAGCGTCGCCGGCGAGCTTGACGTGTTGCCGCGCGATGCCTTTATCGTCGCCACCGGCCTGTTCGCGCTTTTCATCACCGTCATGGGCGGGCGCATCATCCCGTCATTTACCGCCAATGTGCTGCGCGGGCGCGGCGGAGACGCGGGCATGCGCAATTATGCGCCGCTCAATTTTCTCGCCATCGGCTCGCTCGCCGCGATGATCGTCGCCGATGCGGTCGCGCCCCTGTCCCTGACCGGCGCCGCCCTGGCCCTTTTGGCCGCCGCCGCCGGCGTGGCGCGGCTTTCGGGCTGGCGCTGGCGGCGCATATTGGACGACCCGCTGCTGTGGATTCTCCACCTCGGCTATCTGGCGCTTGCCACCGGTCTGGCGATGAAGGGCGTCGCCGCGCTGACGGATGCGCTGCCGCTCGATATCGCCCTCCATATGTTGACCATCGGCGCCATCGGGCTGATGACATTCGGTGTCATGACGCGGGTCATTCTGGGCCATACCGGGCGCGATTTGAAACTGCGGCCCAGCATCGTCACCGCCTATTTCATCCTGATCGCCGCCCTGATCCTGCGCCTCATCGCGCCGTTCCTGCCGGAGCGGCTTTACAACGGCGACCTTCACCTGTCGGGCGGGCTGTGGTCGGCGGCATTCGTAATTTTCCTGATCGTCTATGCGCCGATGCTGTGGCGCGCCCGCCCCGACGGCAAACGCGGCTGAGACATCCCGCCGGCGTTGGGTTACATTAAGCCCGCACGAAAAACATCGATAAGAGGTGGGAAATGAACGCGCGCAGCCCGATTAAGCCCGAGACATTGCAATCCGTCTCCGCCCAGCTTGCCGGCCAGCCGATCGACGGCGAAAAGGCGGCGGCGCATGCCGAGATATTCGAGGGCATCATGCAGATGATCGAGACTCTGCGCGAACTGCCGATCAAGGATGTCGAGCCGGCGGTGATCTTCCGCCCGGTCGAGCGCGGCGGGGAGGACGGCTCATGAGCGATATCACCGAGCTTTCCATCGCCGAACTGTCGCGCGCCTTTCGCGATAAATCGCTCTCCCCCGTCGCCGCGACCGAAGCCTATCTGGCGCGGATTTCGGCGCATAACGACAAGGTCAACGCCTTCGTGACGCTGCGCGCGGAAGCGGCGCTGGACGAGGCCAAACAGGCCGAGGCGGATATCGCCGGCGGCGGCTGGCTGGGCCCAATGCACGGCATTCCGATCGGCCATAAGGACCTCTATCAAACCGCCGGTATCCGCTCGACGGCGGGCTCGCGGTTGTTGGAAGACCATGTGCCGACGGAAGATGCGACTGCCGTCGCGCGGCTAAAAGAGGCCGGGGCGGTCTTACTGGGTAAGCTCAACACGCATGAATTCGCCTACGGCCCGACCAATGACTCCTCGATGTTCGGCCCGTGCCGCAACCCGTGGGACAATGCGCGCTTCAGCGGCGGCTCTTCCGGCGGCTCGGGCGCGGCGGTGGCGTTGCGCCTCTGTGCGGGCGCCACCGGTTCCGACACCGGCGGCTCGATCCGCATGCCCTCGGCGTGCTGCGGCATCACCGGCCTCAAGCCGACCTATGGGCGCTCCAGCCGCGCCGGCATCTATCCGCTGTGCTGGACCATGGACCATGCCGGGCCGATGACGCGCTCGGCCGAGGACGCGGCGCTGATGTATCAGCCGATGCCGGGGCCGGACGGGCGCGACGCAACCGTCCCAGATCGCCCGGTGCCGGATTATGCCGCCGCGCTCGACGGCGATATCAAGGGGCTCAAGATCGGCGTGCCGACGCATTATTTCTTCGACCGCGCGCTGCCCGAGAATGCCCAGGCGGCGCAGGACGCGATCGCCGTCCTGGAAGGCCTCGGCGCCGAAGTGCGCGAGGTCGACATCGCCCATATCGATTACGCGGCCGCCGCGGCGATGGTGATGTATCTCTCCGAAGGCACCGCCTATCACGATGACCATATCGCTACCATCGGCGAGCTTTACACCGATCAGGTGCGGCTCTTTCTCGAGCTCGGCAATTACATTCTGGCCAAGGATTATCTCCATGCCCAGCGCTACCGCACGCTGCTCGGCCACGCCATGGCCGACGTGCTGGCGGAGGTCGATGTGCTGGCGACGCCGAGCCTGCCGCTCACCGCGCAACCGCTCGGCCAGGAATTGATCGAGATTCGCGGCCAGACGGAATCGGTGTTCGGCGCCATCCTGCGCAATACCGAGCCGTTTGACCTGACCGGCCTGCCGGCGCTGGTGATGCCGTGTGGCATCGCCTCGGACGGCATGCCGATGAGCCTGCAAATCGCCGGCCGGCCGTTCGACGAAGCCGGTGTGCTCAAGGTCGGCCACGCCTTCCAGCAGGCCAGCGATTGGCACAAGCGCCGCCCGCCGGATTGACGAGAGGCGCCATGGCGGCCCCTTCGCTGCGCAAAATTTCCAAGCTTCTCGTTGCCAATCGCAGCGAAATCGCCATCCGCGTGATGCGCGCGGCGACCGAGTTGGGCATCCGCACCGTCGCCATATATTCGCACGAGGACCGCTTCGCCCTGCACCGCTTCAAGGCCGATGAAAGCTATCTCACCGGCGACGGGCGCGGCCCGGTCGAGGCCTATCTGAATATCGAGGATGTGCTGCGCATCGCGCGCGCGGCAAAGGTCGATGCGATCCATCCGGGCTATGGCCTGCTGTCGGAAAATCCCGATTTCGCCGAGGCTTGCGAGGCCGCCGGTATCCTGTTCATCGGGCCGACTGCGCAAGCCATGCGCCTCCTCGGCAACAAGGTCTCGGCGCGTGCCCTGGCCGAGCGCGCCGGCGCGCCCGTCATGCCGGCGACCGCGCCGCTGCCGCGCGACCTCGAAGCCGCCGGCGCGCGCGCCCGCGAGGTCGGCTATCCCTTAATGCTAAAGGCCAGTTGGGGCGGCGGCGGGCGCGGCATGCGGGTGATCGAGGGTGATGCGGCGCTTGCCGCCGAGCTCGACGCGGCACGGCGCGAGGCCGAGGCGGCGTTCGCCAATGACGAGGTCTATCTGGAGAAGCTGGTGCGCCGCGCGCGCCATGTCGAAGTGCAGATATTGGGCGACCGGCACGGCAATATCGTTCATCTGTTTGAGCGCGACTGCACCATGCAGCGGCGCAATCAAAAGATCGTCGAGCGGGCGCCTGCGCCCTATCTGAACGCAGCGCAACGCGGCAGCCTGCACGATGCCGCCGTGCGCATCGGCCGCGAAGCCAAATACAGCAATGCCGGCACCGTCGAATTCCTGATGGATGTGGAAAGCGGTGAATTTTATTTCATCGAGGTCAATCCGCGCATCCAGGTCGAGCATACGGTCACCGAGATGGTGACCGGTATCGATCTCGTAAAGGCGCAGATCCGCATCGCCCGGGGGGCAAGAATCGGCAGCCCGGAAAGTGGCGTGCCGGCGCAGGGTGAGATCGCCGTCAACGGCCACGCCATCCAATGCCGGGTGACGACGGAGGATCCGGAGAATAATTTCATTCCGGATTATGGCCGCCTGACCGCCTATCGCGGCGCCACCGGCTTCGGCATCCGCCTCGATGGCGGCACCGCCTATTCGGGCGCGGTGATCACGCCGTTCTATGATTCGCTCTTGGAGAAAGTGACGGCCTGGGCGCCGACGCCGGACGAGGCGATCCAGCGCATGGACCGGGCGCTCAGAGAGTTCCGCATTCGCGGCGTGCGCACCAATCTGGTGTTTCTCGAAACCCTTCTCGGCCACGCCAAATTTCGCGGCGGCGATTACACCACCCGCTTCATCGACGAGACGCCGGAGCTTTTCCATTTCGCCAAGCGGCGCGACCGCGCGACGCGCCTGCTGCGCTTCATCGGCGAGGTCATCGTCAACGGCAACCCCGAGGTCGCCGGCCGCCCGGTCGGGCCGGCTGTGCATTTTCCGGTCAAGCCGGCACCCCCCGCCGGCGATCCGCCGCCGGGCTCGCGCCAGCGCTTAGGCGAGCTCGGCGCCGCCGGTTTCGCCGCCTGGATGCGGGCGCAAAAGCAGGTCCTGATCACCGATACCAGCTTCCGCGACGCCCACCAATCGCTGCTGGCGACGCGCATGCGCAGCCATGACCTGCTCGCCGCCGCGCCGGCCTATTCGCACCTGCTGCCCGGGCTGCTTTCGGTCGAATGCTGGGGCGGCGCCACCTTCGACGTGGCGATGCGCTTTCTCAAGGAAGACCCGTGGCGGCGCCTCAGGGATTTTCGCGCGGCGATGCCCAATCTCCTGTTGCAGATGCTGCTGCGCGCTTCCAACGGCGTCGGCTACACCAACTATCCCGACAATGTGGTGCGCTACTTCGTCGAGCAGGCGGCGGCCAACGGGGTCGATCTGTTCCGCGTCTTCGATTCGCTGAACTGGGTCGAGAATATGCGCAGCGCCATGGATGCGGTGATCGAATCGGGCAAGCTGTGCGAGGCGGCGATCTGCTACACCGGCGATATCGCCGATCCGGCGCGCTCGAAATACGATCTCGACTATTATCTCGATATGGCGCGCGAACTGGAAGCGGCGGGCGCCCATATCATCGCCGTCAAGGACATGGCGGGCCTCTGTAAGCCGCCCGCCGCCACCGCCCTGATCAAGGCGCTCAAACAGGAAACCGGCCTGCCGATACATTTTCATACGCACGACACCAGCGGCATCGGTGGCGCCAGCGTCATCGCCGCCGTCGAGGCCGGCGTCGACGCGGTCGATCTGGCGATGGACGCGCTTTCCGGCCTGACCTCGCAGCCGAGCTTCGGCTCGATCAACGCGGCGCTGCAAAATACGCAGCACGAAACCGGCCTCGACCAGGGCGCGGTGCGCGAGCTGTCGCATTATTGGGAGCAGGTGCGGCGCGGCTATTACGCATTCGAGAGCGATGTGCGCGCCGGTACCTCGGACGTTTACGTCCACGCCATGCCGGGCGGGCAATACACCAATCTTCGCGAGCAGGCCCGGGCGCTCGGCATCGAGGACGAGCGTTGGCCGGAGGTCGCCGAGGCCTTTGCCGAGGTAAACCGGATGTTCGGCGATATCGTAAAGGTGACGCCGACCTCCAAGACGGTCGGCGACATGGCGATCCTCATGGTGACGAGCGGCCTCGCGCCCGCAGACGTGCTCGACCCGGAACGTGAAATCGCCTTTCCGGAATCGGTGATCTCGTTTTTCGCCGGCGATCTCGGCCAGCCCCATGGCGGCTTCCCCGAGGCGCTGCAAAAGAAAGTGCTGAAGGGCCGCGAGGCGCTGACGGTGCGCCCCGGCGCGGTAATGCCGCCGGCCGATATGGCGGCGCTGAGGGCCGAGGCCGAGCACAAGACCGGCCGTCATATCGGCGACGCTGAGTTCGCCTCCTACTTGATGTATCCCAAGGTGTTCGTCGATTATGCCGCGCACCGGCGGCGTTACGGCGATGTCGGCGTGCTGGCGACCCAGACCTTCTTCTACGGCATGGCGCCGGGCGACGAGGTGACGCTCGACATCGAGAAGGGCCGGCAATTCATCATCCGCTTTCTGGCGCTCAGCGAGAGCGACGACAAGGGCCGGCGCACGGTATTTTTCGAGCTCAACGGCCAACCGCGCAACGTCCAGGTCGAGGACGCCGGCGCCGGCGCCACGCATGAGGCGCTGGCCAAGGCGGAGGAGGGCAATCCGGCGCATGTCGCGGCGCCGATGCCGGGCATGGTGGTCAAGGTGTTTCACGGCGAGGGCGAGAAGGTGGCGCGCGGCGACGTGCTGTTCGCCATCGAGGCGATGAAGATGGAGACCGCCGTCCATGCCGAGCGCGCCGGCACCGTCAAGCGCATCGTGACGCAGGCGGGGGTGACGGTGGAGACCAAGGATCTGATGATGGAACTGTCCGATCAGGAGTAGGGGGAGCGAAACATGGCAACTGAAATGAAAGAGGCCGCCGGCACGGACGAAGCCGTCCTGTTGCGCGAGGATGAGGACGGCATCGCGACGCTGACCCTGAACCGGCCCAAATCCGGCAACAGCCTGTCGCATGAACTGGTGCGCGCTCTTCAAGCGGCATGGGACGAGATCGACGGCGATACGAGCGTGCGCGTGGTGGTGCTGGCGGCTTCGGGGCGCCTCTTTTGCACCGGCCATGACCTCAATGAATCGATCGCCGCCATGGCCGACCCGGCGACCAAGCTGGCCGGCAACCGCGAATGCTCGAAGATGATGCAGAGCATGCTGATGCTGTCCAAGCCGATCATCGCCAAGGTGCATGGCGTGGCGACGGCGGCGGGCTGCCAACTGATGGCGACCTGCGATCTGGCGCTCGCTTCGACGGATGCGCGCTTCGCCACGCCGGGCGTCAATATCGGCCTCTGGTGCCTGTCGCCGCAAGTCGCGATCAGCCGCACCATCGCGCCCAAGCACGCCATGCAGATGCTGCTCACCGGCAAGCTCCACGACGCCGAGACGGCGCTCCGCTTCGGCCTCATCAACGAGGCCGTGGCGCCCGAGGCGCTCGATGCACGGGTGCTCGAACTGGCCGCCGAAATCGCCACCAAATCGCCACACTCCGTCGCCATGGGCAAGCGCTCCTTCTACCGCCAGCTCACCATGCCGCTCGACCAGGCCTATGAATATGTCGACGAGGTCATCGTCCGCGCCATCCAGTCGGAAGACGCCAAGGAGGGAATCTCGGCCTTTCTCGACAAGCGCAAACCGGAGTGGAAAGGCCGCTGAGGGCAAAGGCGACCGGCAAGCGTGCCCATGACGGAACCCACAAAGACTCACCCAAACGGCACCA
>CAJXFT010000166.1 GCA_913053235.1 uncultured Alphaproteobacteria bacterium
GTGTTTTTACTTTCAAAACATACGAACGTCGGCAAGCGCATCGCGCTGGCGGTTGTCCCAGGACGTCATGGCGGAGTTGGAGCGGCAGTTGCCATTGCCGGCCGCCAACCGAAGGCCCGGCTGTTCGCTACCGATATCGCCGATCAGGCAATTTCGCGAAACCAGGCCGCGGCCAAGGAGCAGGGCTACGCCAACCTCGAATTTATCCTCACGGACGGCCGCAATATCGATTTTGCCGACGCCATGTTCGACGGCGTTTGCTGCAGCTACGCGCTGCATCACTTCCCCGACATCAATGCCACTTTGGCGGATGTCCGGCGCGTGCTGAAACCCGGCGCCAGCTTCACCGTCGCCGATGTGGTCAGGCATCCAAACGATGACCAGGACTTCATCAACCAATTTCAGGCGCTTAAGCCCGATGGCCATGTGCGCATGCGGACCGCCGACGCGTTGTTCGACCTGTTGCGCCGACACGGCTTCGCGGCGGCGGCGCGCTTCAGCTCGAAGATTTCGTTCACGCGCCAACTTAACGCCGCCTACCGCGATCTGATCGACGCGACGCCACCGGAAATCCTGGCGCTCTACGATGTCGAGATAGCCGGCGGCCAGGCAGCGCTGACATTCGATATCCTGAATGTCCGCTTCGTCGCATCCGGCGCCGTCAGATGAAGTCGTCGCCGCCGCCGCCGCTATCGATGGCGCGGCGCCACTTGGCGAGCGGGTTGGCGCCGAAGACGATCTCCGGATCGGCGTCGATCACCAGCCAGTCGCCGCGCGCGACCTCGCCATCGAGCTGGCGCGGCCCCCAGCCGGAATAGCCGAACGCCAGCAGGCTGCGCCGCGGCCCCTTGCCGATGCCGATATCGCGCAGCACCTCGGGCCTGCTGGTGAGCGCCATCAGCCCGTCGACCACCAGCGTGCCGTCGATGATATATTCGGGCGAATGCAGGATGAACGCGACGCCCTTGTCCACGGGGCCGCCATTATGGACGGTTATGTCGCCCAACACGCCGTCATGCTCGAGCCCGAAATTTTCGAGCAGCGCGGAGATCGGGCCTTCGGCATGGGGCCGGTTGACGATCAGGCCGAAGGCGCCGTTGCGGTCATGCTCGACGATGTAGATCACGGTCTCGGCGAAGCGCGGGTCGCGCATGCGCTCGCTGGCGACGAGCAGCTGGCCGGTCAGCACGCGCTCCTCCGCCATGGCGCCGGAGATCGCCAGCGCGCAGATCAGCAGCGCAATCAGCGACAAGGCGCGCCGGCGCGCCTGGTTAATTCGAGTAGCGATTAACGCATTATGCGGTCGCATGATTGTGTCATCATAAATAATGTCGCCATGAAATCGATAATGCCGCCATGATATCGCCCATCGTTTGAGCCGGGAAATCTTTCTTGCCGGCGCCCATTATCCCGTATCGAAACATAGAGCCGGAAATATGACGGCCACGCCGACAGTCTCTTTTCTGCTTCCGGCCTACAACCAGGAAGCCTTCGTGCGCGACGCCGTTCGGAGCGTCCTGGCGCAGGATTACGAGCCGCTTGAGATCATCCTCTCCGACGACTGCTCCAGCGACCGCACGTTCGAAATTATCGAGAACGAAGCGAGTGCATATAAAGGCCCTCATTCCGTCGTTCTCAATCGAAACGAGATGAACCTCGGAATCGAACATATCAACAAACTGCAACAGCTGGCGAGTGGCACGATCCTCGTCACCGGCCATGGCGACGATCTCTCGATGCCAAGCCTGTAAGCCCGAACCTGTCGCCCGAAGCACAGGTCACATCAAGGGCCACGGCAAAGCAGCCCGACGGCGCGGATTCGGAATAGCCGCGGCGCCGCCAAAATCCCGCTTGAGGCATCAACCCTTTGGCCGGATGGCGCGCGCCGGAAAACCCGCCAAGCGGCTGTGGTCGGGGAAATCCCGGGTGACCACGGCACCGGCGGTGACGTAGCTGCCGGCGCCGAGAGTGATCCCGTCATCGATCCAATAAACCGGCAAGCCGGACTTGCCGTCATGGCAACGGCCGCGCTCGATGCCTTCGATGAAACCGGCCAGCGCCATACCCGGCATCTCACCGATCATATCGGCGATGTCGAGGGCGAGCTGGCCGGCGCCGAATATCAGCACTTGAACAGGAGCTGTTGTCATCGATGTCGCAAATCCCTTTTCGAAGGCCGGAGAAGATTAGGCGAGCGCGAGCCCGACCGATAGTCTGCATATGTGCTTGGCCGCGCGAGTGATCTGGATCAAAGCCCCGCAGACCGCTTGCAGACAGTATGAGACATGAAGATCCGTAAAATGGGCCGATAACTTTGGGAGGAACCCGCCGTGAATACCATTCGTCTCACCATGGCCCAGGCCTTGGTTCGATATCTCATTGCCCAGCGCACCGTGATCGACGGCGAGGAGGCGGCGCTGTTCGCCGGCGTCTTCGCCATCTTCGGTCACGGCAACGGCACCTGTCTGGGCGAGGCGTTGCAGGACGCGCAAGACGCACTGCCGACCTGGCGCGGCCAAAACGAGCAATCGATGGCTTTGGCGGCGATCGCCTACGCCAAGGCGAAACGGCGGCGCCAGATCATGGTGGCGACCAGCTCGATCGGCCCGGGCGCCACCAACATGGTCACCGCCGCCGCCGTGGCCCATGCCAACAGATTGCCGGTTCTGCTGCTTGCGGGCGATACCTTCGCCGGCCGCGTGCCCGACCCGGTGCTGCAGCAGGTCGAGCATTTCGGCGACCCCACGATCACGGTCAACGACGCCTTCAAGTCGGTGGTGCGCTATTGGGACCGCATCACGCGGCCCGAGCAGATCGTCGAATCGCTGCCCCAGGCGGTTGCCACCATGCTCGATCCGGGCGATTGCGGACCCGCCTTTCTCGGGCTTTCGCAGGACGCACAGGGCGAGGCCTTCGATTACCCGGAAATGTTTTTTGAACCGGTGCTGCACCGCGTTCGCCGCCCCCGCCCCGACGAGGCCGAACTCGGCGCCGCGGCCGAATTGGTGCGGCGCGCCGAGGCGCCCCTGATCATCGCCGGCGGCGGTGTGCACTACTCGCTGGCCGAAGGCGAGCTCGCTTCGTTCGCCGAGCGCCACGGCGTGCCCGTGGCCGAGACCATCGCCGGGCGCGCCAGCCTGGCCTGGGATCACCCTCTGAACGCCGGCCCGATCGGCGCGATCGGCAGCACATCCGCCAACGCACTGGCGGTTGACGCCGACCTCCTGCTCACGGTCGGAACGCGGCTTCAGGATATCACCACCGGCTCGTGGACGGCGTTTCAAAATCCGGCCTTGCGGATCGTCGCGCTCAACGCGGCGCGCTTCGACGCGGCCAAGCATCGCGCCCGTTCGCTGGTGTGCGATGCGCGGCAGGGCCTGGTCGAGCTGGGTGCGGCGCTCGGCGCCTGGCGTGCGCCGGCCGCTTGGGCCGAGCGCGCGGCGCGCGCCTACGGTGAGTGGAACGCGCTCGTGGACGAGGTCAGCGGGCCGAGCAACGCCACGCCGCCCTCCTACGCCCATGTCATCGGCGCCGTCAACCGGCGCTCTGAGCCGAGCGACATCGCGGTGACCGCCGCCGGCGGTCTGCCCGGCGAGGTGAACAAGGTATGGCGCAACCGCTTGGTCGGCGCGTTCGACTGCGAGTTCGCCTATAGCTGCATGGGATACGAGATCGCCGGTGGCTGGGGCCAAAAAATGGCGGCGCCGGACAGTGACGTGATCGTCTTCGTCGGCGACGGCTCGTACCTGATGATGAACTCCGACATCTACAGCACGGTGCTGACCGGCCACAAGCTCATCGTCATCGTCTGCGACAATGGCGGGTTCGCCGTTGTCGATCGGGTGATAAAGCTCAAGAGCGGCGTTTCCTTCAACAATCTGTTGGCCGATTGCCGCGTCGAAAACGCGGCGCGCGTGGACTTCGCCCAGCACGCCGAGAGCATGGGCGCGATCGCGGAGACCGTCGACAGCGTCGCCGAGCTGGAGCAGGCGTTCGACCGCGCCAAGGCGGCGGCCGGGAGCTATGTCATCGTGGTCCGGGTCGATCCAGACCAGTGGACGCCGGGCGATACCTGGTGGGACCTCGGCGCGCCCGAAGTGAGCCCGCGCGAAGAGGTGCGCAGGGCGCGCGCGGAGAACGATGCCGCGCGCCGCAAACAACGCCATGGTGTGTGAGCCGGGGGCGGGCGTGCCCGGCGGTTGGGCCTAGCGCGCCACCTTGCGCACCAACGGTATGAGCAGGAAGCCGGAGGCGATGGTCGCGCACATGACCAGCCACACATCGTTATAGGTCATCACGCGGGCTTCGCGCTCGACGAGCTGAAGAAGTATCTTGAGGTTTGCCAGGGCCTCGACACCGCCCTCGCCGGCCGCCGTCACCGCTTCGCTGACCGGGATTCGTGCCGTCGTGATGGTCTCGGCGAGGCGATCGCGGTGGAGATCGTAGCGCCCGCCGATGATGGTGTTTATCGCCGCCAAACCGATCGCCCCGCCGAGGTTGCGCATCAGGTTGTAAAGCCCGCTCGCGTTCTGAATTTCGCCGGGCGGCAGGGTGCCGAGCGCGATCGCGGTGATCGGCAGGAACAGGATGACGATCGCCATGCCGTGAAACATTTGTGGCCAGAATAGCTGGGCGAAGCCGGTCTCCGCCGTGCCGTTTGAAAACAACCAGAAGCCGGTCGCATAGAGCGACAGGCCGAGCGCCAGCATGAGGCGCTGATCCATGCGCTTTTCCAGTTGCCCGGCGATCGGCCCGGAGATGAATTGAAAGGCGCCGATCACCATCATGACCAAGCCGATCTGCAGGCTGTTGAAGCCGCGCACGGTCGAGAGGATTACCGGCAGCAGGTAGATTGAACCATAGAGCGCGATGCCGAAAGTGAAGCTGAGCGTGCAGCCGATCAAGAAATTTCGATCGCGAAACGCACGGATGTCGACCACCGGGTGCTCCGCGCTGAGTTCGCGCCAAACCAGGAGGATGCCTGAAATCAGCGAAATTATGGCGACCACGCTGATGGTGGACGAGTTGAACCAGTCCTCGCGCGGACCCTCTTCGAGGATATAAACCAACGGCCCCAGGAACATCGCGATCAGGATCACGCCAAGGATGTCGATTTGTCTCAAGAGGGCGTAATTCGGACGGTCGATATCGACCGTCACCCAGGCGACAAGGGTCACCAGGGCGCCCGGCAACAAGTTGATGTAGAACAGCCACTGCCACGACAGGAGCTGCGTCAGCCAGCCGCCGAAGGTCGGACCGACGGTCGGCGCGACGTTGGCGACAAGGGCGAGAATGACGATCATCCCGGCGCGGCGCTCGGGCGGAAAGATCATATAGATGGTCGAGAAGGCGAGCGGAATTAAGGAGCCACCGGTGAGGCCCTGAAGGACGCGGAAGACGATCATGCTTTCGAGGTTCCAGGCCAGACCGCAGAGCAGGCTGGTAAATGTGAACAAGCCGATCGAGATGGTGAACAGCAGACGCGTCGAGAGGGCACGGGTGAGCCATGCGGTGAGCGGAATGACGATGACCTCGGCGGTCAGGTAGGAGGCTTGGATCCAGGCAGTCTCCTCAATCGTCGCCGACAGGCCGGCGCCGATCTCGCCAAGCGAGGAGGCGACGATCTGGATGTCGAGGACGGCCATGAACAGGCCGATGAACATGGCGAAGAGGCCGATCCAATCGCGGACGCTGAGGGGGCGAAACGCGCCGGACGCCTGGGCGGCGTCGCTCATTCAGGGTCGCTCATTCAGAGTCGCCGGCAGAGTCGCCGGCGAGGACGCCGCTGGCGAGCGGCGCGCCGGTGATGACGGTGGCGACGACCGACATGCCGGGGCGCAGTTGCCCGGCCAGCGGGTTGTCCTCTTCAAGGGTGATCTTGACCGGAATGCGCTGGACGATCTTGTTGAAATTGCCCGACGCGTTTTCCGCCGGCAGCAGGCTGAACTCGGCGCCGCTGGCCGGCGAAAAACTCTCGACCCTGCCGAACAGGACCTCGCCGGGAAAGCTGTCGATCTCGATTTCGACGCGCTGGCCCGGCGCCATTTCGGTAAGCTGAGTCTCCTTGAAGTTCGCCACCACCCAGACATTCTCCAACGGCACAAGGGCCATGAGCTGGGTGCCCGGCCTGATGAACTGCCCCTCGCGGACGCTGCGATTTCCGACCACCCCGGTAACCGGCGCGCGAATCTCGGTATGGCCGAAATCGATCTCGGCCAGGGCGAGGTCGGCCTCGCGCTCCTTGATCGCCGCTTCGAGTTGGCGTTGCCGTGCGTCGATGATCGGGTACTCGTTGCGCGCCGTCACCAGGCCGGCCGCCGCCATGCGCACGGCGGCACCGGCCTTGCGCGCATCGGCCAATGCGCCGTCATGGCGGTCGCGCGTCGTGGCGCCGTGCTCGATCAGGTTTTTGGTGCGCTCAAGCGCCTGCTCGGCGCGCGCCAACTCGGCCTTGGCAAAGCTCTGTTCGGCCTCGGCCTCGGCGATGACCGAGGCTTGCAGCGCCCGCCGGCTGGCCAGGATTTGCAACTCGGTCAAGCTGGTTGCGAGGTCGGCCCGCGCCTGCTGAATGCGCGCCTCGAATTCCGCCGGCTCGATGACGAGCAACGTCGTACCCTTCTCGACGCGCTGATTGTCGCTGACCAGAACCGCCGCGACATAGCCCTCGATCTTGGCGCTGATCGGCGTGATTTCGGCGCGGATATAGGCATTGTTGGTTGATTCGCGAAATCTTCCGACGCTCCACCACTGCCAGCCGAAAATGGCCACGGCGATGATGAGCGCCAGGAAAATGAGGCCGAACACGGCGCCGCGCAAGACGCGCCGCCGCCGCCCGGTCGAAGTCGTTGCCACCACATCCGACATGCTCAAATCATAGCGTAATATTGATTGCTTCCGGACGATAACTCGAAACGCCGCCATGCGGCGGCTGGATTTCGCGGCCGCATGGAGCCCGGGCTCGCCCACCGGATTGAACGTTGACGCAGGTCAATGAAAGTTTTTTCGCCGACCGCTAGACTCAACAGCGCGGCTAAATGAAAGGGTGTCATGTACAGAATTCGTTTTCATGGCCGCGGCGGCCAGGGCATGAAAACAGCCAGCCGAATCCTCGGCGAAGCCTTCTTTCTGGCCGGTTATGAAGTGCAGGACGCCCAGCGCTATGGCGCCGAGCGCCGCGGCGCCCCGATCTTCGCCTATGTGCGCGCCGCCAAGCAGCCCATATATGAGCGCGGCATTATCGCCCGGCCGGATTTGATCCTCGTCGCCGATGACACGCTCATTCCCATCGCCTCCGCCGGCGTCATGCAGGGCATCGCCGAGGGCTGCGTGCTGCTGATCGATAGCGCCGAGCCGGCGGATGCCTGGACGGCGCGCCTGAACGCGCCCGGGCCGGTGATCATCCTGCCGGCGGCGCCGACGCGCGGCGCCGGCGAGGGCGCCTTTGTCGGCGCCGAATGCGCCGCCGCCGCGGCCTGCCTCACCGGCGTCATTTCCGAGCACATGCTGCGCCAGGCCATCCGCCGCGAGTTGGCGGCCAAGGGCGGCGATATCGTGGCGCGCAATTTGGCGATCGCGGCGAACGCCTTCGCGCGGATGGAACGCCATGCCGGAATCGTCAACGAGGGCGGCACAACCCCGGCGCATGCCCTTGCGGCGCCGGCCTGGGTCGATCTGCCGCTCGAGGATGTCAACCTGGCCGGCCCGGCGACCTATGGCGGCGCCAACAGCGAATTGATCAATACCGGCCTGTGGCGGACCTTACGGCCGGTCATCGATCTGCAACGCTGTAACCGCTGCACCTGGGTGTGCGCGACGAGTTGCCCCGACGGCGCCATCAGCGCGGCCGAGGACGGCGCGCCCGAGATCGACCTCGATCATTGCAAGGGTTGCATGCTGTGCGTCGCCCAATGCCCGCCGCATGCCATCGGCGCGCTCGGCGAAGCGCAAGCGCAGGCGCGCGAGAAAAAAGGCGAGCCGGTATGCGCCGTGAACTGATGACCGGCAACGGCGCCGCCGCCTGGGGCGCGCGCCTGGCGCGGGCCGACTATCTGCCCGCCTTTCCGATCACGCCGCAGACCGAGATCATCGAGACGCTGGCGCATTGGATCG
>CAJXFT010000167.1 GCA_913053235.1 uncultured Alphaproteobacteria bacterium
TCGGGCGCGCCGAGGGCGCGCAGCACATGCGACGGTTCGACCTTGCCCGACGAACAGGCGGAGCCGGCGCTGACGGCGACTCCGGCCAGGTCGAGGCCCATGACCTGGGTCTCGCTTTGCACGCCGGGCATGGTCAGACAGCTGGTATTGGGCAGGCGCTCCGCGCCGGCGCCGAATATCCTGACTTCGGGATCGATGTCGCTGAGACTGCGTTCGGTTTTATCGCGCAAGGCCGCCACATGCGGCGCCCGTTGCAGATCCTCCGCCGCCAATTGCGCCGCCACTCCGAAGCCGACGATGCCCGCGACATTTTCCGTTCCCGGGCGCCGGCCGCGCTCCTGCCCGCCGCCGACGATCAGCGGCAGCAGATCGAGCGCGTCGCGTATGAAGAGTGCGCCGACGCCTTTGGGGCCGCCGAACTTATGCGCCGACAGGCTGAGCATATCGACGCCCAGCGCCGCGACATCGAAGGCGATGCGCCCGGGCGCCTGCACGGCGTCGCAATGTACCAAGGCGCCACGCTGGCGCGCCAGCGACGCTATTTCGCCAACCGGCTCGATCACACCTGTTTCGTTATTGGCCAACATGACCGAAACCAGCGCATCGCCGGCATCTTCGCCGAGCGCCCGGTCCAATGCCTCAAGCGAGACCACGCCCTCGCCATCGACGGGAAGCAGAATCAATTCTCTGCCGTTTCCGGCCGCCCCAGAGTCCGCCTGGGATTCGGCCGCCCGCAGCACCGAGGGATGCTCGATCTCGGATATGATCAGACGCCCGCGGCCGGCGCCGGAGAGTGCCATATTGTTGGCCTCGGTACCGCCGGAGGTAAACGCCAGTTCCCGCGGGCGGGCGCCGATCATGGCCGCGACCTGGTCGCGTGCCTGTTCCACCGCATCGCGCGCCAGGCGCCCGAACTGATGCACGGAAGACGGATTTCCGGTCATCGCCAACGCCTTGGCGATGGCTTCGCTTACCTGTGGTTTGACAGGCGCGGTGGCGTTGTAGTCGAGATAGATTGCTTCCGTGCCGCTACCGCGTGCGATCATTCGGCCGCCACGATGGATGTTGGTTTGTCTTCGCCGCGCCGCGCCGTGTGCAACACGCCACTGGATCCCAAAACGCGGCGCGCACAAACATCTTCAAGCGTCACCGTATTGAGAAACAGATAGATATGGTTGCTGAGTTCCTGCCACAGGTCGTGCGTCACGCATCTGCCGCCGTCCGGCATGCAGCCCGAACCGCTCAAAGGGTGGCAACGCGTCGCGCGAATAGGCTCATCGACCGCCATGACGATATCCGAAATGCGCAATTGGTCGGCGCCGCGCGCCAGCATGTAACCGCCGCCGGGGCCGCGTATGCTCTTGACCAGGCCGTTCTTGCGCAGCTTGCTGAACAATTGTTCCAGATAGGACAGCGAAATTTCCTGGCGATCGGCGATATCGGAAAGCGTCACTGGCCCGTTTTTGCTGTCCAACACCGTACTGTTGGCGAGATCAACCATCGCCATCACCGCATAGCGGCCTTTTGTGCCTAGCTTCATGCCAAACTTCCTTTCCTCTCGGCCATCGCCCGCGAAGCGGCGCGTCGGTCATTGTCGACGAAGCGCCCCGTGCTCAACAATTGGGCGGAATCGCATCGCCCTTCGCCTCGTCTGCCTCGTCACCGGCTACTGTTTGCGTTGGCTCATTCGAGCCCTCGCGTTGCAATTGCTCGACCAGGGTCCGCAAGCGGCCCATTTCCTCGAGCAACCCTTCAATCGAGCGCGACATCGGATCGGCGACATTCGGCGACGGCGTGCCGTAAGCCGCGAAACCGCCTGGTTCGGTGCGTTCCCGCGATGTGCGTGCCGCCGGGCGCGCCGCCACGCCGACCATGGTGGCACCGGCGGGAACGTCTTTCAGAACCACCGCATTGGCGCCGATCCGCGCTCCCTTGCTCACCGTAATCGGGCCCAGCACCTGAGCACCGGCACCGATGACGACATCGTCTTCAAGGGTCGGATGGCGCTTTCCCGGCGCCCATGTGACGCCGCCCAGGGTGACGCCGTGATAAAGCGTCACATTATCGCCGATCACCGCGGTCTCGCCGATCACCACGCCCATGCCATGGTCGATGAAAAAGTGCCGGCCGATGCTCGCTCCGGGATGTATTTCGATGCCCGTAAACATCCGCCCCAAATGCGAGACGAAACGGCCGAGCAGGCGCAAACGATGCCGCCACAGCCAGTTTCCGAAGCGGTAAAAGCGCAGGACGTGAAAGCCCGGATAACAAAAAAAGATCTCGACGCGCGAGCGTACCGCCGGGTCGCGGCCGAAAACACTGTCCATATCTTCTTTAATACGCTTGAACATAACGGTACCTGTCGTATATCAATGGCCTAGCCATAGTTATTCACTTGGTTCCCGCGCTGCAAGTGCCGACTCTTTGTCGGGACAAATAATCAATGACTCTACTTAAATTACCTGACCTGTCTTGTCAAGATATTGGGTGTTAATTTTAAACGATAATTTGGCTGTATAGACAATCTTCATTTAGATTTTACCGCCGAATCAAACAACAACGGAATGCCATGCCAGAGGTGATGATCAACGGGCCGGAAGGGCGCCTGGAGGCGCGCTACCACCATGCCGAGGAACCGGGCGCGCCGATAGCCTTGGTGCTTCACCCCCATCCGCAACATGGCGGCACGATGAACAACAAGCTCGTATACACCGTCTACCATATCTTCAGGGAACGCGGCTTTTCCGTCCTGCGCTTCAATTTTCGCGGGGTTGGCAGATCGCAAGGGCGTTTCGACAATGGCCTGGGCGAGCTCAGCGACGCGGCGGCGGCGCTCGACTGGATGCAGACCATCAACCCCAACGCAAAATTCTGTTGGATCAGCGGCTTTTCCTTCGGCGCCTGGATCGCCATGCAGGTGCTCATGCGGCGGCCGGAAATTCACAGTTTCATCGCCGTGTCGCCGCCGGCCAACATGTTCGATTTCACCTTCCTGGCGCCATGCCCGTCTTCCGGTCTGATCATTCACGGTGCGCGCGACGATTTGGTGCCCGAATCGGACGTCGCGACGCTGGCGCAAAAATTGCAGAACCAGCGCCATATCGAGATCGATTACCGCGTCATCAAGGGCGCCAATCACCTGTTCGAGGAAAAGATCGAAATTCTCGGCAAGAACATCGAATCCTATCTCGACGAAAATATGGCGATCGCCGAAGCCGGGTGAACAACCTCCTTTAGCCGGCGCGGTGCAGCACGCCGCCGCTCAAAGGCGCGCGCACACCGGTGGTTTCGGGCAGGCTCAATGGCGCGCCGTTCAAAGAGCGCACCGCCAGAAAGGCGAAAGCCTCGGCTTCCAGCGCATCGCCCCGCCAGCCGAGCGTCTCCACCGGCTCGACCGCTATCCCGGTGCGCTCCCGGAGTGCCGCCAGCAATGACGGGTTATGCCTGCCGCCACCTGTCACCAATAGGTGACTGGCCTTTTCCGGGCATAAATCTAGTCCCAGCGCCACCGCTTGAGCGGTAAAAGCCGTCAGCGTCGCAGCGCCGTCGGCGTCGGAAAGCGGCGCCAGCGAGGCGCTGTCGAATGCGTTGCGGTCGAGGGATTTGGGCGGCGGCGCGGCAAAATAGGGATGGTGCAACAGACTTGCCAGGGCCGCCTCGTCGACGCTTCCGCGCCGCGCCAGCGCGCCGTCGCGGTCGAACGGCGCGGCGCTGCGCGCAAGCAGCCAATCGTCGATCAGGGCGCAGCCCGGGCCGGTGTCGAAAGCGCACAGATTTTTGTCCGTGCCGATCCAGGTGACGTTCGCCACGCCGCCCAAATTGAGGACGGCGAGCGGTAGCGCGATCGCGTTGTTGGCGGTTTGCGCCAGCGCCCAGTGATAGAGCGGCGCCAGCGGCGCGCCCTGCCCTCCGGCGGCGACATCGGCGGCGCGGAAATCATTCACCACATCGATGGCGAGGCGGCGCGACAGCAGCGCCCCGTCGCCGATCTGGTTGGTGACGCGGCGCGACGGGTCGTGCCAAATCGTGTGGCCGTGAAATCCGACGACATGAATCTTCCCGGCGCCGTACCCGGCTTCGGCGATCAGCGCGGCGGCCGCCTCGGCATGCGCCTCGGTCAGCGCCTTTTCCACTTCGTCTACTCCATCTCGCCCGCCTTCGACCAGCCGGCGCAGTGCGTCGCGCAGGTTCGCTTCATAGGGCGCCGTCAGCCATGGGCCAAATTCGTACACCTGCTCGCCGTCAGTGCGAATCAGCGCCGCGTCGATGCCGTCGAGCGACGTGCCGCTCATCAGGCCCAACGCGTAAACCGGCCCTGTTCCGGCTATATCTTCGGCCACGCTCCGGCTCCCGCCCTGTTCCGCTTCGGGCGCATCATCGTTACAGTTGATTGTCCAGCCATGTGGGCCGTGTTACATCACGCCGAGCCGTTCATCCAGGCTTCTTTCGATCACGGACCAGCGCCGCCATGCCCGAGTTTCGTTCCGATTTTATGCGCGTGCTGCATGGCCGCGGTTTTGTGCACCAATGCACCGATGACGGCGAGCTCGATGGGCTCGCTTTGGGCGGCCCGATAACCGCCTATATCGGCTTCGACTGCACCGCCGACAGCCTGCATGTCGGCAGCCTGGTGCAGATCATGATGCTGCGCTGGCTGCAGCGCTCGGGCCACAAGCCGATCGTCCTGATGGGCGGCGGAACCACCAAGATCGGCGACCCTTCCGGGCGCGACGCGTCGCGGCAATTGTTGAGCGAGGCGCAAATCGCCGCCAACAAAGCCGGCATTCAGCGCTGCTTCGCCCGCTTCCTGAGCTTCGGCGATGGCCCCACCGACGCCGTCATGGTGGACAATGCCGATTGGCTCGACGGGCTCGAATATGTCGCCTTCCTGCGCGATATCGGACGCCATTTTTCGCTGAACCGCATGCTTAAATTCGATTCGGTGCGCCTGCGCCTCGAGCGCGAGCAACCGATGACGTTCCTCGAATTCAATTACATGATCCTGCAGGCCTATGATTTCATGGAACTGTCGCGGCGCCACAACTGCGTCTTACAAATGGGCGGCTCCGACCAATGGGGCAATATCGTCAATGGCGTCGAATTGGCGCGCAGAATCGATGCCAAATCCTTGTACGGCCTGACCACGCCTTTGATCACCCTCGCCTCGGGGGCAAAAATGGGCAAGACCGCCGAGGGCGCCGTCTGGATCGATGATTCGAAGCTAAGTTCTTATGATTATTGGCAATTTTGGAGAAATACCGACGACAGGGATGTCTGCCTATTTCTCCGCTTGTTTAGCGAACTGCCGCTCGACGAAATTCAGCGATTCGAATCGGTCGAGGGAGAAGAGCTTAACGAGGCGAAGAAGCTGCTCGCCAATCTCGCCACCGCGATGTGCCATGGCGAAGAGGCGGCGCGGGCGGCCGGCGAGACGGCGCGCGAGACCTTCGAGGCCGGCGGCGCCGGCGAAGGATTGCCCGAAGTCAGTGCTTCCAAAGACGAATTGACGGTCGGAATTCTGGCATTTCAGCTCGTCCACGATGCCGGCTTATGCGATTCGCGCGGCGCCGCGCGCCGCCTGATACGCGGCGGCGGCGTGCGCTTGAACGATGTCGTCATCGCCAAGGAAGATGCCGCCATCACCCTGGCGGATTGCAACGATGACGGCGTGATCAAGCTTTCAGCCGGCAAGAAGCGGCATATTTTGGTGCGGCCGAGCTAATCTTCGTCGGCAAACACGGCCTCGACCACGGCCGAGAGCGACGCCGCAAGACGCTTCCAGCCGCTATCGCCGGAAAAGTCCATGCCGAGGAGGCTGTCGGAGTTTCTCGCTCTCAGAACCAGATATTCGGAGGCGGCGCCGAGCAGACCATGCACCGCCATGAGGCGCGTATCGGCGCGCCGGCCGCCCAGTTCAATCACCCGGCGCACAAGTTGCTGCATGCGCGCATCGCGCAGACTGTTCAATTGCCTGGTCAGGCCGTTCGATTGGCTGAGCTCCCACAGCAGAATCTGTTGCGTCACCGGGCGCCGACGCAGGGCTTCGACCTGGCGCATCAGCGCCAAAGAGCACCAGGCGGCTAAATTTCCGCGCTGCGGCGCCGGCAAATCTTCGCCGACGATCTCGTCGACCGTCCACCAGATGTCGGCGCTCTCGCCAAAGGCGGTAAGCAAGCCGTCAAAACCAGCGAAATATCTGTATATCAAGACCTTGTCGACGCCGGCGGTGCGCGCCACCAGATTGACGCCGACCTTTTCGAAACCGTCGCGCTCCAGCACGGTGCCGACCGCCCGGACTATTTTTTCTTCCGTGCCGCGACGATCTCGTTTCATGCCGTCAACCTGTTCCGGCTGTTGAGGCTACTCCGGCCGCCAGGGTTCATAATCGCCGGTCGCCCTGTCCCTCTTGCCGCCCTCCAGAGTATGCCCGGGCGGGCGGTAGGCGGCGGCGCTTCCGGTTTGATTCGGCAAATGCGGTTTTTGCCAGGACTTCACCTCGATCGGCTTGGTGGCCGGCGAATCGGCGACGATATGGTGCAACCATCCATGCCATGTCGGCGGCACGCTCGATGCCTCATCGTCACCCTTGTACAGCACCCAGCGCCGCTCGCGGCGCCCCGCCGGCGTTTTTTTCTCGCGGAAGTAACGATTGGCGAACTCGTCCTGTCCGACGAATTCACCCTTGAACATGGTGAACAACCGGGTACCCAAGGTAGCCATGCGAAAATCTCCGTGCGCGCTATCGATCGCCGGGCGATTGAGGCCTGACGATCCTGCATATTCGTGAATCTCGACGCAGCACCGATTAATGCACAAAGCGCGCCACCCCGTCCACAGTTCTGGCCTTCGAAGCCGGCTTCGCCGCGGCGCCGGGCGAGATTTCAAAAAAAAATTTACCATAAATTCGCGCCGAGGGGCCGATTATAGTTTAGAATTTACTTTAAAACCGTTCGGCAGCATAATTGATCTATTGCATACGATATAAATAATAATTTATTGAAAACATTAAGTGTTATTGCGTTTTATCAAAGACAGTTTTACTCACAGTTTTATCCACAGGTCCCCCTCTACAGCATGTAGTGTTAACAATCACCCCGACCCACAAAATATTGTTGCCATCTGAATCTGAACGGCGTAACGTGCCCTTCCCACGATATGTTGTGGTGAGATAGTTTCAAAACACAACATATCGAAGTGCCTGAGCCACAAGGATTTTATCGCCCAGGATCGAAAAAACGGCTCGGCACGGGACAGTTTTACAAGGGGCGAGAGTTTGTTTGGGGGCGCCATATGCGCATAGAGCGGGTCTTCACGGTTGACGGCCAATCGCCGTATAACAATGTGGAGTTTCGCAAGACGAAGAGCGAGATTCGGCAACCCGATGGCTCCGTCGTCTTCGCACAGAACGATATCGAAGTACCGAGCGCATGGTCGCAGGTGGCGTGCGATGTGCTGGCGCAGAAATATTTCCGCAAGGCCGGCGTGCCGCGGCGCCTGCGCGCGGTCGAGGAAGAGGACATTCCGCGCTGGTTGTGGCGTTGCGAAGCCGACGATGCGGCGCTTGAGGACCTCAATCCCAACGAGCGCGAAATCGGCGAGACCTCGGCCAAGCAGGTGTTCGACCGCCTCGCCGGCACATGGGCCTATTGGGGCTGGAAAGCCGGCTATTTCGACGCCGATGCGGATGCCCGCGCCTTCTACGATGAAACCCGCTACATGCTGAGCCGGCAAATGTGCGCGCCGAATTCGCCGCAATGGTTCAATACCGGCCTGCATTGGGCCTACGGCATCGACGGACCGGCGCAGGGGCATTACTACGTCGATTTCGAGTCCGGCGAGACCAAACCCTCGCAATCGGCCTATGCCCACCCCCAGCCGCATGCCTGCTTCATCCAGAGTATCGAGGACGATCTCGTCAATGAAGGCGGCATCATGGACCTCTGGGTGCGCGAGGCCCGCCTGTTCAAATATGGCTCCGGCACCGGCACCAATTTTTCCAATCTGCGGTCTGACGGCGAGCCCTTGAGCGGCGGCGGACGGTCCTCGGGCCTGATGAGCTTCCTCAAAATCGGCGACCGCGCCGCCGGCGCCATCAA